>JBKBIC010000049.1:0-25458 GCA_046299435.1 Saprospiraceae bacterium
ACGAGTAGGTGATTTGGCCGGAATCCGCGTCCTCGACGGTGGCGAAAACCTGCACGGTTTTCCCGATTTCGACCGGATTGCTGGCCGCCGCAAGGGCTTTGATGCGCGGCGCGAACGTGTACGATTGAGCGTGTTGGTCATAATCTACGACCACGCCATCCACGAGCATCTTGTTTTTTTCAAACGAAACCGCACCGCCCGCCGGGCAAACCACGACCACAACCGCCTGATTCGACGGCACGGTCAGGCTGACCGTGCCGTTCACGTTTTGCAAAATGAACTGCTCCGAAAGCGTCTCGTAAATGTCGGCGGGTGCGGTGCCCGCATCGAATGTGATGGTTTGAGCAGTCGGGTGAGGGTTGTAGAACAGGTAGGTCGGATATGCCGCCGCGTGGTAAAAATCTGTCTTCAACAGATTGATTTTCAAAATCTTATCCACGTTGGTCTTTTCCAAAATCGCGCCCATGTAGCCGAGCGAAGACGTGCTGTACAGTGAAATATTGGTGCCGGCCCAGCCGCCTTGCAGCGCGTCGCCCGTCGAAAACGGCGAGAGGTTCTGCCACTTTTGCCGCAAGGCTTCGTAGCCCATGACCTGCTGCGGGTCGTTGGCCGCCGACCAAGCCGAGGCATCTTGCATGTGGCTGGGCAAAAAGCCGGGATAAAACAGCCGCGTGGCGTTGGCGAGGTTGAGCATCCATTTTCCGACGGCGCGGGCGAAGCGTTTGTCGTAGCGCACGAGCGGCGCGAAGGCGGCGGCCTGCTGCACGCCGTTGAGCTGGAAAGCGTAATCGTTGCCGTTGTCGTTGGCCTCGCCGACCAAGCCGGACACATCGAAGCCGCCCCAAGTCCCGACAATCGTGCCCCAACCGCGCAACGCGCCCCGGTCGAACGACCAGTTGACCATCTTTTCCACGTCGTAACGGCTGCCGAATTCGGCGTTCATTTTGGCCGCCGTGAGGGTACCGTAGGGCAGCTGCAATTCATACGAAGGGTTTGATTGCCAGTCGTTTAGAAATTCCAGCGACCACTCCGCGCCTTTCAAGTATTCGGCGTTGCCCGTCTCTTTCCAAGCATTGAACAGCACCCACGCGAACGCGCCGGCGGCTTCGGGCTCGGGCACACCGACGGCGTTGGGTTGCATGGTCTTGAATTTCCAAGCGCGGTAGTTCATGTAGGCCGCTTCCCAGGGCGCGTCGTGGCCGCCCATTGCCCGTACGGCCTCCAAAAACCGGTCGGCCACCGCCGTAAACTGCGCCGCCGCGTCGCCGCCCATGTTCGGGTAGAGGTCGTAGAGTTGGTAAAAAAAGACGTTGGGCATGAGGTCGTACCACCAATCGTTGCCGCTCGTCGTGCTGGGATTGTTCAAGTAGAGGTTTTCGCCGTTGGCTTTGTTGAAAAAATCCTGCGCCATCAGCAGCCAGTTCCGCCCGAATTGGTTGCGCTTGTCCACGCCCAACAACGACGCGCTGACTAACGACGGCAGCACATTGATGGACTCGTTGCCGAGCGGCGAATTGGTGCCAACGTAAGTGTGCAAGCGAAAACTGGGGTTTTGTGGGTAGTTCACGCCCGCTGGCTGCACGGCGCACAGGGGCAGGTATTGCCCGGTTTTTTGCAGGTCGTACACGAACGAGTCGTACCGCAAAGCCACCTGCCGCCAATCGCGCATATTATATGGTGTGGGCGAATTGGGCATCTGCTCCACGCGGGGCACGGCGATTTGGCCGGGCTGCGCGGCGAGCCGCCACGCCGAAAGCATGAAAATGAAAAGCGATATTTTTCTGAAAATGGACATCAAAAAAGAGTTGGGCTAACCAAACATGAGTATGGGGTTTAATCAGTCCCGTAGGGACGGCGTGTTTATAGCATATCGGTCAGAATGGCGCGAAGTCCCATAGGGACGACCCCTGGGTTTTCAAAACATGATGTATCGTCCCTATGGGACTTTGGGATAAATTTTGTATCCGATTTCTATAAACGCAACGTCCCTACGGGACTGATTTTCAACGAGTTGAACCACACGTTAACTAACCGACTATTGACCAGCCGACTAACCGACTAAAAAATCAATAATTCGGGTTTTGCACGAGGGCCGGGTTGAGGTCAATTTCGGTTTGGGGCAGCGGGAAAACCTCGTGTTTGCCCACTTGAAAACCGGGCAGCACCTGCGCCGCCGTGCCCCAGCGCACGAGGTCGAAAAAGCGGTGCAGTTCGAAGCCCAGCTCCACTTGGCGTTCGTGGCGGACGGCTTCGCGCATCGCTTGCTGGTCGGTGGTCGTGACGGGCGGCAGCGTCGTAGCCGGGTCGGCGCTTTGGGCGCGGGCGCGGGCGCGGACTTGTTCGAGCGGAGCCTGCGCGTCGGTTGCGCGGCCCAGTTCGGTCAAGGCTTCGGCTTCCCAGAGCAGCACTTCGGCGTAGCGGATGGCCGTGTAGTTGATATCGCCGTCGGCCTTTTGGGTCACGCTGTCTTTGGCTTGCAGGTATTTTTTCGGGCCGAAACCCGTCGCCGAAAACGAGGGTTTGTACACCACCCCAAAATAGTCGTCGTTGTTTTTTGCCACCGTGAACACCCGGCGCGGGTCGCCCGGCTCGAAGGCATTGACGATGTCGGGCGTGGCCTCCGCGAAGCCGTAGCCCTCGTATTTTTTGGAGGCCCACCACTGGTTGAGCGAGTTGCCCACGCCGAGTTCGAGGTTGGCGTGTTGGATTTCCCAGACGGATTCCGCGTTGTTTTGGGTCGTTTTGCGGAAGTTGTCGCCGTAGTTGGGCACGAGCGCGTACACGCCCAAAGCCCGCACCTTGCCTGTGTATTCAACCACTTTGTCCCAATTTTTTTCGTACAAATACGCCTTTGCCGCCAGTGCCAAAGCCGCGCCTTTCGTAGCCCGGCCAGCTTCAGCGGCGGGGCGTTGGGCGGGCAAAAACCCGGCGGCCCGGTCGCAGTCGGCCTCGATTTGGGCAAAGATTTCGGCCTTTGGTGTGCGCGGTGTTTTCAGTTGTTCGGGGGGCAAAATGTTGAGCAGCAGCGGCACGTCGCCGAACACCTGCACCAATTGGAAATAGTAAAACGAGCGCAAAAACAGGGCCTCGCCGATGATTGGGTCGCGGCGGGCGGCGGGCATTTCGATGTTCGGCACGTTGTCCAGCACGAGGTTGCATTGGGTGATGCCCTTGTATTGCAGTTTCCAGAACAAGTTGAACTCCTCCGTGCGCGGCGTGTAGGTGAACGCCTCCATTTCCGTCAGGCCGGGGCGCGAGCCGTCGCCGCCCGTGATGGCTTCGTCGGACGTGATTTCGGCCATCGCCCAATAGAAATTGTTGTTCGTGCTGCTGAACACGAGCGGTTGGTAGGCCGCGTTCAGGGCTTGCACGGCATCGGCTTCCGTTTGGAAAAACGACCCCGAATCGAGCGTGGCAATCGGGTCTTTGTCGAGGATGCCCTGACAAGACGCGAGCGACAACAACAAGAGGAAACAGTATGATAAAGCCTTCATTTTCAACGTAGTGTGGTTTTTTTCCAAAGGGATGCCTTTGGCAGAAGTCTGTGTTTTTAGCAAAAAATGCCCGCTGCTCGCACAACCTCCGGGGGTGATTCCCGGTTTCGCCCGCGCACCTCCGAGCGCGGGTTTTTTCGCAAAATCAGCCCCGTTTCGGAGGCGGCACGAGCAGCGGACGATGCTTTTTCAAAATCGCAATTGCACGCCGCCGATGATGGTGCGCGGCGCGGGCACGGTGCCCCAGTCAATGCCCACCGCGAGGTCGGACGAAAGGCCGAGGCCGCGCGTGTCGTTCGAGTTTGCCTGAATTTCGGGGTCGAGGCCGGGGTATTTCGTGAACGTGAGGGCGTTTTGGGCGGTGACGTACAGCCGCAGCGCGCCGATGCCCCGCCAGCCGAGCACGTCCTTCAAATCATAGCCGAGCGTGATGTTGCGGACGCGCAGGTACGAGCCGTCGGCGAGGAAGCGCGTGGATGGGCGGCGGTTGCCGTTGCGGTCGTCCACGCTGACTTTCGGGATGTCGGTGTCGGTGTTCGTCGGAGTCCAGCGGTCGAGCAGGTCGCGGTACGAGTTGAAGCCGCGCAGCTGGGTTTCGTAGGCAAAATCGCCGAACAAAAAGTAGATGTCGTTGCCCTGCACGCCCTGCAAAAGCGTGGAAAAATCCAGCCGGCCCCACTGAAAACCCGCCGTCAGGCCGTAGCTGAAATCCGGGAACGGGCTGCCGATGTGTGCGCGGTCTTTGTCGTCAATTTTTTGGTCGCCGTTCAGGTCGGCAAATTTCACGTCGCCGGGGCGGGTGTCTTTCGATTGGAACGGGCTTGCGTCAATTTCGGCCTGCGTCTGGAAAATGCCCTCCATTTGCCAGAGGTAAAACGACCCGACCGGGTGGCCCGGCTCGGTGCGCGTCAACGCGCCGTAGGAGAGGCCGAAGCCGCCCAAAATCGGTTCGCTATCAGCAATAGAAAGGACTTCGTTTCGTGCGGCGGAGATGTTCGCGCCGATGTTGTAGGTGAATTTGCCAACCCTGTTTTTGAAAATCAGGCCCAGTTCGATGCCTTTGTTTTCGACCGAAGCGGCATTCACAAATGGCGGGTTTTGAGCACCGCCCGACTGCGGCACGGGCACACGCACGAGGATGTCGTCGGTGCGTTTTCGGAAGATGTCGGCGGTCAGCGAGAGGCGGTCTTGCCAAAAAGCCATGTCCAAACCGAGGTTGGTCTGGGTGCTGGTTTCCCAGCGGATGTTGCGGTTGCCGGCCTCGACGATGCTCGCACCGGTGACGATTTGGTCGCCGAAGGCATACACTTTGTCGCCCGTGCGGACGAGCGAACTGAACGGGTAAATGCCGATTTCTTGGTTGCCCAACTGGCCCCAGCTGCCCCGGATTTTCAGGGCGGAAATGAACGTGACGTTTTGGAAAAACGGCTCGTTCGAGACGTTCCACGCCGCCGAAACCGACGGGAAATTGGCCCAACGGTTGTTGCGGCCAAAACGCGACGACCCGTCGCGGCGCACCGCCGCGCTGACGACGTACCGCGAACGGAACGAGTACCCTGCCTGCGCGAAATACGACAGCAAAGCCCATTCGGTGGCGATGCCCGACGCGCCGAGGTCGTTCAGTTCATCAGCCGTGCTGCCGGCGATGTAGCGGAAAAGCGGGTCGGTGCGGCGAAAATTGCTGGCCGACGCGCCGAGGTAATCCGTGTGGTTTTGGATGGCCTCCATGCCGACGAGCGCGGAGACTTTGTGCTGCCCGCCGAAGGTTTTTTGGAAATCGGCGGTGTTGTTCCAGACGAGGGTTTGGTTGAAAACACGGCCTTCGTTGAGCGAAGTCGGGTCGTAAATGGCGGCGGAAAGGCGTTCCTTGAACAGGGTTTCGCGCTCAAAATTGAAGTCGCCGCCGAGCGTGCTGCGGATTCGCAGGGCCTCGAACGGTTTGATTTCGGCGAACACGTTGCCGAACACGCGGTAGCGGCGGATGTGCCAGTCAGTGTTTTGAATGAAAATTTCGGGGTTGGCGTTGCCGTCGCCGAACAGCACGGGGTCGCCCAATTCGCTGGTGACGTTGATGGGCGAGCCGTCGGCGCGGGTGCCCGAAAAAAGCGGCGAGGTGATGAGCGCGTACCGGATGCCGCTGGGTTCGTTGCCGGGGCCGAAGCCGTCGCCGGATGCGTTGATGACCTTGCGGTCGGTGTGCGAAAACGAGAGGTTGTTGCCGATTTTGAACCAGTTTTTACCCATTTCGCCGTTGAACCGCACTTGGTATTTGTCGAAGGATTGGCCTTTGAAAATGCCGTCCTGCGTGTGGTATTCGCCGCTCACATAAAAGCTGCTGGCATCGCTGCCGCCCGCCGCCGAAAGCGCGTAGTGCTGGATGGGCGCGGGGTTGAAAATGCGGTCGAGCCAGTTCACGTCGGGCAAAGTGTCGAGGATGGCCGGGTCGTAGGTGGGCAGTTGGTTGGCGGGGTTGCGGAGCAAATTGGCGTTGTTGATGGCCTCGTTGCGGAGCGTGAGGTATTCCTCGGCGTTCAACAATTCGGGCAAACGGACAGGCTGCTGCACGCCCGAATACGCCTCGAAATTGAACGTCGGTTTGCCCGATTTGCCGCGTTTGGTGGTGATGAGCACCACGCCGTTGGCCGCCCGTGCGCCGTAAATGGCCGCCGCCGCGCCGTCTTTCAAAACTTCGATGCTCTCGATGTCGCCCGGCGAAAACATATTGATGTTCCCGGTGGTCGGCACACCGTCAATGACGAACAGCGGCGCGTTGTTGCCGAGCGTGCCCGCGCCCCGGATGCGGACGGCGATGTCGTCGCCCGGCGAACCCGTGACCTGCGTGACCTGCACGCCGGGGGCTTGGCCCTGCAAGGCTTGGTCAATGCCGACGATGACGAGTTTTTCGATGTCCTTCGCTTTCACGGAAGCGATGGCCGAGGAGATTTCGCTGCGGATTTCCTTTTTGTAGCCGGTCACGACCACGTCTTGCAGCAGGCTCGCGCTCGATGTGAGCACGACGGCCAGCACCGCTCTACCCTGCACGGGCATTTCCACATTTTCAAAACCGACGTAGCGGAACACGAGCACGGCCTCCGGCGAAGCCACTGTCAGGCGAAAGTTGCCCTCCAAATCGGTGGTCGCGCCGTTGGAGCCGCCTTTTTCCTGCACACTGACCCCAATGAGCGGCTGCCCATCCTCCGCGCCCGTGACCGTGCCGGACACGCTAAACGACTGTCCGCGAACGATTTGTGCAGAAAAAAGGAGTGCGAAAAGGGCGGTTGCCCATGTGATTGTGCGGTAATTGTCTTGTCCCATGAAATTCGCTGTGGTTTCCACGGGCAAAAGTCAAAAACCTGTGCATGGGCCACATGGTACAATCACGCAAAATGATGATACTTTACTGAAACCATCGCGGTTTCTGTAATTTTGTTCCGCGATTCGCAGGGCGAACTGTACATAATTGGCGAATGCGCGACTTCTAAAAATGATGTTTTGAAACATGAATATCTACCGCGAGATAACCCCCGTCAAAGCACCCGACGTTTTCGTCGTCATTGACTCGGTGCGAAACGGCTTCGATTACCCCATCCACAACCACCCGGAGTACGAAATCAACCTCGTGGCTGGCATCTCCGGCACCCGCATCGTGGGCGATTCGACGGAGCGGTACACCGATTATGACCTCGTGCTGCTCGGCCCGTACCTGTACCACAAATGGGACGGCGACCGCCACTTGCAGGACAGCGGGCAGCCCTACCGGGTCGTGACCATCCAGTTTGCGATGGATTTGTTCAGCGGGCCGATGTTCCAAAAAGAGCGTTTCCTGAAAATCCGGCAGCTGCTCCAAAATTCCAGCCGGGGCATCAAGTTTCACGGCAAGACATTCGAGGAGGCCGCACGGCTGATGCTCAGCCTGACGGAGGACAAAGGCTTCACGAACATCATCGAGTTTTTGCAGCTGCTCGATGTGTTTTCGCAATCCAACGAGGCGGATTTTTTGGCGAGCGAGGGTTTTTCGCCCCGCGCCCTGCGCTCCGAAAACAACCGGATTCAGGTGGCGTACAACCACATTTTGCGGAATTTCACAAAGCCTGACCTGAAAATCGGCGAGGTGGCTGGGCAGGTGAACATGAGCGAATCGGCGTTCGGGCATTTTTTCCAGAAGTACGCTTTCCGCAGTTTCACGCAGTTTTTGATTGATGTCCGCATCGGCCATGCCTGCAAACTGCTGCTCGAAACCGACGAGACCGTCAGCCAAGTGGCCTACAAATCGGGCTTTAACAACCTCGCCAACTTCAATCGCTTGTTCCGAAAATACCGCGCTTGCACCCCGCAGGATTACCGGAAAAACTACTTGGCCAAGACCGAATTTGACTGGGCTAAACAAATCACGCCGTGGCAGTTCCTGCCGCAGGACACGAAAATGGGTGGCATGGTGCAACCGACAACCTATGCCACCCGATTGGTACATCTATGAAACTTCTTGCCCGCCTCAAATCGAAATCGGGATGCAAAGCACCGGGATTTCCGAATGGTTGGCGGTATCCTCGGCGAGGCTGCCGAACATGAGGTGCGAGATGCCGCGCCGTTGGTGCGTGGCCATGACGATGAGGTCGGCCTCGATGCCTTCGGCGAACTTGAGGATGGCTTTTTCCTCGTTGAAGGTGTTGGACGACGAGAACAAATCCGTGTTTTTCAGGCCGTAAGCCTTGCGGAACTCAGCCTCTGCGGCTTCAATTTCGGTCATTGAGCCGAAGCCGCCGGGGTTGTTCAGGTACAGGATTTTCACCTCGAAATCGAACACTTTTTGCCACGCGGCGAGCGTCTCGAACGCGCCGGCTTGGTCGGGGCGCAGGGTGGTGGCCAGCACGACCGTCTGCAAGCGGAACTTTTCGGTCGCGGCATCGGGCACGGCCAGCACCGGACAGAGCGAGGTGCGGATGACTTTTTCGGTGTTTGAGCCGACGAAAAACTCCACCGCGCCCGTCGCGCCTTTGGTGCCCATGACCACGAGGTCGCAGCCCTCCTCGCGCACGAGGTCGTTGATGGCCGTGTGCAAAAAACCTTCCTCGACGCGGGTCTCGATGTCCAAGCCCTCGAATTCCATTTCGCGTTTCAGGGCATGGAGGTCGGCGGCAGCGGAGGCCGCATAGTCGCCAAAAGTCTCCGTTTGCATCGGGTAATAATCCGGCAGCACGGGTGCGTAGGCCGCTGCCGTGTTGACGTGCAGCAGTTCGATTTGCGCCCCCGTCCGGGCGGCGATGCCGATGGCAAAACGGATGGCGTTTTTAGAGTTTTCGGAGAAATCGGTGGGCACCAATATTTTTTTCATCGAAATGGGCTGTTTGAAAATGAACACTCGGCCAAAACCGACCCGGCGAACACGACCAGCATCCGCGTTTTGACGGCACGAAACTCCGACCCGGAACCGCCCCCGAAAAATGACCTTCATCACACAAACGGCTGATTTTAAGCCAAAAACACTGCGCTGCCTTATCATTGCGCGGGTCGGCGGCTGCCCTGAAAAACCGCCGCACCCTACCCTATCATGGTCAAAAAAATGCCCACGTACAGCATCTGCAACCTGCTCGGAGCCGACCGCTGCATGACCGAAATCGTGGTGACGCGCCTGCGCGATTTCGTGGACGCGCACCGCGATTTGCTCTTCCCGCACCGCCACGATTTTTACCAAATCGTCCTTTTCACGCGGGGCGGCGGGCGACATTCCATTGATTTTCAGGCGTTTGAGGTGCAGCCGCACCAAGTCTATTGCATGGCTCCGGGCCAAATCCACACTTGGGATTTCGACGCGGCGACGGACGGCTACCTCGTCAATTTCAACGAGTCTTTTTTCACGTCCATTTGCCACAACCCGCATTTCGTGCGCGATTTCCCGCTGTTCAACGCCGTCAGCGGCGCGGCGGTCAACACCCTCGACATGGCCTGTTGCGCCGAGGTGGAGCAGACACTGGCCCAGATGTTGGAGGAATACGGCAAGCAGGCGGAATTCAAAATGGACATCCTGCGCGGGATGCTCATCACCGTGCTGGTGCGGCTCTCGCGGGTGGTGCCGACGCGCTTCAACGACGGGGCCTCGAAGCACAACTTGGTGCTCATGCGGCAGTTCGAGCGGCTCATCGAAGAGCATTTCCGCGAAAAACGCCTGCCCAAAGAGTACGCCGAGCTCATGTTCGTCACGCCCAACCACCTGAACGCCCTGACCAACAGCGTCGTGGGCAAGAGCGCGGGCGAAATCATCCGCGACCGCGTCCTGCTCGAAGCCAAACGCCTGCTCGCCAACTCCGACATGATGGTCGGGCAAATCGCCGAGCGGCTGCAGTTCGAGGACAACGCCTATTTCACGCGCTTTTTCAAAAAGTACACCGGGGCTACGCCCGAAGGTTTCCGCGCAGCCTACGCCCAATCGCTCGGCAACTGAAAACAGGTAAGAAGTGCTAAAACATCGTGCAAAAACACAAGCCCGCCGCCCGCCGGTGCCCCGACCTTTGCGGCCACAAACTCAATTGCTACCATGACTTTTTCAGAATTGACCAACTCCGACAAACCCGTGCTGGTGGATTTTTACGCCGACTGGTGCGCCCCGTGCCGGGCCATGAAGCCCGTGCTCGAAGACCTCAAAGCCCAGATGGGCGACAAAATCGCCATCTTCAAAATTGACGTGGACCGGAACCCGGCCATCTCCGAACGGTTCAAGGTCATGTCCATCCCGACGCTCATCGTGTTCAAAAACGGCGAACCCGTCTGGCGAAAATCGGGCATGGCCTCCTCCTCCGAACTCAAAAACACGCTCACCAACCACCTCGCCTGACCCATGAAAACGCAAGTTTTTGAAGTCGAAAACATCAAGTGCGGAGGCTGCATGAACACCATCCGACGCGGTTTGGAGCAGCTGCCCGGCGTGGTCGCCGCCCGCCCCGACAACGTGGACGGCACCGTCGCGGTGGATTTCGACGAACAAACCGCCGCGCCAGCAGCCATCGCCCAGAAACTCGCCGACATGGGCTACCCGCTCGCGGGCGAGAACTCGCTGGGCAAAAAAGCCAAATCCTACGTCAGCTGCATGATTGGGCGGATGGGTTGAAAAAGAGTTGAAGAGAGGAGGCGTTGAAAAGTTGAATCTTCTCCCCTTCCCTTTTTTCAACACTTCCTCTCTTCAACCCTTCCTCTTCTCTTTTCAACTTCAAAATGGACAACTACCGTCATCTTTTCCTCGACCTCGAAGAAGGCCTGCAACGCGAACTGAAAGAAAAAGGCCACGTCCTGCCCGTCAAGGCCGGGCAAACTTTGCTGCAAACCGGCCAAAACATCCGCAACACGATGATTGTGCTCGATGGCCTCGTCAAGCTTTACCGCGAAAACGACGAGGGCAGCGAGTTTTTCATGTACCACCTCCAGCCGGGCGACGGCTGCGCCCTTTCGCTCATCTGCGACCGCACGTTCCGGGCCAGTGCCGTGACCGCTAAGGCCGTGACCGATTCCGTGCTGCTCGTCGTGCCGCTCGAACACACCGAAAATTGGATGCGGCAGTACCGCACTTGGTACCATTTCGTGGTCAGCACCTACCGCCGCCGCTACGAGGAATTGCTCGAAACCATTGACCACATCGCTTTCCAGAACATGGACGAGCGGTTGGAATTTTACCTGCGCCGCCACCGCAACACGCTCGGGACGAACATCCTGAAAATCACGAACACCGAAATCGCGCAGGAACTCAACTCCTCCCGCGAGGTCATCTCCCGCCTGATGAAAAAACTGGCCGAGGACGGCAAAGTGCGCCTGCTGAAAAACGCCATCGAGATTCTGAAACTTTGAAACCCGAACGCCCCTTGCACGAAACTTGCAGGGGGCGTTTGATTTCCGCCCGTCGTGACAAATATCACAGGAGGGCTGCGCGGGCGGCCCCACCTTTGCGGCACTTTTCCTAAAACGCACAACTACCTCTGACACATCATGGCAATCGTAGGCTATTTCGCATCGGCACTCATCGGCGTTTCGCTCGGCCTCATCGGCGGCGGCGGCAGCATCCTGACCGTGCCCGTGCTCGTGTATTTGTTCGGCGTTGACCCGGTGCTGGCCACCGCGTACTCGCTTTTTATCGTCGGTTCGACGAGCCTCGTGGGTACGCTCCCGAAGTACCGCGAGGATTTGGTCAACCTCAAAACCGCTGTCATTTTCGGCATCCCGTCCATCGTGGCCGTGTACGCCACGCGGGCATTTTTGGTGCCCATCATCCCCGACCCGGTTTTTGCCGTCGGCAGTTTTGTGGTCTCGAAGGCGATGCTGATGATGGGGCTTTTTGCGGTCTTGATGGTGTTTGCGTCCATCTCGATGATTCGGGACAAAAAAGGCGCGCCCGCCAGCGACGTGCCTGCCGCCCCGCAAACCTTCAATTATCCCATGATTTTGCTCGAAGGCGCGGTCGTGGGCGTGCTCACCGGGTTGGTGGGCGCGGGCGGCGGTTTTCTCATCATCCCTGCGCTGGTGCTGTTCAGCAAATTGCCGATGAAACAAGCCGTCGGCACCTCACTGCTCATCATCGCCGCCAAGTCGCTGTTCGGGTTCATGGGCGATTTGTCGCACTATCATCTCGATTGGTTTTTGCTCGGCAGCGTCACGGCCCTGGCCATCGCGGGCATCTTCATCGGCAACCGCCTGAGCCGCAACGTGGACGGCAACAAGCTGAAAAAAGCCTTCGGCTGGTTTGTGCTCGTCATGGGCATCTACATCCTCGTCCGGGAATTGTACCTCAACCCGGCGGCTGGCGCGGGGCATTGAAAAGCCCGAAAAAAATCTCGCTTGGCCGTGACTTTCGTCACGGAATCCGGCTCCCGACCCGCCCGAACTTTGTGGCATCAAAAATCAATCAGTCATTTCAAAAAGCATTTCAGACAATGAAAATCGAACAAATCTATACCGGTTGCTTGGCGCAAGGTGCCTACTACATCGAAAGCGAAGGCGAGGCTGTGGTCGTTGACCCGCTCCGCGAAGTGGAGCCTTACCTCGAAAAAGCACAGAAGGACAACGCCAAAATCAAGTACGTTTTCGAGACGCACTTCCACGCCGATTTCGTGAGCGGCCACATTGACCTGAGCCAAAAAACCGGTGCGCCCATCGTCTATGGCCCCACTGCCAAGCCCGGCTTCGAGGCGCTCGTCGCCGAGGACGGCCAAGAGTTCAAAGTCGGCAAGGTCACTTTCCGCGTCCTGCACACGCCCGGCCACACGATGGAAAGTTCCTGCTTTTTGTTGCTCGACGAGCAGGGCAAGGAAACCGCCCTGTTCTCCGGCGACACGCTGTTCATCGGCGACGTTGGCCGCCCCGATTTGGCGCAAAAAGCCGCCAACATGACCCAGGAGCAACTCGCCGAAACCCTTTTCGACTCGCTCCGCGACAAAGTGATGACGCTGCCCGACGACGTGGTCGTCTATCCCGCGCACGGGGCCGGCTCCGCCTGCGGCAAAAACATGTCGAAGGAAACTTCCGACACGCTCGGCCACCAAAAACTGACCAACTACGCCCTGCGCGCCGACATGACCAAAGCCGAATTTGTGAAAGAAGTCACCACCGGCCTCATGCCACCGCCGGCGTATTTCCCGCTCAACGTGGCCATGAACAAACAAGGCTACGATAGCATTGACGAAGTCATCCGGCGCGGCACGCACGCCCTTTCGCCCCGCGCTTTTGACGCTGCGGCCAACGAAACCGACGCGCTCGTGCTCGACACCCGCGACGCGCAGACCTTCTCCGAAGGCTTTGTGCCAAATTCAATCAACATCGGTATTGACGGCAACTTTGCCCCCTGGGTCGGTGCGCTCATCCCCGATATCAAACAGCAAATCCTGCTCGTCGCCGAGCCGGGCCGCGAGGAAGAAGTCGTCACGCGCCTCGCCCGTGTGGGCTACGATTACTGCATCGGCTACCTCGAAGGCGGCTTCGAGGCATGGAAAAAAGCGGGCATGGAAGTGGACAAAATCGAGCGCATCAACGCCGACCAACTGGCCGACATCCTCGCCAAAAACCCCGACGCGCCCATCTTCGATGTGCGCAAGCAAAGCGAGTTTTACAGCGAGCACATCGTCGAGGCCGAAAACGCACCGCTCGACTTCATCAACGATTCCATGCTGCGCATCCCGAAGGACAAAACCGCCTACGTCCACTGCGCCGGCGGCTACCGCTCCATGATTTTCGCCAGCATCCTCCGCGCTCGCGGCTACGACAATCTCGTGGACGTGGCGGGCGGCTTCAAGGCCATCAAAGACAGCCAAAAATTCAAGGTGACGGACTACGTCTGCCCCACCACGATGCTGTGATTTTTGGAGTTGAAGAGTTGAAGAGTTGAAGAGTTGAAGAGCGTTGAAGAGAGGAAGAGTTGAAGGCCGTGCAGTTTTCAACCCTTCGACTTTTCCTCTCTTCAACGCTCTTCAACTCTTCCTCTCTTCAACTTTTCCTCTCTTCAACTTTTCCTCTCTTCAACTCTCTCTCTTCAATTCTTCCTCCCCATTCTTCAAATTCAAATAAAAACCACCATGGCTTGGAATTCATTTTTGAAAAACATCCTCGGCGGCGATGACAGCGACGACGTGGCCACCCTGCCCGACGACGGCTCGCCCCGCAACCTCAACCTGTCGGGCCGCGACTTCAAACAACAGCTCAACGACACGCCCAGGGCCGCGCTGCTCGACGTGCGCACCCCCGCCGAATTCGGCAGCGGCAGCATCCCCGGCGCACGGAACATTGACTTTTTTGCCGCCGATTTCGGGCAGAAAATCAGCAAATTGGACAAAGACACGACCTACTTCGTCTTTTGCCGCAGCGGCAACCGCAGCGCGCAAGCTTGCAAAATGATGCACAAACTCGGCTTCGATGTCCGCAACCTTTCGGGCGGGGTCGGTTCATTTCCCGGCTAATTTTCGCCTATGTTTTTCCGCAAAACCACTGTTTTGATGGCTCTCGCGGCTGCTGTGTGCTGCACCACCCGGTGCCACGCCCAGCCGCCCGCGCCGCGCCTCGCTGGCCGCCTCGCCCTTTCGGAGGGTTGGCGGCCAACGGTTTATCTGGTACAGCCGCGCAACTTCGCCGAAATCGCCACGAGCTTCGGCGGCACAGTCGTGGATTCGGCGGCCATTGGCCCCGACGGGCGGTTCGCGTTCGCCCACGCGCCGCAACCCGACGCGCCCGCGTTGTTCCAAATCTGCGTCCAGCGCACAGCCAGCCGCTTCCCAAATCAGTTGCTCGACGACGACCCCGCGCTCGCCAACTATTTCCCAGTGCTCCTGCAAAAGGGCGCACCGCTCGAAGTCGCCGCCCGCGCCGACAGCCTGCAAGCCACTTTTTCCATCCAAAACCCCAGCCCCGAAAACCGCGCCCTGCTCCAGCTGCGCGACCTCCGGCACCGCGCTTTCCAAGCCGAAAAACACCTGCTGACCGCTGCCGACCACGCCGACGAAACGGCCCTGCTCGAACACGAGGCCGCGCTGCGCCGATTCCAGTCGCCGCTCATGGCTTTCGCCGATTCGACGACGTGGCTTTGGCCTGCGCTGGTGGCCGCCCGCTGGGTCAGCCCGACGGACGATTACGAGCGTGTGCCCGAATTTTTGGTCAACCAGTGCCAACGCTGGCGCAGCAAATTCCCTGAAAATCAATGGGTTGAGCAACTATGCCGCGCCGGGAACCGCGACAAATTGCCCGTGCTCGTCGGCGATATTATCCCCGATTTCCCGATGCCGATGGCCGCTGGCGACACCCTGCCGCTGCACGCTTTGCTCGGCCCGAAACTCACCGTGCTCGACATCTGGGCTTCGTGGTGCGCCCCTTGCCGCCGCGAAAACCGCGACGTGCTCGCCCCGCTTTGGGCGCAGCACCGCACCGACGGCCTGCAAATCATCGGCTATTCCATTGACAGCAGCCCGGCAGCGTGGCGGGCCGCCATCGCCAAAGACGGGGCCGCGTGGCCGCACGCCTCGCACCTGACGGGCGACTCCACGCCATTCCTCGACGCGCTGCGCCTGACGACCATTCCGGCCAATTTCATCCTTGATGCACAGGGAAAGGTGCTCGCCAAAAACCTGCACGGCGATACCCTGCGGGCTTTCGTGGCGGAGCAGCTGAAAAGAAATTGAAAAGAGGAAGGGTTGAAAAGTTGAATGTGTGGCAATTCAACTTTTCAACGCTTCCTCTTTTCAACGCTTCCTCTTTTCAACTCTTCACTCTCTTCAATTTTTCACTCCTGCACAACGGTTTTGACCGTCGCCCGCTGGCCGTCGGCTTCCAGCGTCACGAAGTACGAGCCTCCGACGGCAATCCCGGTCAGCTGCCGCGTGACGATGTTTTCGCCCGCGAAAAGATTGTCCAGCACCGCCCGGTCAATGATTTTGCCCGTGCTGTCGGCGATAGACAGTTTGGCCTGCCCCGCTTTTTTCAGGTTGAATTTGAGGCCAAACACGCCGTTGTTCGGGTTCGGGAACACGCGCATTTGCAAGGTGCCGAGGCTTTGGCTGTTCAATTGATGGGCGGGCGAGGCCGCGTTTTTCACGACAAAAACCCTGAAAATCTGGCTGCTGGCACTGCTTTCAGTGCCTGTATTTATCCAAAAAATATTGGGTGCTGTACTGGCGATGCCGCCGTAGATGTACCCAATGAGCGTCGTATCGGCAGGCAGCGCGTCCATTTGCACGACCCCGTTCGGGTATGTCGGCAGGTTTTCGAGCGGTATCAATTCCGCGCCTGCGCCCAGCAAGGCAGGCATTTCCACCGGCAATTTGTACTCGGCCATCACCCCGTCGGGGCGGCGCGTCACGCGGGCGATTGTCCGCACGAAGGGCACGTTGTTGTCCTGCACCAGCACACCGAGGCTATCGTAAAACTGCGCGATGCCGCCGAAAAACACCGTGTGCATTTCGCGGTTTTGCGCGTCGTACAGCGGCAGCGCGGCGCAGTGGTAGTGGTTGTAATACTGCGAAAATGCGTTGTTCACGGCATGGCCGCTGCTGTCAATATTGACACAATTCAGGTACGGGAAATCCACTGTTTTCTGGAAAACGCCCGAAAAAGCCGTGAGTCCCTCCTGCCCGTTGGGCATGATTTGCGGCAGCACATTGTAGTCGCGGCGGTGCAGCTGCTCGGCATCGGTCAGGGGCGGCAAGTGGGTCACGGAAAGGGCCGCGCCGTCGTCGTGGATGCGGAAGCGGCGGGCCTGTTCGGTGTATTGCTGCACGAAGCCGGGGCCGTGCGTGGGCCCCATCGGGTTGTACCTGCCCTCGAATTTTTGCCCGCCGACGAGGTAGTAAGTGTCGTAAATCTTGGCGAGCCGCCCGCCCGTCACCGCGAATTGGGCATCCGTTATTTGCCGAAAATGCGGTGCCAACGCCGAGCCGTTGACGACGGCGGCCATCACAGCGGGCACGTCCACGACGGTCAGTTTGTCGAACGTCACATGGTCGCCGACAGTCGCGCTGAACCCATAGCCGCCCACGATGTACAGTCGGTCGCCGTCTTGGTGAAATTCCATGTTCGTCGCGCTCAACTGTTCGCGCAGGGGCACGGGCAGGGAACTGAGCGGGGCCGGCCACTTTTGCTTGGCCACCGGGTCAATGACGATGAGCTGATTGTTGTGGCCGGCTTCGTCGAACGACGCGAACGGCTGCCGACGGTGCAGCCCATCGAGCCGACCGCCGATGATGAGCCATTTGCCGTCGTGCTGCCCGAAAGCATACGACTGCAAACCGCCCAATCCGGGGACGGCAAGGGGTTCGAGGATGATGCCGAAAGGGCTTGTCTGGGCTTGGGCCGATAAGGCCACGCCCGCGAAAAACAGCACGCGCAAAAGCGTTTTCATGCGGAAAAATTTGGATGAAAAACTTGGCCGCGCCGCAGCGGTGCGGGTCTCGGCCATCCGCACAAAGTTCGGCCAAAGGCCGCCGACCGCCCCGTGACTTTTGTCACTCTGCCCCACCGCGCCGCGCCCAGACCTTTGCAGGCAAATGGAAAAAACACCGCGCCGACACATGAAACGACTCGCGCTGCTGGCCGCTTGGGCACTCCAAAACACCATCGCCATCGGCCAAACGACCCCAAACGAGGTTCCCGCCGACCCCGCCCCGAAAATTGACAACCTCCTCCACGCCTTCGAGCACGGGCATTTTCACGGGCATTTCCGCACGTTTTTCATGGCCACCGACAACGCCCGGCAGCTGACCGATTACCACGCTTGGGCGGCTGGCGGCGGCTTGCATTTCAGTTCGGCGGCTTGGCACGGGGTCAGTTTTGGCATCGGCGGCGTGTTCAATTTTAACCTCGCCTCCTCCGACCTCTCGGCCAAAGACCCGGCGACCGGAGCCTCCAATCGGTACGAAATCGGGCTTTTCGACATAGAAAACCCCGAAAACCGCGAAGATCTCGACCGCATCGAAGACCTTTGGCTGCGCTACCAGTGGAAAAAATCGCGCCTCACGCTCGGCCAGCAATCCGTGCAAACGCCGTTCGTCAATTACCAAGATGGCCGGATGCGCCCCACCGCCGAATCGGGCATCTGGGCAGAGGTGAACGAGTGGAAAAACACCAAAATCGAGGGCGGCTGGCTTTGGAAAATCTCGCCGCGCAGCACCGTCCGCTGGTACTCGGTCGGCGAATCCATCGGCCTGTACCCCAAAGGCTTGAACCCCGACGGCACGGGCAGCGGCTACCCCGAAAACTTGGAGAGCAAAGGCATTGCCCTGCTCGGCATCACGCGGCAAATGGGCAAGCACGCCAAAGTCCAAGTCTGGAACCAAACGGTGGAAAACATCTTCAACACCGTTTTCGCGCAGGCCGACGGCACGCACCCGCTCGGCGGCGGCCACAAACTGCTGTTCGGCCTGCAACTCACCCACCAAGACGCGCTGGCCGACGGCGGCAACGCGGACGCGGCCAAAACCTACTTCCAAAAAGGCGGCCAATCCAATGCAATCAGCGGCCAAATCGGGTGGTCGCGCGGCCAGTGGCAAGCCCTTGCGGCCTACACCCGCATCACCGCCGACGGGCGTTTCCTCGCGCCCCGCGAGTGGGGCCGCGAGCCTTTTTACACGTTCATGCCCCGCGAACGGGTGGAAGGCAGCGGCGACTCGCACTCCGCCACCGCCCGCCTGCGCTGGCAGGGTGAAAAACAAAAACTCATGATTGAGGCCGCATACGGCCATTTTTACTTGCCCGACATCCAGAATTCCGCGCTCAACAAGTACGCTTTCCCGTCGTTCCGGCAGGTCAATTTTGACGTGCGTTACGCCTTCGGCGGGATGTTCGAGGGGCTGCGGGCGCAGCTTTTGTACGTCTGGAAAGGGCATCTGGGAGCCGGGCCGGGCGCGGACAAGTACGTCATCAACAAAGTGGATTTGTCGCACATCAACCTGATTTTAAACTACACTTATTGACCCGGCTCGCGGGCAAATCGCGCTCAAATCATCACGCGGAGCTTGCCCTCGCCGTCCACAAAATCCTCCGGCACGCCGTCGAGGATTTCGTTTTTCAGGGCTTCAATCAGGTCGTTTTTCAGGTAATCGCGGTGCGTGGCGAGGCTCACTTCCCGCACGGGCGCGGGGCTGCGAAACGGGAAAACGTGTTGCCGCTGCTCGGTGCTCAATGTCTCGACGGCCATGGCCGGCAGGATGGTCACGCCCTGCCCCATGCCCACGAGCCGGATGAGGGTTTCGAGGCTGCCACTTTGGTATTGCAGGCGGCTGTCGGCGCGGCGGCGCAGCTCGCAGAGGTTCATGATTTGGGAACGCAGGCAGTGGCCTTCTTCGAGCAGGAGGAGCTCTTCGGGCGCGAGGTCTTCGGGTGCGAGGTAGTGTTTTTCGTAGGTGTGCGAGGAATAGACGAGCAGGGGTTCGTAAAAAAGCGGGGTCTCGCGGATGGCCGCGTCGTTCAGCGGGCCGACGAGGATGCCCACGTCCAACTGGTTCTTTTTCAAGCGTTTGACGACGGAGGAGGTGACGTGCTCTGACACTTTCAGGTGGACTCCGGGGTATTTTTCCAAAAAGCGGTTGATGAACCGATGCACCAAATAGGGCGCGAGCGTCGGGATGATGCCCACGCGCAGCTCGCCTGTGAGCAGGCTTTTTTGCTGGCGCAACAGGTCGTGCAGCCGCGAGACTTCCAGCAGGATTTTGCGGGCCTGCTCGATGACCGCCTCGCCGACGGGCGTGGGCACGACGGGCTGTTTGCTGCGGTCGAAAATCTTGATTGCGAGTTCTTCCTCTAATTTCTGGACCATCATGCTCAACGTCGGCTGGGTCACATGGCAGGCGGCGGCGGCCTTCGAGAAATGGCGGTGCCGGTCGAGCGCGAGGATGTATTCAAGTTGTGGCAAGTTCATCGGCAAAAAATTGTGGTGGACGGGCAACACCCGCCCGGCAAGATAAAAAGCCCCGCGCAGTAGTTGCACGGGGCTTTCTTTTTGGGTCGGCCACATCTCGGCACTTCGTCAATTCGGCAGGGCGCAGTTGCAGATGTTGTTGGCCAGTAGCGCGTTCTTGATGGGCGGGTAGTTGGCCTTGTCGGTACGGGCGGCACCGTACTGCTCGATGTGCAGGAACCGCCCGGTGACGGTGTTCGAGATGATGTTCGAGGTGCAGGGGTCGCCGTCGGCATAGTTGTTCAGGTGACGGCCTTGGATGTTGTTGTAGCCGGTGAGTTTGGTCAGGTTGTCGGCTTGGACGTGGGCCACGCGGCTTTGCCAGTTTTTGCCGGGCACGGCTTCGAGGGCGGCATCGAGCTGAGCGGCGTGGTCGTTGCCAGCCGGCAAGAGGTCGGTGCCGTTGGAAAGGGCAAACTGGAACGGCTCCGCGCCGCCAAAGCCGTGCAACTGGATGAACCGACGGTTGTTGGCTGATTTTGCCACTACTTCGGTCGTCGTCTGGAAAGCCGACCCGACGACGTGCGCCACGTCGCTGATGCGGAACTGGCCGTCGCAGGAGGTGTCGTTTTGGCCGATGTGGCAACCCGAAGGCGTGTCGCTCAGGCAGCGGTGCGCGCCGGCCACCATGAGCGAAAAACCGTCCAGCTCCGTGAGCATATAGGTCGCTTGTTCGCCCGTCATCTCATCGTGGAGCGGGTGCGGGGCCTGCAAGTTGACGCATGGCCGCGTGGCCGCCGGCGAAAAAACGTAGGTGCCCCAGTGGTTGGCCGATGCGCCGTCTTTTGCCAAGATATAATACGTCTTGGCCGGCGTGACGAACTTCGTGAGGCGGTAGCCCAAGATGTTGCTGAACAAGGCGGTCTGGGCACTTGCGTATTGGCCTTTCACAACCAAGCTGACGATGCGGCCCCACGCAGACAGTTTGATGGCCGTCGGCAGCGCGAACGCCACGCCGGAATCCTCGTCGGGGATGTCGAGGATGATGCCTTTCATGAATTGCGCGAGCGTGGCCCCGCCCGTGCATTCGTCCGTCGGCGGGACGGTCTCGAAAAACTCGACTTTCACGTCATCAATCGCCAGCGCGTGGTCGAAGTCGGAGTCGTCGCTATCGAACCATTTGAGCATGATTTCGTGGCCGGCGGGGATGTCCACCCTGAAATGGGCTTCGAGCAGGACGCGGTTGGCCGCGAGGTTGCCGTTCAGGGCCGTGTTCGCGCCGGTGGCGACGGGGGTGATGAAATTGAGGTACGGCACTTTGGAGTAGCCCGTCTCGTCAGTCGTGATGCTCGTGACGGCGACGGGCGAGACGAGGTACGAAAAGCGCAGCGGCTGCTCTTTCGTGGAGGTGCTCACGCGCCATTGCTCGCCCCAAAACCTGACTTTCATGGACTTGACGAGCTTGCCGGAGTTGTTTTGCAGGCGCATCCCGAAGGCCATGTGCGTGCTGCCGCTGCCGACGGAGCCGAGCGCGCGGTCGGTGTCGTTGTTCGCCCCGAAGCTGAACAAGTTGACGGCGAGGCTCGTCTGGCCCTGACTGGGCGTGCCGTCGTTGGCCCGGATGGTGGTGGCCGCCGCGTTGCCTTTGGCCGCGTACCAGCCTTTGATGGTGGTATTGTTCGTCCAGTTGTTGCTGAAACCGGATGCCGGGAGCGAGTTGAAGTTTTCCTCGTAAGCGACGGCGAGGTTGTTGACATCAATTTGCGCCCGCACGACGAGGCCGGGCACGGCGAAAAGAAGGCATAGCATGAATTTCTTAGCTGCGCTGAACATTGTTTGAGTGGTTGGTGATGTGAAAAAAACGAGGTGAAAAACAGCGGCCCCGAAAGCCGCACGGTGCGTAGATGTGGCAAAGGACAGGGAGGTTACAGCCCAGCGGAAACGCGCCTTCCGAACGGCGCGGCGGGCTTCCGAACGGCGTTTTTACATTTGCCCCGTGCGCCAACCAACGCCCGCCGTGCCATGCCCAACCGAAAGGTCACGATTGACACCCTGCTCATCCGCGAGCTGCCCGTCCGATACTTCGAGGCCGACAGCGGCCTGTTCTTTTGCTTAACCGACTTGGCCAAAAGCGCGGACACGACCACCGACGTGGTCATGCAGTCCTACCTGAAAAACGCCAACAACATCGAGTTCCTCAGCAAATGGGAAGAGCTGCACAACCCCGGTTTTAATCCCCACCGTTTGGTGGGGATTAAAACCCGCTTGGGGCTGAACAGCTTTTACCTATCCATGAAAAAATGGATTGAGCAGGCGCAGGCCACCGGCATCGTCTCCGAGCCGGGGCGGTACGGCGGCACTTATGCCCACGAGGAAATCGCCATCCAGTTCATGAACTGGCTCGACGTGGAGTTTTACCTCTATTTCATCATCGAGTTCAAGCGGCTGAAAATCGAGGATGCCCGCCGCCTCGGCCAATCGTGGGACTTGCGACGCGAACTGGCGAAGGCCAACTACGCCATCCACGCCGACGCGGTGCGCGAAAACCTCGTGCCCATGCTCGAATGGAACACCCAGCGCGAAGCCCTGTACTTTGCCTCCGAGGCCGACCTGCTCAACGTCGCGCTCTTCGGCCTTTCGGCCAAGCAGTGGCGGCTTGCCAACCCCGATGCGAAGGGCAACATCCGCGACCAAGCCTCCGCACTCGAACTCCAAGTGCTCGCCAACCTCGAAAGCCAAAACGCCACGCTCATCGAAATGGGCTTCACGCAAGAAGAACGCCTCAGCATCCTCTCCAAACGCGCCAAACGCGAACTGGAAATCCTCGCCGAGACGAAAGCCATCCGGCAAATTGGGGCGGGATGAGGGATGAATTTGTGTGTTTCACTCCTCATCCCTGAATTTTCCGAAAGGAAAAAAATGCGACCGTTTGGAAGACACATGGCCGGGCGTTCGGAAAATTGCCGTGCTTTCTGGCTCCCGCACATGGCTCGTTTTTTCAAAAAATCAGGTCTCATCGCCTTTTGGGTGTGCTGGCTCGTGGCCGTCGGGGCAGCGGGGCAAGTGCCCGTTTTCCGCGCCATCTCGGTGGATACACGCTCCGACGACGCGGGCGACCTCACCGTCGCCGCCGAGGACAGCACGGGCATGCTCTGGCTGGCGGCTTGGGACGGGCTGTGGCGGTACGACGGCAGCCACTTCGATTTTTACAAAAACGCCCAAAACGAGCGCGGCGAACCCGTCTCGCTGGCCCGCATGGCGCACATCCTGCTCTCACACCAACGCCCGCAGTGGCTTTGGCTGGGCAGCAACGACGACGGGCTTTGGGGCCTCGACATTGCCACAGGCCGCGCCGAACACCTCGCCCACGACCCCACGCGCTTGAACACGCCCGGCGGCAACCGCGTCACCGGCCTGCACGAAGCGGCGGACGGCTCGGTCTGGTTCACGACCGACAACTTCACGCTGAACCATTTTGACGGGCAAAATACCCGGCGTTTTGTGCCGCCGTTTTTCGCCGGCGGCCCGGCCACAGCCACCGAGGGCAGCATCCTCGGCGGCATCGCCGAGGACACGCGCCACCCCGATTGGCTTTGGGTGGGCAGCCGTTTCGGGTTGTACCGTTTCGATGCGAAGACCGGGCAGTTCGAGTTTTTTGCCTTTCCCCAGCCTTTCGGCTCGTACTATGAGGGCGGCCCGGTGCCGGTTTTTGTCGCCCCGGACGGCATCGTCTGGACGGGCGGGCGCGAGTCCGGGCTGCTGCGCTTCGACCCCACATCGGGCCAATTCCAGACCATCCTGCTCAAAAGCCCCGACGGCGCGGTGCGGACGGTGAACAGCATCCAAGCCTTCGGCGACGGGCGGCTGCTCATCGGCTCCAACCCCGACGCGCTCTGGCTGCACGACCCCGCCACAGGCCGCTCGGATTTTGCCTCGCCGTTCAAGGTCGAGGGCAGCACCAGCATACTGTTGCAGCACCGCAAAAGCTCCGGCCAGCACCCCACTTGGTTCGTCCGAACAGGGCCAAAACTTTACCGCCTGACCCTCGCGCCGCAGCGTTTCGAGTTCCAATACCTGAGCAAACGCAACCCGCGCATCCAGTCCCGCAACTGGCAACGCGCCTACTGCCTCGCGCCTGACGGCAAATACCTGTACATGGGTACGCTCAACGGGCTGGGCGTGCTGCAATGGGACTGGCAACGCGACACCATCGCCCGCATTCTCGCCCCGCGCCGCAAGCCCGGCGCGCCCGAACTGGACATCTGGTACGACGACCTCGCCTTCGACCCCGACGGCCAAACCCTCTGGGTCGGCACCGACCGGGGGCTGATGCGCTGGCAAGCCGGCTGGGAGCACCTCGAACCGCCCGAAACGGTGCTCCCCGAATCCGCGCCGCTCCACATCTCGGCCATCCTCGCCGAGGAAAAACGCCTCTGGCTGGGCACCGTCGGCAGCGGCGTGTTCATCTTTGAAAAAAGCACGGGCGAACTCCGCCCGCTTTTCCCTCCGGGCAGCGACCTGTTCAAAAAACTCTCAAAAACGCGCCGCATCTTCCGCGACAGCCGCCGAAACATTTGGCTCGGCAGCGACGAGGGCCTGCTCTGCCTTTCGCCCGACGAAAACGTGCTCGAAAAATTCCTGCCCGTCAACACGCACGGCGAGGCACTCCGCAGCCGCAAAGTCATGGACATTGACGAAACGCCCGACGGCAAAATCTGGGTGGCGACCTACGGCGGCCTGCACCGCTTCGACCCCAGTGCCCCGCCCGGCAAGCGCATGAGCGTTTTTTTGAACCCCGAAATTGACCTCGCCAATTACATCAACGACCTGCTCATCGCCCAAAACGGCGATTTTTGGCTGGCGACGGAGGCCTATTTCACGGTGTTCCAGCCCGCGACGGGCACATTTGTCAACTACACTACCCGCGACGGCCTCTTCATCCGCCAGCGGATGCTGGCCCAGCTGCCCAACGGCAAATTCGTCAGCGGAGCCAATGCCGGGTTCCTGTCCTTCGACCCCGAAAACTTCCGGCCCGCCGCGCCGCCGAGCATTTACTGGCGCGATTTCCGCGTTTTCGACCGCCCCGCAGCGCAAGCCAAAGGGCTGAACACCCTGCCCGAACTGGTGCTCCGGCCCGGCGAAAACCATTTTTCGTTCGAGTTCGGGGCCGTCAATTTTGAGGAAAACGCCCGCAACTCGTTCGCCTATCAGCTCGAAGGCTACGACCGCGATTGGGTGCCGTCCGGCGACCGCACGTTTGCGAGCTACACCAATCTGCCGCCCGGCAAGTATCTTTTTCAGGTAAAAGCCGCCAACCGGCACGGCATCTGGTCGGCCCCGCGCAGCATCGGCGTGCGGATTTTGCCGCCGTTTTACCGCACTTGGTGGTTTGGGCTGCTGGCTTTGGCCGGCCTCGCGCTCGTCGTTTGGCAGGCCATCCGGGCATGGAACGAGCGGCAGTGGACGCTCGAAGCCCAGCGCATCATTGACTACTTCGCCAACTCGACCTACTCCGGCGGCTCGGTGGACGAGATACTCTGGGACGTGTGCCGCAACTGCATCTCGCGCCTCAACTTCGAGGACACGGTGATTTATATGCTCGACCGCGAGCGCAAT
>JBKBIC010000050.1:0-25120 GCA_046299435.1 Saprospiraceae bacterium
CCGACATCACGGCTGCCCGCATCACGCGCAACGTGATGATTCCGCGCTTCCAGCAGGAGCAACATTTCCAGGGCATTGACGCGGGTTTGGATGCCATCATCGCCGCGCTTTCCGGCGAGTTCAAGGCCGACCCGCAGCAATCGGGCGACTTCCCGGTGGGGGTGTTTTTGTTCATATTGCTGCTGTTCATCATTTTCATCTTCTTCATGGCGTGGAAGTTCCGCCATTCGACCATGTACTCCGGCTCCGGCCCGAACCGCCGCGTCAAGCGCAACAACGATGATTGGTGGGGTGGCGGCTTTGGCGGCGGCGGCTGGGGTGGCGGTTCGTCCGGTGGCGGTTGGTCGTCCGGCGGCAGCGGCGGCTGGGGTGGGGGAGGCGGTGGCAGTTTTGGCGGCGGCTCCTTCGGCGGCGGCGGCGCGGGCGGCGACTGGTAAATTTTTGGGGTGATTTGATTGGTGATTTGGCGATGCGGTGATTTGATGATTTGAATTTTTGACGAAGAAATCCTCCCAATCGCTAAACACCCAATCAACCACATCCCCACATCCCCAAATCATCAAATCACCATTCAAAAATGGCTCTTCAACAATCTGAAATCTACTTTGGCCCCTCGGACAAGCATGGCCGGGGCGTGTTCGCGGCGCGGCACATCGAACCGGGCGAAATCATCGAAATCTGCCCGGTGCTGGTTTTCCCGAAGGCGCAGCTGCCGCACGTCCGGCAGACGGTGCTCGAAGATTACTATTTCGACTGGGGCAACGAGGGCGATTTTTTTGCCGTTGCGCTCGGCTACGGCTCGCTCTACAACCACGACTACGACGCGAACGCCGATTACGACATGGATTTCGACGCGGAAACCATTGACGTGGTGTGCATCCGCGACATCCAGCCCGGCGAGGAAATCACCATCAATTACAACGGCTTTCCCGGCGACCGCTCGAAAGTCTGGTTTGAAAAATAGGCCGACAAAGCCTTGAAGATGAAATGCTTATGAAAAAAGCCGCTGAAAATTTGACCTACGAAAAAGCCTTCGCCGAGCTCCAGCAAATCCTCCAAGATTTGCAAAACGAGGCTGTTGGCATGGACGAACTGGGCGAAAAAATCGAACGTGCCAACGTGCTCATCTCTTTTTGCCGCGAGCGGCTGCGGACGGCAGAAGCCAAACTCCAACAGTGGGCGGGGCAGTGACCCATCCCGAACACAGGAAGCCCCGACAGTTCCAAGAACTGTCGGGGCTTCCTGTTTCGGGGATAGTTATCGGCGGTTTCGGCGGTTGCGCGGCCAATCGAAGATTTTGTTGCGCGAGCGTTTTTCGATGATGTACCGGACAGACACCGCTGCACCGTGCCACTCGAACGGGTGGTTTTGGTCGCCGGCAAGGTGGAGTTCGGGTTTGTAGTCAACGGCCACGTTCAGTCTGCCGAGCGAAAGTTCGAGGCCGCCGATGCCCGACAGCCCGAACACCCGCTCCCGCACCAAGTCCTCGTTTTGGCTGGCGGCGGATTTCCAGTAGTAGTGCCCGCCGAAGCCATAGTAAAAATTAAGGTTGCGAACGAGCAGTTTGCGGTGTTTTTCGGCGAGGGCGGTCACGCCGAGTTCTTGGGTGCGGAACGGCGCGTGGCCGATGACTTCGAGTGTCCACTTGTTGCCGACGTATTGTTGGAGGCTGATGCCGAGGCTGTGGTCAACGCGCACGCCGAGCGCGGTGCGGTAGGTCTGGCTTTGGGCGGCGAATTGAAGGCTCAGGAGCAGGGCGGCGGCGAGGGCAAAGCGTGCGTTTTTCATATCGGTATCCATTGGTTTCGTTCGTGATGGATGCGGCAAAAACGGCCTGCCGCCGGGCTTATTTCCGCGCCGTTTTCGGTTTAAAGTTCCATTAACGGAGCCTTTTGCTTTGCCTAACTTTGCCGCCCGTGCGTGGCTGCCACACAGCCCGCAACCGCTTGATTGTCAGGCAAAAACGCTCATATTCCTCATCCCTCACTCCTCGTTCCTGTTTTGAGTTTCCACAGAGTCCAGCAGTTTTTCAAGTTCTACGCCGCCGCCCAGACGAAGTACCAAATCCACTCGCCGTTCGTGTTCGAGCTGGTCAGCGAGGTGCTGGAAGACGACCGATATTTCTATGCTTTCGAGGACGTGGAACGGGTGCGCGAGGAGATGTTGCACAATAATTCGCCCATCGAAATTACCGACTTCGGAGCGGGCACGGGCGGCTCGAACGAGGTGCCAGATGGCCTACCCACGACCCGCGTGGCCCCACTGCACCGCATCGCTGCGCGGGCGGGCAGCCCGTTGGGGCAGGCGTGGCGGCTCTTCCGGCTGGCGCATTTTCTGAGACCGGCGACCATGCTCGAACTCGGCACTTCGGTCGGCATCAGCGCGATGTATTTGGCTTCTGCGGCACGGGACGCGGCTTTTTTCACGCTTGAAGGCTGCCCGAATTGCGCCGAAATCGCCCGTATCAACCTCGACATTCTCAAATTGAAGCAGGCCCAAGTCGTTACCGGGCCATTTGAAAACACGCTGTTGCCCACGCTGTACAAACTCCAATCGCTGGATTTCGCCTTTTTCGATGGCAACCATCGCCACGAGCCGACGCTGCGCTATTTCGAGGCGGCACTGCCTTTTGCCCACGAAAAAACGGTGTTCGTCTTCGACGATATTTATTGGTCGGCGGGCATGACGGAGGCTTGGCGGGAGATTCAGCAGCACCCCCGCGTGACGCTGACGGTGGATTTCTTCGACCTGTCGTTGGCCTTTTTCAACCCTGATTTTCGGGAAAAACAGCACCTGCGCGTGGTGCCTGCGGCTTGGAAGCCGTGGAAAGTGTTTTGAGTGTCAGGCCCAATTTGACTCAAAACTCGACACTCAGAACTCAAAACCACCCCTGCGCGGCAGCGGTATCCATTGCCCCGTCTCCCAATCCATGGCTTCGAGGCCGTGAAAATTCCGCTTGTAGTCCATCTGCGAAGGCTCGTCGTAGGCGTAGCCGAGATAGTAAAACCGCCGCCCGGTGTTCAGGGCGTACATGGCCTCGACGAGCAACGTGAAAATGCCGAGGCTGCGGCGGGCATATTCGGGGTCGAAGAAAGCGTAGGTGCTGTTGAGCGCGGACTTGCCCATGTGTATGTAGCTGCAAGCCAGCAACTTATCTTCAAGATACACCGCCAGCTCGCCGCCCGAAACAGGCAGCATGAACATCGCCTCGTGAAAAAACGAGTCGAGCGAATCGGGCACATTGTCCGTGAAACGGCGCGTGTGGCGGCGGAAAAGGTCGTGCCGCTCGGAGTCGAGGAGCGATTGGCCGAAGTAAATCTGCAAATCGGCGTTGCGGCGCACGATTTGGCGTTGACTTTTGGAGAGGAAAAAGTTTTCGAGCCGGATGCGGAGCGGCACCGTCCGCACCTGACGGTTTTGCCAGACGGTGGCGTTGTGCCGCAGGAACCCGTTGCCGAGCAGCCGCCAGCCGTCCTGCATGAGCAGGTCGAAGGTGTGCGGTTCCATCGGCTCGTCGGTGAGTGCGATGCGCTCTTCGATGACGTTTTCTAATTGAAGCAAAGCGTGCTGGCGGGGTGGGAAAGGTCGGGCGCGGCAAACGCCCGACGCTGTTAAACAGCGGCAATTTTACGAAGAAATTTTCACGGCACAGGCGATGTGGGCGACTTGATAGTTTGGAAAAAATTTCATGTTTGGCCGTTTGTTAAGCCTGTGTGCTGTTTCTATTAAATTATGTGTGTGCGGCAAAAGACCGTCTCTAAATTTTGGCAAAATTTGAATCGTCCGTAGTTTCACGTCGCCCATTCGGGTTTTCGTAAAAAAATATTTCATATCAAAACAAACGAGTTCTATGGCAAATCTTGACCATTACCTGCCCTGCGCGGACTACGCGGGCAAACCCGCCCACGAAAACTATCCCGGCTTCCTTTCTTGGTTCAACGACGCGGACGGACAGTGGTATTTCGCTGCCGTGACCGATGCGGGCCGCGTGGTGCTGCGCTCCGAAGGCTACGAATCGGAGGCAGGCCGCAACAACGGCATCGAATCCGTCATGCGGAACCGCGACATCGAAAGCCGCTATAAAGTGGTGCAAGACGAGTCCGACGGCCAATGGTACATCTCGCTGCGGGCGGGCAATCACCAAGAAATCGCACGGTCTTGTGGCTACGAAAATGAGGCTGCCGCGCTGGCTGGCGTGGCCGCGTGTTTCAGCACTTTTTCGGACGCGAAAACCGCCGCTGCCCCTGCCGTCATCGAGGATTATTTGCCTTGCGAAGCCTACGCCGACAAGGAACCAACTGGTTATCAAGGATTTACAGGCTTTACCCACCCGGAAACAGGGCTGCATTATTTCGCTATGGTGGACGATGACGGGCGGGTCATCCTCAAATCCGAAGGCTACGTCGCCCCGGCCAGCCGCGACAACGGCATCGAATCCGTCCTCCGAAACCGCGGAATCCCGGAGCGGTGGGTCGAGCGCGAAAGCGAGCACGGCCACTACATGAGCCTCCGCGCAGGCAACAACCAAGAAATCGCCCGCAGTTGCACCCGCGATTCCGCCGCCGCGCTCGCCGCGTGGTGGGCACCGTTCGCGGCAGCCGGGCTTTGGGGGGCTGCGAAATCCGCGCCCGCGCCGCCCGCCGTCGAGCCAGCGATGTTGATACCGCCCGCCCCGGTGGAACCGAAAATCGAGACGGAGATAGCCGACGAAATGGCCGCCGCCGCCGCGTTCGCCGCTGTGCCGCCCGCCGCCGTGCCATCCAAAACAGCTTACGCAAAAGCCGACGATGCGGAAGCCGCGCCGCCGCCCATCACCAACTACACCGCCGCGCCCGGCGCGAGCGGCAGCGATTGGTGGAAATGGCTGTTGCCGCTGCTCCTTTTGGCCTTGCTGATGTTGTTGCTTGCCAAATATTGCAAAGGCTGCAAAAACGACCCCGCCGCCACGTCTGCAATCCCGGCCCCGGCCATGCCCGCTCCGGTGGACACTTTGAAATCTGCCACCGCCCCCATGACCGCGCCCGCCAGCCCTGCTGCGCCTGCCACCGCACCCGCGACTGCCGCGCAAAACCCGGCACCGCCGCCGCCTGCGCCGACCTGCAGCTGCGATAAATTGACCGACCCGGTGTTCGACCTGCCCAGCGGACGCAAACCGCAGTCGCTGCCCCGGCTCGGCACGAACCCGGAATTCGGCAACTCGCACGGCCTAAGCCCGACGGAGTTTTATGAAAAACTGAAAAAACGCCACGCCGAAAACGCGGTGGACAAACGGTTTTTGGAGCGGATGTTCCGCGCCATGGGCTATGCCAACGGCTTTGCCGACGCACGGGCTGAGCAGTTCTCGGCGGTCGAAATCGCCCCCGGCACGGTCGGCAACATGGGGTACAGTGCGGCGCACAAAACCGTGTACGCCAGTTTGGATGCCGCCGGGAAAGACCTGCTGGCCTTCCGAATCAAGGCCGCCAATGGCTGCGACCTGCATTTCATGAAAACTTGCGGCAACCACTTCTTTTTCTGCCCGAAGTAATTTTGAGTTGAAGAGTTGGAGGGTTGAAGAGTTTAATCGCGCCAATTCAACTCTACAACCCTCCATCTTTTCAACTCAAATCAATCCCCCGCCTGCACGTCGTCCACGATGTAATCCGTCTCGCCTTGCCAAAAGAAAACTTGGTACCGCTGCTCGTAATGCACCTTGACCATTTTGCCGTCGAGGGCTTCGAGTTTGCGGGCGACCTCGCCGTTTTTGGCCGAAAAATCCCAAGGGGTCATCATGCCATTGGGCGAAAGGTTCAGCGTGCCTTCGTAGGTCTTGAACACCACGCCGCGCCGCGAAATCTTGACCAACTGCCCGCTCCTGATGCCGTCGCTGTACGATAGTTGGCTGTACACATAGTAGCCGACGGCAAATAAAAACAGCACGATGCCGAGTATCCAAAGCAACCGCCGGAGCAGTCGGCGGGCTTTGCTTTTTGCTTGGTCGAGTTGGAGAGCCATGTTTTTGAAGTGATGAGTGAAAAATGATGAGTGATGAACGCCCCCGCAAAGATGGGGCAGCGGCTCCGCTTGGCTTGCGACCGACCAATAAATCTGCGACCCAGCACCAGTTCACTTCCATTTCTTCCTGTTTCACTGCACGGCGCGGGCGCATCTGCCGCTCGTGGCTTGTCGGCGGTGCAGTGCCGCGCTCATCTTGCCGCAGATTTTGCCGCGCCGTTTTCCGGTTGGTTGAAGTGCAACTTCCATTTGTTGAAAATCGCCGACCGTCTGCCGAGGCCGAATCTATGTTTGCCCCATGCTTGTCCGCGCAGCGGGCAGGCAGTTCTCGAACCAATTTTTTGGACGACACCAATCCGCACTTGGGCACCGACGGGCTGCTCCGAGGCTGGATAGGTTTTGCCAAAACTCATTGAAAATCAATTTTTTACAATCAAATCAAGCCAATCGCCATGCCACGCTTTTTGTCGCACTTGCTTTCGCTCTCGCTGTTTTTGGCGGCATTCTCCCCAACCGTTTTTGCCAAAAAAATCGCTGACCCGCCGCTCAATGGCGTGTACACCATCGGCGGCGCATCGCCGGATTACGCGACCATCGAAGACGCAGTGGATGCCCTGACCACGCTCGGCATTTCGGGGCCGGTGACGTTCGACATCGAACCGGGCGTGTACGAAGAATTGGTGTCCATCGGTTCCATTTCGGGCGCGGGGCCGTCGGCTTTTGTCCAGTTTCGGCGGGCGACGAGCACGACCGACCCTGTGATTTGGGGCAATTCGTCAGGGGCCGTGAACCTCAGCGGCGCGGACTACATCCAGTTCAAAAACCTCTCACTGCGGGGCGGCGCGAGCGAAAGTGAGGTCGTGGAAATCAGCGGCACCTGCGACCGCATTGAGTTCGAGGAATGTACGTTCATGGGCGCGAAGGTGGGCATCAAAGCCACCAGTTGCGAACCTAACTCCCTGAAAATCAGCCTTTCCACGTTTGAGACGACCGAGGCGGGCATCCAAATCACCGCCGTCACGGGCGGCTTCGTCAACAATGTGCAAATCCAATACTGCACGTTCAGCGGCCAATCCGACTACGGCTTGTACCTCGCCGGCAATTTCAGCCAGACCGAAATCCAAAAAAACGACTTCGAGACCGACGACACATCGGGCGATTTTGCCGCCATCTGGCTGGCCAGCGTGAAGGCCCCGCGCTTGAAAGCCAACCGCATCCGCTCGACGGGGTGGGGCATCCACGTCGTGTCGTCGGGCAACTCGGCGGGCAGCAAAGTGCAGGTGTACAACAACATGATTTTCCTCGACGCGGCCACGACAAACCGCGCCGCGCTGTATTTGGAGGGCAATTACATGGACGTTTTTTTCAACACCGTGCATTGCGCCGACGACCAAAATTCCATTGCCCTGTATGACTTCATTACCAACAATGCCACCTATCGCAACAACATTTTCGCGCATTCCGGCGACGGCATGGCCGTCTGGCTCGAAGGCCCGCTGACGAGTTTTTCCTCGGATTACAACGACCTTTTTGTGGCCGGTTCCACGCTCGGCTACAAAACTTCGGGCATGGTCTCTGCCGCGAATTTGGCCGCTTGGCAGACCGCCACCGGGCAGGATGCCAACTCGATTTCCGAAAACCCGCGCTTTTTCGCACCGAACGATATGCACCTCAGCACGCCCGCGCTCGACGGCAAAGGCACGCCGATAGGCGGCGTGACGACCGACGTGGACGACGAACCGCGCAGCGCGACCACGCCCGACATCGGTGCGGACGAGTTCACGCGGCCCGCACTGGATTTGGCGATTTGGGAAATCACCGCGCCGTTGCCCGGCTCGCTCAACGAGGGCGAGCACGAGGTGAAAATCGAGGTGCAAAACATGGGTACGTCGGGCATCGTGAACGCCGATTTTGAGTGCTGGCTGAACGGTTCGTTGGCCGCCTCGCCTTCCGTGACTTTTTCGCTGGCTGCCGGTGCCGAAGTTGAGATTTCACTCGGCAACCTCGACTTCCCGGCGGGCGAAGTCGCGTTGCAAGTCGTTGTCGGTCAAGTAAATATGTCTGCCGACGGGCTGGCGGTGAACGACACGGCCAGCACGGAGTTGGATTTTTTGTCGGTCGCTGATTTGTCCGTTTCGAGCCTCGCCGCGCCTGTGTCGGGCTGCACGGCGACGAGTTCCGAAACGGTTTCCGTCGTGCTGGCGAACGACGGCGAACAGATGGGCGAAGGCTTCACGGTTTACTACCGCGTGGACGGCGGCGCGACGGTTTCAGAAAGCGCGGGCGGCCAGCAAGTGCCTCCGGGCAGCGAGTTAACTTTCACGTTTTCAACGACTTGCGATATTTCCTCGCCCGGCGAGCACACGTTTGAGGTTTGGGTGGAAATGCCCGACGAAACCGTCACTTCGAACAACTCGGCTACGTTCACGGTGGACATTGAGGATTTTTCGCTGGTTGCCACGCCGACCGATGCGAGTCTTTGCCCCGGCGAAAACACAACCGTAGCGGCGACCGTCGTGGACGGAGCAATTTATGATTGGTCAACGGGCGGAAGCACGGCCAGTGTCAGCGTAACACCCACATCCACAACGACTTACACCGTAACGGTCACGGCTCCGAACGGCTGCGAACACACTGCTTCCGGCACGGTCATGGTGTTCGACGCTGCCGAAATACCGGTCATTTTGCCGGTCAGCCCGGTCGGGGTTTGTGCGGGCAGCACGGCCATGTTGAGTTCGTCGGTGACGACGGGCATCGTTTGGAGCACGGGCGAAACTTCGGAAAGTATCGAAGTCGGCACGGCGGGCAGCTATTCCGTGACCCACACGACCGCCGACGGCTGCTCGGCAACGAGCGCGGCCACGACGGTGCAAGTCTTTGAAAACGAACTGACTGCGGACGAAACCGAGACGATTTGCCCCGGCGAATCGGTCGTGCTTTCGCTCGAATACGCGCTCGTTTCCGGCGATTGGAGCACAAGCGAAACCACGCAAAGCATTTCAGTAAGTCCCACATCCACAACGACTTACACTGTTTCCGGCACGGACGAAAACGGCTGCCCGGTGGATTTTGAGCATACGGTCAATGTCCATGCTGACGCAGCGTTGGGCAGTTTCGGGACGCTCAACCCCTCGGACGGAGAACTCAACGTGCTGCCCAGCCCGACCGATTTTTCGTGGACACCCGTCGAGGCCGCCACGAAATACGATGTCTATGTTTGGGAGGACGGCGACACGCGCCCGGCTACGGCCAACAAGCAGAACTTGACGGCTATTTCGACGGAAATTTACCTCGATTACGGCACGGATTACCACTGGCAAATGCGGGCGTTCAACAGCTGCCACGAGCAATGGAGCGACGAATTGGATTTCTCGACGGCCTATCTGCCCGACCTCGACCTTTCGGCCACGACCGTGCCCGCGACCGCCGATTACGGCCAGACTTTTTCGGTCGAGTGGACGGTGACGAACAACGGCGCGGCTGGCACAGGCACCCAAACTTGGACGGATTACGTCTATTTGAGCGCGGACGAGGAGGTGAATTTTGACGATATTTTGCTGGGTTCGTGGGACAATTTGAGCTACCTGAACCCCGGCGAATCGTACAGCCGCGAGGAGGAGGTGACGCTGCCGAGCGAGTATTTCGGGTTTTACCACATCCTCATCACGACGGGCGCGGGCGTGCAGGAGGAGAGTGAAACGGGCAATTTGGTGGCTTCCGACATCGAAATCACGATTCCCGACCTGCCGGATTTGCGCGTGTCGAGTGTGTCTGCACCGACGGCTGCGTTTGGCGACGACGAAATCACGGTGTCGTGGGTCATCAAAAATCACGGCGAGCAATCGGTGGCCGAGCAATGGACGGACAAAATTTACATCTCGACCATCACGACTTTTGACGAAACGCTCGCCACGCTTTTGGAGGAGCACGAGTTGAGCAGCAGCGACGTGCTGGCTCCCGACGGCGAAATCTCGCGCTCGCGCACGGTGACGCTCCCGCACACTTATTATGGCACTTATTACATCCACGTCGTGGCCGATGCCGACGACGACCAGCTCGAACTTTTGGAGGACAACAACGCGGACAGCTACGCGACCATCGAAGTCACCCTGAAACCGCCCGCCAACCTGAAAGCCACCAGCTTGACTTACGTTTCCGGCACGTATGCCTCCGGCGAAACGGTCAAATTTTACGGCTCGGTGGAAAACGAAGGCAACACCACGCACGAGACCGAAACGGCTTGGTTCGATATGGTGTATATCTCTGAAAATGAGGACTTTGACGCGACGGCAACGGCCATCGGCTACAACATCCGCAGCACGGCAGTCGTGGGCGGCGACAGCTACAACACGAGCATCCGGGCGACCATCCCCGACGGGGTGTTCGGCAATCTGTACTTCCATTTCGTGACCGACGCGGCCAACAACGTGTTCGAGTACACCTACGAGGACGACAATGTGTTCACCCTCGGCCCGGTGGCCGTCGCGCTGACGGATTACCCGGATTTGGTGGTCACGAGCATCACCCCTTCGGTCACGAGCGTGGACGAGCAGGACGAACTGACGTTGACGTGGGTGACTGAAAATCAGGGGATTGGAGCCACGTCGGGGCGTTTCATGGAAAAAATTTACATCAGCCCCGACCCGGTTTTTTCGTCGTCGAATGCCGAGTTGCTGAAAACCAGCACGACGACCGGGGCAATCGCGGCGGGCAGCCTGACCATCCCCAATCTGGAAAACATCGCGGGCGGCCAGTGGTATTTCCACATTTATACAGACGTTTCCGACGACCAATACGAGTACACTTTTGAAGACAACAACACGACGGCCAGCGACCCCATCACCGTCGTGCCCACCTTTGCCGACCTCGAAGTGACGACGTTCACCGCGCCCGCGACAGCCAACAGCGGCACGTCCATCGCGGTATCTTGGACGGTCGAAAACACGGGCGAGGTGCGGACGCACACCGACAAATGGATTGACAATTTGTATTATTCAACCGACGCGACGTGGGACGCGGGCGACGCGCTGCTCGATTCAAAAGGGCACGACGATGAACTGCTCGCGGGCGAATCCTACACGGTTTCCAAAAGCGTGTCCATCCCGAACGGGCTGTCGGGCGATTTTTACCTCATCCTGAAAGTTGGCAACGAATACTACCCAACCGACGATGTGAACGAAACCGACGAGACGAACAACTTGGCAACCTCCGCGCTGCACATTGACCTCACCGCCCCGGCCAACCTCGAAGTCACGGCCTTCGCCCCGCCGAGCGAGGCGTTTGCGGGCGAAACGGTTTGCATCGCGTACACCGTCGAAAACACGGGCACGGGCGCGGCATCGGCCACGATTTCCGACCGCGTTTTCCTGAACAATTTGCCGACGGTCAACTCGGCCGCCGACGACATCGGCTACACTTCGGCCAGCCGCTCGCTCGCGCCCGGCGAAAATTACACGGACGCGGTTTGCGTCGAAATCCCGGCCTACGCGCTGGGCGTGTACTACATCGTCCTCCGTGCCGACAACAAAGACGCGGTGTACGAAGCGGGCGAGGACGCGGACAACATCGCCGCCGCCGTCATCGAAATCCTGCCGGCCAGCGCGACGACCGACAACTTGGCCGTTTCCAATGTCTCCGTCCCGGCGGCGGGTTTCCTCGGCGAGGAAATCACGGTGACGTACACGGTGCAAAACACTGGCCCCGACCCGATTTCCGCCGACTTGCGCGACATTTCGTACCTCTCGACCGACGCGACGCTCGACGGCGACGTGGACAAAACCCAGACTTACGAAGACCGCAGCATCAGCCTTGCGGCGGGCGAATCGGTGGAATTGACCCTCACCGCGCCGCTTTTGGCCGAAAGCACGGGCGATTTTTACGCCCTTGCCCGCACGAACGCGCTGGCTTCCGCACCCGAAAACAACTCCGCCGACAACGTGGCGGCCTCCTCGGCGACCATCGCCGCCGCCGCGCACCCGCTCGAATTGGACGTGCCGGAGGCTCTCGACCTCGGCGTGGACGAATATCATTTTTACAAACTCAACATCCCGACCGCCAACCAAGACCTGCTCGTGACCCTCGAAAGCACCATCGGCGGCGTGAACACGGGCCACCTTTTTGTCGGCCTCAACCGCGCTCCGACCCCGGCAGACTATGATTTCACGGACGACGACGGCGCGGAAACCAAGTCTGTGTTGATTCCTTCGGCGGCGGCGGGCGATTATTATGTGTTGGCCCGCGTGGCCGACCCGGCTGCTGCCATGCCCGACGCGGAATTACTCGCACAGTCGCTGCCGTTTTCGATTTTGACGATTTCGCCCGCGAAAGTCGGCCCCGGCGTGGTGACGACCGCGCTGACCGGTGCGGGTTTTCAAGATGCGACCGTCGTCGAGCTGCGGCAAAGCGGCGCGACCATCGCCACCGCCGCGCTGAAATCGCGCACGAGCAGCATGGAAATGTCGGTCAAATGGGATTTGTCGGCGGTTTCGGCGGGCATTTACGATGTGGTGGCCGTGAACGGCACCGAAGAAGCCACGCTCGCCAGCGGTTTGGAAGTGGAAGCCGAGGCCGTGTTGGAGTGGTCGGTGACGAAAAGTTTGCCCGAAATCATGCGGGCAGGCGGCAACGCGGAGTGGCAATTTGGCTTCGTGAACACGGGCAACGTGGACGTGCCGATTGGGGTGGCTTACATCATTTTCCCGGCAGCAACTGAATTGAAAAACCTCGAAGTGAGCGATGAGCTTTGGACGATGGACGAGTTCGTCGGCGAGTTTGTGGAAGGCGTTGAAGCATCCGAAGAGCGCGACGGCTGGGAGCGCATATTGCTGCACACCAGAGACGTGTCGCCCGGAACACAGCATTATGTGAATTTCACGGCCAACATAGGGAACACAGGCGAGGCGGCGATTTCGGCAGAGGCCATACCGTTGCAGCAGAAGGATTTTATCCGCATGATGGCATTTGCATACGAAGATAGACGACAGGAAATACTTGCCTCCCCAGCATCGTGGGCGGCCTACCCAGAGGTTTGGGCCGAAGCACAGGACGAAACGGGCTTCCGCGACCTCATGTTCATCCCTTGGGTTGAGCGGGGTTTTTTAAGCCAAAGCGACATTGACGCGGTGGATTTTTCCACAGAAATATTCACGTTCACGCCCGGTAGCAGCCCCGGTACGGGGCGTTACACCGATGTTGAGTTCGGCGAAGGCCAGTCTTATGCTTGGGAAATCAATGTGGACAGCGAGCAAGGTGGCACCGCTGGCAACGACCCCGGCTGGGATTTGATACATGCTTCCGGCTCCATCACCATCACCGCCGATGCTTCCAATCCGTTCACTGTCTATGTCTTCTCGAAAAACCCCTGCACCGACGAAATCAGCGAACTTACCACTTGGGAACCCTGGCGCAACTACCGCTGGCCCATCGCCGTCGCAGAGGATGGCATACTGGGCTTTGATGCGACAGCATTGGCTGTCAATGCCGAAGTTTTTGAGTACAATAACGAGACGCACGGCGGGGTCTTTTCGCTCGAACTCTCCGACAATGGCGATACGCTGCTGCTCATTTTCGCCCATCACGAACTCGAATGTGGTGAGGACGGCTACGACGGCGGCCCCGGTCTCTGTGGCTACCCCGGCGGCGACGGTGGCGACGGTGCAGACGGCTGCCCCGGTGAAGACGGCGGCGACGGCGGGGATGGTGGCGACGGCGGCGGCGGCTATTTTGCCTCCGGCGACGGCGGCGACGGCGGGGATGGCGGCGACGGCGGCGAACCCGGCGAACCGACGACCGACAACCCATCGCCAGACAGCGGCGACGGCGGCGACTCTGGCGACGGCGGCGACAGCTACTCGGACTCCAACACGCCCGGCTCATCAGGCACCCCGGGCAATGGAAACTCCCCCGGCAACCCCGGTACACCCGGTAGCCCCGGCACACCCACAACTGGCGGCGGCACACCCAGCAGCAGCGACGGACTCGGCGGCCTCGATGACGAGTGCCTCGCATCGCCCGGCCCCGACGAAGACCCTATTTGCCAGTGCAAACGGTATATCGCCTACGGAAAATGCGCCTTTGCTATCACATCATGTGCTATAAATGTCGCCGGATGCACAGGCGCGACAGTCGCAACGTATGGGGCAAGTGCCGCATTCTGCTATGCTTGGACAGGCACTACTTGCTTCGCAGCCTATTACACCGACTGCCGCCCAACGGACAACTGCGGCGGCAGCAACGTCAGCGACCCAACATCGTGTGGCATTGCGAACACTGCCACGTTCGTAGATGCTGCGAAAACACCGGGCAGCAAAATAGCAAAGCTCAAATCCATCAGCAAAATGAACATCGCAGGCACACTCCTCAGCTGTATCCCCTGGTCAAGCCTGTGTAGTACCATCAAAGTCCTCGCCGCCTGCGACCCCAACGCCATCGTCGGGCCGACAGGCACAGACACGACCCACCGATGGGTGGCCGCCGGCGATTCGCTCGCGTACACCGTCTATTTTGAAAACGACAGCACCCTCGCCACGACCGCCGCGCAGCGCGTGACCGTGACCGTGCCGCTGGACGAAAAACTCAGCCCGCTCTCGCTGCGCCTGGGCACGTTCAGTTTTGCGAACCAAACTTTTGAAGTGCCCAAAAACACCCTGAACTACTCGAAAACCCTCGATTTGGAGGCCGAAATGGGCATCAACGTACAAGTCACCGCAGGCGTGGATGTCGTTGACAATGAGGCATTTTGGGTGTTCCAAGCCATTGACCCAAGCACGGGCGCGGCCCCGACCGACCCGACCGCCGGCCTCCTCCCGGTCAATGACGCGGAGGGCAACGGGCAAGGCTACGTGACTTTTTACGTCTTCCCCGACGACGACGCGGCCACCGGCGACGTGGTCTCCGCACAAGCCAGCATCGTGTTCGACATCAACGACCCATTGGAAACCAATACTTGGCAAAACACCCTCGACGCGGTGGCCCCGACCACCCAAATCACCACGCCAGCCACCGAAACCTCCGAGCAAACCGACCCCGAAATCGCGCTCGCTTGGTCGGGCGCGGACGACACGGGCGGCTCAGGGTTTGCCACGTTCCAACTTTGGGTCTCGAAAAATGGCGGCGATTTTGAACTTGTCGAGGAAGATTTGACCACATCCGGCACGACTTACACGGGCGCGGCGGGCAATGCCTACGCATTTTTCACGCTCGGCGTGGACTCGGTCGGCAACGTGGAAACGATGAAAACAGCGGGCGATGTCACCGTCAACATCGCCACCGACAACGACGCGGACAACGACGGCGAATCGGCCTCGACCGACTGCAACGACAACGACCCGGCCATCAACTCCTCCGCGACCGAAATCTGCGGCAACGGCGTGGACGAAAACTGCAACTCCGAAATTGACGAGGACGCGACCGCCCCGACCGCAACTTGCACGAACACAACGATTTACGCCGGCGAAGACGCCACGGCCACGCTCGCAGCCAATGAATTGGACGGTGGCTCATCGGACAACTGCACGATTGCCAACCTGCTCGTGTTCGAGGCCAGCCAGACCGATTTCAACTGCGCGAACGGCTCCGAGACGGTGACTTTGACCGTGACCGATGCCGCCGGAAATTCTGCCCAATGCACCGCGACAGTCACGGTGGCCGACAATTTGCCGCCGACGGCCAACTGTGCCTTGTCCACCACATTCATGGCGGACGGCAGCGGCTCGGCAAGTATCGCGGCGGTGGATTTGGACGGCGGCTCGACGGACAACTGCACAAGCACGCTCAGTTTTTCGGCCAGCCAAACGACGTTCAGCTGCGAAACAAACCCCGCCATCGTGACCCTCACCGTCAGCGACGAGGCCGGAAATTCCGCTGAATGTACCACCACCGTTTATCTCGACGATGACATTGAACCAACGGCAAGTTGCTCATCCACAACAGTTTACGTCGGCGCGGACGGCACGGCGACGGTCGCTGCCAGCGAATTGGACGGTGGTTCGACGGACAACTGCACGGTCGGCAGCGCGCTCGAATTTTCGGCCAGCCAGACCACGTTCAGCTGTGCGGAGGGTTCCGCCAACGTGACTTTGACCGTCGCCGATGCCGCCGGGAACACGGCCAGCTGTGAAGTTCTAGTCTCGGTCGTGGACAATTATCCGCCGACGGCGGTTTGCCAAAACGGACAAGTCACGCTCGATTCGGACGGCACAGCGAGCATCACGGCCAGTGAATTGGACGGCGGCTCTTCGGACAACTGCTCGGCTGCGGGCGACCTGACGTTCAGCCTCGACCAGTCGGATTTCAGCTGCGACGATGCGGGCGATAAAACCGTAACGCTCACCGTGACCGATGAAAGCGGCGCGACCTCGACCTGCGAAGCCACCGTGCAAGTGCTTGACGTACTGTACTTTACGGAAACCGTGCGCCGCAACGCGAGCGACGGGCTGGCGAATGACCATTTCGGTTGGGGTCTAACTTTGGACGGCGGAACTGCCGTCGCGGGCGCACCCGACGACAAAGTGGGGACGGCCAGCAAACAGGGTTCGGCCTACATTTTCCAGCAAGATGCAGGCGGCATGGACAACTGGGGCCAAGCCAAAAAACTGACGGCCAGCGACGGCGCAGCGACCGACTACCTCGGCAACGCGCTCGCGCTTGACGGCACGACGCTCGTCGTCGGGGCGCATGGCGACAACGGCAGCGCGACGACCGACCAAGGCTCGGCATACGTTTTTTACAAAGACACGGGCGGCCCGAACAACTGGGGCCAAGTGGCGAAAATGACGGCCAGCGACGGCGTGAGCTACGATTACTTCGGCAATGCGGTCTCTGTCGAAAACGGCATCGCGCTCGTCGGGGCAGCCAAGAAAAAAGTGGGCACCAACAACGCACAGGGCGCGGCCTACCTCTTTTACAAAGACACGGGCGGCACCGACGCTTGGGGCCAAGTGAAGAAACTGACGGCTTCGGACGGCGCGGCGAACAACTTTTTCGGCACGGCCATCGGCCAAACGGCCACGCTCGCGCTCGTCGGTGCCAGCGGCCACAGCAGCAACCGAGGCGCGGCCTACTTTTTCTCGAAAGATTCGGGCGGCTCGGACGCTTGGGGCCAAGTGAAAAAACTGACCGCCTCGGATGCCGCAGTCGGCGACGGATTCGGGTCAAGTGTCTCGTTGTCAGATGATTACGCACTGGTGGGCGCGCCCAACAAATCCAGTTACGCGGGCGCGGCCTATCTTTTCTCGAAGGATTCTGGCGGTACGGACAATTGGGGCCAGGTGAAAAAACTGACCGCCTCGGATGCGACAGCGGGCGACCGTTTCGGCAACCCAGTGGCGATTTCGGGCGATTACGCATACGTCGCGGCCACACAAAGCGGCGGCACGGGCGCGGTCTATGTGTTTTACAAACACGCCGGCGGCACCGACAATTGGGGCGAAATCGGCAAATACTCGTCCTCGGATGGGGCTTCGGGCGACCGGTTTGGGTTCTCGCTCGCGGCCAGTGATGACCGTATCGCCGCCGGGGCGCATTACGACGATGTGGGCAGCCGCTCGGATCAGGGTTCGATGTACGTTTTCACAGGCGAAGATTGCGCGAGCGCGACGCGGCCAATGTCCGGCGGGCGGGAAGCCTCGCAAACTCGTGGCCTCGCGGCCTCGTCGTCCGTCCAGTGCTGGCCCAACCCGTTCAGGGATGAATTGAACATAGACATTTCCCAGTCTGGCATCTTCAATCTGGCATCTGAAATCCAAGTCATGGACGCGGTTGGCCGGGTGATGGCACGGGTTGACTTGCCTGCTGGCACGAGCCGTTTCACGCTGAAAACCAACGAGTTCCGTGCGGGAATGTACTTCGTGCAGGTGTCCTCGGAGGCAGGCGTGCAGGTAGTCCCGGTCGTGCTCGTCAGGTGAGTTGAACGACTGGACGAACTTGCCCGGAGCTGCATTTTTGGAAAAGCAAAACGGCTCTACCTTTGTGCGGCGATGTTTTTCCGGCATGAAAAGACAGTTTCTTGAAGGTTCATAGTTGCCCGGTGTTGACGGCTTGTTCCGTCAGCACCGGGCACGTTTTTGTGCCTGAACTGGCCCGGTTTGCCGGGAACATGATTTGCCACACATTCATATTCATCTTTATCAAACGACGATGAGTTCTTATTTGCAACACACGATTGCCACCGGGCTGCTCATTTTGGCGGTGGCCTGCCAATCCAAAACGGGCGACAAACAACAATCCGCCGCGCAGACAGCCGCCCAAGATGCCGTCAAAGCTGCCCTCGCCTCCGGCGCACGCATTGACACGGTTTTCGGGATGCAGGGCATGGATAGGGTTTCGATGCGCATGATTTCGAGCACCGAAATGGAGTTCAAATCGCCCAAATACACCATCCGCACCGCCTCTGTAGAAGGTACGCCCGGCGAAAGCATCATCGTGTCCGCGCCGGAATACGCCGGGCAGGATTACGTCATCCCGAACACGGACGCTTTCTATTTCATGGGCATCAGCGGCGACAACCTCGTCCTTGACCAAGGCACCGGCCCCGACGGCCGGAAACTGATTGTCCATAACCTCAAATTGCGCGGCCTTTCGTGGCAAGCCCCATACGTGGACACGCCGTTCGTAGTCAACAACAACAAACTTTGGTACTGGACTCCCGTGCCCGAAGACAAAGTGACCGACTCGCTCGATTGCCCGCAAAAGGCCGATTGGCTCGCCAAAGGGCTGCGCGTGGGCTATGCCCAACGGCAGATTTTCAACCTCGAACACCGCGCCGTCGTGACCAAGTCGGACTTCAAGTGCGTGCCGATGCAGTGAGGGAAGAGTTGAAGAAGGAGTTGAAAAGAGGAAAAGTTGAAAGAGTTGAAATGTTGAATGGAAAATTCAACTTTTAAACCTTTCTCCTTTTCAACTCTTTCGGAACACCCGCACACGGTCGGGGCCGAGCCGGAAATCATCGCTCAAAATCGCCGAGACGGGCAGGGTAGGAGCGGGGATGCCGCCGTGCAGGAAACGCTCGTTTTCAATCACGCGAACCTCGTCCCAGCAATCGGAGGCCAAAAATTGGGCATGGATGTTGGCCCCACCTTCGACGAAAAGAATGGCCTTTTTTTCGGCGGTCAAAATTTCCAATAAACTGGGAATCAACGATTTCGGAGAAATTTCCGCGAACCGGGTGCGCTGCCGATGGCCGCCCGGTTTTGTTTTTCCCAGCACCAAAGTCTCCACGGAATCATCGAGCAGATGGGCGGTCGGCGGCAATTTCCCGTGCAAATCCAGTACGACGCGCAGCGGCGATTTGCCGAAAAACAGGCGGTTGTCCAAGCGCGGGTCGTCGGTCAGCGCGGTGGTCGTGCCCACGAAAATCGCGTCCGATTCGCTGCGCCAACGATGCACGAGCCGCTGCGCCGCCATGCCCGAAATGGCCGTGCGCTCGCCCGGTTTGCCGAGGTATCCGTCGGCACTTTGCGCCCATTTCAGGACGACGTAGGGCTGGCGGCGGGTTATCCATTTGAAAAACGGGCGGTTCAGGTCGCGGCCTCCCTGCTCCAACACGCCCGACACCACATCAACCCCAGCAGCTTGCAATTTCCGAAGGCTTTGCCCGGCCACCTGTGGGTTCGGGTCGGTGCAGCTGACCACGACGCGGGGGATTTTTTGGGCCAAAATCAAGTCCACGCAGGGCGGTGTTTTGCCAAAATGAAAACACGGTTCGAGCGAACAGTACAGCGTGGATTGGGCGATAAACCGTTGATTTTCAGGCGCGACGGAGCGTACGGCGTTCACTTCCGCATGGGCTTCGCCGTAGCGTTGGTGCCAGCCTTCGCCGATGATGCGCCCCTCAAAAACGAGCAGCGCGCCGACCAACGGATTGGGCGACACGCTGCCCGCGCCCAGCCGGGCGAGGTGGAAACATCGGCGCATGAACTGCTCGTGCAGGTCGGTTTGCGCCATGTTCAGACGGCCAAAATGACGGTGATGGCCGTTTTGATGAGCACACCGACGACCTCGTTCGAGACCAAATCGAACTTGGCTTTTGAGATGGAAGCCTCGGCCAGCACCTCGATTTTGAGTTGCGCGGCGCGGCCCCGCACCAAGTGGTCGAAATCTTCGGCGGAGATTTTTTTGTCGTCCAGCAGTTCGGCGTATCGAGCCACGTCAACGCGGAGTTTCTCCTTCAATTTGACGGCGGCCTCTTCGTAGGCAGCTTTGCGGCGTTTGACGAACTGGCCGACGATGTCCACGATTTGGTCGTCGAGGCCGTTGATTGCTTTTTCGATATCCTGTTTTGGCATGATAAAGTTTGGTTGACGGCGGACGGTTGACGGCAGACGGTTCATGGCAAAAGCCGTCATCCGTCCGCCGTCAACCGTCAACCGAGTTATTTTTTCTTCTTGGCGCGCTCGGCTTTTTCGATGGCATCGAGGCTGGCTTTCACTTGTTTGGCGGCCTCTTTGATGAAATCCTTGTCGAGTTTGCCCTTTTCCTTCCATTTATCGAAGAAAGGTTTGGCGATGTCGTCGCGGAAAATGCGCCACTGCTCGGCGATTTCGCCGTTCTTTTTCGTGCCGAACGAGCGTTCGTAAGCCTTGTTCACGTCGGAAAGGGCGGCCTGCACGGCTTCTTCGTGGTCGCTGTATTTGCCGATGGCTTTTTCCATGAGCGGCGGCAGCGAGGCGGAAAGTTTGGTGACGTTTTCGACGGCCACCATGTCGTATTTCGGCGAGCAGGACTGCAAAAACAGCCCCGAACCGAGCAAAAACAGCCCGAAAATCAGGGCGGAAAACCTGCCGGGCAAGCGCGTTGCTTTCATAAATGGTTGTTGTTTTTGGTGAAAAATGATGCGAAAAGTAGGGCGTTTCCGGGCAAACATTACGGTTGTACCGCAATTATTTCCATTGATCGCTCAATCATCCGGCGCACCGTGCGGGCCGGGTTCCGGCTGAACGTGCCGTCGGCGCGGTTCGCCAAAATCGCGTTCAGCGAGATGGCACGGTGGCCCAGCAACTGGGCAAAACCCAAAATAGCAGCGGTCTCCATTTCGAGGTTGGTGATTTTATACCCTTGAAAATCAAAGCTTTGCAAGAACGAAAGGTAGCCGGGGTGCCGCGCAGGGGCGCGGAGTTGGCGGGCTTGCGGGGCGTAAAACCCGATGTTCGTAGCCGTGATGCCCGGCTGGAAGTCGCCCGAAAATCGGCGCAGCAAATCCGCATCGGCAGCCGCGAAATAGGGCCGTGCCGGAAAATCGTGGCCCTGCGCGGCGGCGTAGTTTTCGAGGGCGGCCACCCAATCGTTTTGCCAGAGCACGGGCGCATCGTAAAAATGCAGCACCCCGTCGAAGCCGAACGCGCCCGCCGAAACGACGAGCGAATCCACCGGGATTTCGGGCCGGATGCTGCCCGATGTGCCAAGTCGGATGAGGGTGAGTTGGCCGGGCGTGTCGTGCAACTGTCTGGTTTTCAGGTCGAAACTCACGAGCGCGTCCAATTCGTTCAGCACGATGTCAATATTGTCCGGCCCGATTCCGGTGGAAATGACGGACAGCCGTTGGCCGCCAAGCCAGCCCGTGTGCGTGACAAATTCGCGTTTTCGGATTTTACATTCGATGCGGTCGAAATGGCGACTGACTTGCCCGACGCGCTCCGGGTCGCCGACGGTAAACACAACGGGGGCGAGCTGTTCGGGCCGCAGGTGCAGGTGGTAAATGCTGCCGTCGGGGTTGAGGATGAGTTCGGATTCGAGTAGCATGAAGCGGCGTATTTGCTTGATTTTCAGCAAATAAACATCGGTGTTGACAAATGAGTGGAGCAAATGTGGAGAAGAAACAGCCACAAAATGACTGCCCGCCGCTCGCCGCACCTGACTTTTGAGCCATGCTAACGATGACTATGAGAAAGAAAAACGACCAGATGCTCGGCGATGTGTTGGCGGAATTCATTGCCGAAAACCGCCTCAAAGCTCCCCTGAACGAGAGCCGCATCCGGGCGATTTGGGAGCAGCTGATGGGCAAGACGATTGCTACTTACACGTCCGATATTTCCGTCCGAAAAGGGACGCTCTACCTGTCCATCCTGTCTGCGCCGCTCAAACAGGAGCTGTCGTTTGCCAAAGACAAAATCTGTGCGCTGCTGAACGAGCACTTGGGCGAGGATTTTGTGAAAGAGGTGGTCATTCGGTAGGGCAACAATGGGAACACGGATGAAACGGATGCGGCGGATCTGGACGGATTTTGAAAGTTGCCGACGTGCGACAACAAAAATCCGTTCAAATCTGCCGCATCCGTTTCATCCGTGTTCCCATTTCTATCCAATTCACTCCTCCACCAACTCAAAATCCGTGCGGCGGTTTTTACGCCGACCTTCCTCTGAGCCGTTGTCGGCGACGGGCTTTTCGGGGCCATTGCCGATGACGATGAACCGGTTGCGCGGCATCCCATAAGTTGAAACAAGATAGTCCACGACCGATTGCGCCCGCTTTTTTGAGAGGGCGATGTTGGCCGCGCTGCTGCCTACGTTGTCGGTGTTGCCTTCGACGCGGATGCGGTTGTTGGCAAAGCCTTTTGCAATTGCAACCATCTCATTGTCAATGATATACTTCGCGTTGTCGTCCAATTGGAACTCGCCCGACCGGAACGAGATGCTGACCCGTTTGGTCGCCACTGCTTCCTTGCTTTTGGCCTCTGTGTCGGACAACCCGGCGAAGACTTTCTGGCCTTCGGGCGCATTGGCCGCGCCGCTGAGCGTGGTTTTGTCCACCGCCGAACGATAGGCTGTGGCCGACCAGTTGGGCACTTTGTCGCTGGCCGGGATGACCCCGATGGCGCGGTATTCCTTCGTCATGCGGTTGTAGAGTTCCTCGCCGGTCACGCCTTTGTACTCGCGGTTGAGGCCGAAGAAATTAAGGTTGTCGCCATGCGTGCAGAGGCGCACGTTGTCAATAGCTTTCACCGCGTCGTCTTTTGTGAAACCGTCGAAGGCATCGGCCAGAATCTGGGCGGCTTTGGCTTTGTTGGCCGCGCTGCTGTTGATTTCGCCCGCGCCTTTCATCCAGCCTTCGTAGAGTTGTTGGAGTCGCTCGCGGTTGGCCTCGACCCATTTGCGTTTGGCGATGAACACGTCGGCGATGATGTTCGAGGCGTTGCGCGTGCTTTGCAGAACCCGCGAACCGGGCACTTTTTGCACACATTCCTCGTCGAACGGCGACCAGACGACCGCCGCGTCCACGTTGTTGGCTTTGAACGCATCGGCGGCCTCGACCGGCGAGGGAACACCGACCACGCGCACATCTTTCGTGGTCATGCCCGCCGCGCCCAACATCCAAATCAGGAAGGAGTGCGAGGGCGACATTTCGGCCACCGCGATTTGCTTGCCGCGCAAGTCGCCGACCGAGGTGATGCCCCGGCGCACGACCACCGCGTCGCCGCCCCGCGACCAGTCGGCTTGAAAAACCACAACTGGGTCGTAATCGGCGAGGCCCGGCATTTCGGTCGGGAGTGCGTCCACGGTGGCCCAGAGGAGGTTGACCTCGTCGTTTTTCCAAGCGTTGCGGCTGGCGGTCGGGTCGTCGAGGATTTTGAAATCCACTTTGAAGCCGTAGTCTTTGAAAAAGCGGCTGCGCTCGTTGGCCTCGAAACCTTCGTTGAAATATTGGCCGCCTGCGTAGCCGCCCCAAGTCACCACGCCCACGCCGATGGTGTTCGCGTCGGGCTTGGAGCCGCTGCCGCTGTCGGATGCTTCGGTTTCGGATTTGGCTTTTTCGGCCAAGTCTTGACCTGCTTTGGTGTTTTTGAGGAAGTATTGAACCGCAAAAAACAGCCCGCCCATGATGAGGAGGACTATCAGAAATTTTGAGAATGCAGTTAGTCGTGCCATGTTTTGTGAGTGATGAGCGATGAATAATAGTGATGAATGATGAGTGATGAGTGATGAGTTTTATCACTCGCTACTCATCACTCATCGCTGTTCACTCATCACTTAATTAAAAAATCCGTCGTATTGGTTGCCGCCGCGCTCTTCCTTGCTGGGCAGTTTGACGGGCGCGTTGAGGTCGAGCACGTCGGACGGGTTGTTAGCCTTTTGGATGATTTTGTTTTTGTCGCCGCCGAGCAGCATGGAAACGCCTTCTTTTTCCCATTTGGCGAGCATTTCCAGCCCTTCTTCCTCGAACACGCCGTTTTGAAGGTCAATGCTTTCCATGAAATTTTTGGACATATCCATGAAGCGTTCCATTTCGCCGACCTTCTGGCCTACGTCTTCGGCCATGGCTTCGAGGGCCATGTCGTACATGTATTTTTTGTCGTTGTTACCGCTCAAAATGCTCATGGCCGAGCGGATGGCGGAGTGGCTGGCTTTGATGGCCTTGTATTCTTGCTCTTTCATCACGACTTGGTCGGTGAGGTCTTCGAGCATGATTTCGGAGTTCTCGTACATTTTTGTCAGGAGGCGGTAGAGCACTTCCATGCGTTTGTAGAGGTCTTCGAGTTTCATGTTGCTCTCCTGCAAACGCCCGGCCTTGCGGGCTTTGAGCACCATGATGGCCTCGCGGCCGGTCTCTTTGGCCTTGCTCGCCATGCCGAGGTTGCTCTGGATGTCGCGCTGGTTTTGTTTGATCATCTCGCCCAGTTTGTACATCTGGCCTTTGAGGCTGCTGATTTGGCTGTTCATCTTGCCGAGCGAGTCTTTCAAGTCGTCAATGTAGCTTTTGAGGATGCCAATGGGGTCTATCTGTACGAACATCCCTGTTATCCAGCGCATGAACGATTTGTACATGTACCAGATGAGGTTCCGCATTTTCGGGTCGAGCACCATGTACAGCACCGCGCCCAATGCCGCCAAAAGTCCCGCCAAATAGAGGGTGTTCTGTGCCAGCGTGATAAGCGTGGGAAGTGCTTGATAGAGAAGGTAGCCGCCACCCAATACAATGGCTGCCATGAACATAGCCCCGGTCACGCCTTCCGGGCGTTCCCAAAAACCTTTGGGCTTGATTGGTTGCAAGTCGTTCATTTTGTGATTGATGAATGTTTAGTGATTGAGGATTCGAGGATTTGGAGAATTGAGGATTCGGGTCATTGTGTTTTCAGATTATAGGACTCTCAATTCTCCAATTCCTCAATTATTAAAAATGCCATTGAAAAAGCCGC
>JBKBIC010000051.1:0-14047 GCA_046299435.1 Saprospiraceae bacterium
GCAGATGCCCAAACATCCGGTTTTCGCTCGATTCGATAAGAAGAAGCCGCCGAACTTTCTCGGCGGCTTTTCTAACCCAAATCGAATTGTATGAAGCTCTTTTTTGCGTGTTTCGTTTGTCGTGTTTCGTGTTTCGAGCGTGCAGTCGAGACACGAAAAACGACAAACGAAACACGCCCACATTTTACCAGAACCGCACATAAATCACCGACAACAGCAGCAGCGTCAGGACAATCAAAACCGTCGTGCGCGGGTCGGGCCGGAACATTTCGCGGTCAATGTCGAAGGCTTTTTCGTTGATTTTCGGCCCGACAAGGCTCACCAAAATCATCGCCGCCAGCGCGAACGCGAATGCCAAGCCCATGCAAATCAGGAACGGAATCTCGAAGCCGCCCTTGCCGTTCGGGAAGGCGGTGTAAATCCACGTTTCGTTGCCGAAAACCGCTGGCGCGAACTCGTTGAAAAACACCGAAAGCACAAACCCGACCAACAGCCCGACCACGCCCGCCGCGCCTGTCGTGCGTTTCCAAAACATCCCCAGCAGGAACATGGCGAACACGCCCGGCGAGATGAAGCCCGTGTATTTTTGGATGAATGTGAAGCCGCCCTCGCCGCCGATGTCGAGCAGGTCGTCCCAAGTCAGGAAGATGGCGAAGAGCATCGAAAGCACGATGGTGATGCGCCCGATGTTGACGAGTTTTTTCTCGTCGGCGTTTTTATCGAAGTGGTTTTTGTACAAATCCAGCGTGAAAATCGTGGAAATGGAGTTCACTTTCCCCGCCAAGCTCGCCACGATGGCCGCCGTCAGGGCCGCCAAAGCCAGGCCTTTCAGGCCCGTCGGCAGGAAGGTCAAAATGGACGAGTAGGCATTGTCGGGACTGAAATGCCCGCCCGATGCCATTTCGGTTTGCAGGCTGCCGTTTTGGTACAACACATAGGCTGCGATGCCGGGCAACATCACAATCACGGGCATCATCAGTTTCAGGAAACCCGCGAAAAGGATGCCCGTCCGGGCGGTTTTCAGGTCAGCGCCGAGGGCGCGTTGGATGATGTACTGGTTGCAGCCCCAGTAATTGAGGTTGACAATCCACTGCCCCGCGAAATACATGGCGATGCCCGGCAGCAGCAGGTATTTGTTGATGTATTCCTGCGAGGCGTTGGCATCGGGCTTCGCCAAAATCATGTGGAAATGGTCGTCGGCTTTCGTCAAAAGATGGTTGAAGCCCGCCAGTGCATTGGTGCCCGTTCCGAATTTTTCACTGACCAAAGTCAGGGCCAAATAGGTCGTCGCCAACCCGCCGATAATCAAAACCAAGACCTGAATCACGTCCGTGAACCCGATGACTTTCATGCCGCCGAGCGTGATGACGAGCGCGAAAACCGCCAGCCCTATCATAATCAGGTGAAAATGCCCGCCGCCCGCGAGGTTGTTGATGGCCACCGCGCCGAGGTACAGGATGGACGTGAGGTTGACCAAGACGTACAAAAACAGCCAGAAAATGGCCATGATAAGGCTCACGGTCGAGTTGTACCGCTGTTTCAGGAACTGCGGCATCGTGTAAATGTGGTTCTTCAAATAAATGGGCATGAAGAAAACCGCCACGATGATGAGCGCGATGGCCGCCACCCACTCATACGCCGCGACCGCGATGCCGACCGTGAAGCCGTTGCCCGACATCCCGATGAATTGTTCGGCGGAGATGTTCGAGGCGATGAGCGACGCGCCTATGGCCCACCAAGTCAGCGAGCCTTCGGCCAAAAAGTAGTCTTTCGTGTCGGCGGCGGCCTTCTTTTTTCGGTTGTAAATCCACAGGCCGTAGCCCGCCACGATGAAAAAATAGACGATGAAAACCGCCCAGTCGAGGGTTTGTAAACCTTGCATGATGCGCTGTCGTTTTTCGTGTTTCGTGGTTGGTTTTTTCGGGCGCGTCGAAACACAAAACACTCCCGAAAATCGTGTTTCGTTTTTCGTGTTTAGTATTTCGGGTGCGGTTTACGACACACGAAAAACGAAACACTAAACACGACACTCACTGCCCGTAATAGGCGTTTGCGCCGTGTTTTCTGAAATAATGCTTGTCAATCAAGGTCTGTTTGATGGGCGCGGCGAGCGGGTTGATTTGCAAAGTCAGGTACGCCATGCGGGCCAGTTCTTCCAAAACCGCGGCGTTGTACACGGCCTTCGCCGCCGATTTGCCCCATGCGAACGGCCCGTGACAGGCGACCAAAACCATCTCCACCTCGTCAGGCGAGAGGTTTTCCTTTCGGAAAATATCCAAAATCTGGTTGCCAGTTTCGTGCTCGTAGTCGCCCTGAATCATCTCGTCGCTCATCACTTCGGTCACGGGCACGGCAGCCGTCAGGTGGTCGGCGTGGGTCGTGCCGAGGTTTGGAATCGCTCGGATTGCCTGCGCCCAAGCCACCGCGTAAGTCGAGTGCGTGTGGCACACGCCGCCGATGTTCGGGAAATGCCGATACAGCAAAGTGTGCGTTTTCGTGTCCGACGATGGCCGCGCCGAGCCTTCGACGATGCGGTTTTCCAAATCCACCAAAACCATGTGCTCAGGTTTTAATTCGGCATACGGCACGCCGCTCGGTTTGATGGCCACCACGCCCGCCGCCCGGTCAATCGCCGAGACGTTGCCGAAGGTGTAAATCGCCAAGTTTTGGCGCGGGATTTCCATGTTGGCCTCGTAGGCGGCTTCTTTCAGCGATTTGAAATTCATGTGTTATTCGTGTTTGGTGTTTCGTGTGTCGTTTTTCGATGTGTAGCAAAAACACGAAAAACGACACACGAAAAACACCTCTATTTCAATTCCAGCACCACCACCGAAATCGGCGGCAGCGTGATTTTCAAGACATCATTTTTGATAGAAAAACCCGTGAACGCAGCAGGTTTGATTTTCTCCGGCTGCTCGAATGAGTTGAAATCCTGCACTTTCCCGGAGGTCAAAATCCGTCCCGTCGCGCCGGTCGCCGCGATGCCGCGCAGCGAAATCGAGATTTCCTGCGGCTTGTTCGGGTCAATGTTGACGAGCGAAATGTGCGTCTTTCCGGCCTTGTCTTTGGAAGCCGAGGCCGACACGGCGGGCAGTTTTTCGGAGCCGAATTGGTAGTCGTTCACCCGCAAATCGAGCGGCAAGTGCAGCGCGTCTTGGTGGACGTTCATCATTTCCATCACATGGTAAGTGGGCGTGAGCACCAGTTTTTCGCCCTCGGTCAGCGCGACGGCTTGCAGCACGTTGACCGTCTGGGCGAGGTTCGCGCCGCGCACGCGGTCGCAGTGTTTTTGGAAAATGTGCAGCGTCGTCCCGGCAATCATCGCGTCGCGCATCGTGTTTTGTTGGTACAAAAACCCAGGGTTCGTGCCGGGTTCCACGTCGTACCAGCCGCCCCACTCGTCCACGAGCAGCGCGATTTTTTTCGCCGGGTCGTATTTGTCCATGATGGTCGAGTGGCGCACGATAAGTTCGTCCATCCAAATCGCCGACTTCATGGTTTTGAAATATTGCTCCTCCGTGAAGTTGGTCGCGGAGCCTTTCGTCTCCCATTTCACCGTCGAATAGTGGTGCAGTGCCACGCCCTCCAACATCCAGTGCGGGATGTCGCGCATGAGCACTTCCGTCCAGTTGTAATCTGCCTCGTTCGCGCCCGACGCGACCCGGAAAAGTCGGTCGCTGTTGCTCCAATCGGTCATAAACGTGGCGTACTGGCGGTACACGTTCGCGTAATATTCTGGTTTCATGTTGCCGCCACAGCCCCACATTTCGTTGCCCACGCCCCAGATTTTGGCTTTCCATGGCTTTTCGCGCCCGTTTTTCTTGCGCAAATCGGTCATCGGGTCGCCCGATTCGCGGTTGGTGTAGCGCACCCAATCCGTCAAATCCTTGACCGAGCCGCTGCCGACATTGGCCGCCAAATACGGTTCCGCGCCGATGGCTTCGCAGAGGTTCAGGAAATCGTGCGTCCCGAAACTGTTGTCCTCCGTCACCCCACCCCACCAGACGTTGGTCATTTTTGGGCGCAGGTTTTTCGGGCCGATGCCGTCTTTCCATTGGTACGTATCGGCAAAACAGCCGCCGGGCCAGCGCAAATTGGCGACTTTGAGCTTTTTCAAAGCCTCGATGAGGTCGGTTCGCACGCCGTCGCGGTTCGGGATTTTCGAGCCTTCGCCGACGTAAAAACCGCCGTAAATACACTTGCCGAGGTGTTCGGCAAAATGCCCATAGATGTGGCGGCTGATGGTGTCGCGCCCCAAATCAGCGTTGAGGATGCCCGTGTTTTGGGCGAAAACCGATTGGAAAATGCCCAGCAGGAGGGCCGTGAGGATTGTATTTTTCATTTTTCGTGTATCATTTTTCGTGTATCGCGTTTCGTGTTTGGTTTTTCGTGTTTGGTTTTTCGACTGCATGCCGACACACGATACACGAAAAACCAAACACGTCAGAACACCTCCCACTCATGCACCCCGCCCGAAACGCCGTCCTGAAAAGTCATTTCGAGCCGCAGCGCGGTGGTTTTGACGGGTTCGAATTGCAGTTCCGTCCAGCCGTCTTTTGTGATTCTGAAACCTCCGGGGAAATAGACATTTCGCCATGTGCCGTTTTCCAAGTATTTCAAAACCAATGACTTCGGCACACGACAGCCGCCGCCCGTCGCCTCGTCGTCGAAAAAATAGACCCGTGCCGTGCCGACCTGTTCATCCGCTGGAAAATCGAATTGCAGCCATTCCGTCGTCCCGAAATGGGGCCACCAATGCACCAGCGAACTCTCGTTGTCGAAGGCATTTTTGACCGGGGCTTGGTCGGCGATGTTCACCAAATCGCCGTTGCAGCCCTCCGAGGCCGAGGCTTTCGAGCGCGAGGCGAGCGTCGGCTGGGCGATTTCGCGGGCAGCCCCCAGTTCGTGCGGCAGCCAGACGAGCATGTTGTCGCGCCCGCGATTGGCCCATAAGAAATATGGAATGGCTTTCAGGTTCAGTTTTTGAAGCTCGGCCTCGACGGGTGAAATCTTCTTTTTGACCAAAAAACCATTGAAATTCAAGGTTTGCACCCCGCCGAAAAGCCCGTTTTCAAATTTTGAAAAAATGGAAACCGTGTCCGGCACGAGCAAATTCAGCACCCGTTCGTCGGGTTGGTCGCGCCCTTCGAGGCAATAAATCATGGGGCCGCGTTTCAGGGCAAAACGCCCCGCGTCGGCTTCCACTTTCGGGTTGGCGGCGACGCGCTGGGTTTGCATCGGCAGTTCGATTTCGACCACATCGCCCGATTGCCACTTCCGCGAAATGACCGCAAAGCCATTTTCAAACTCAGGGGTAATGGCCTGTCCGTTCAATTTTATGGAAATCGCGCCGCCCGAAAACTCGTGGAAACGGTACAAATCCAGCGGCACGACATCGCCTTTTGCCCAGCCGGGAATCCTGATTTTCAGCGAAAAAGTGTTCGGTTTGGCGGGTTCGACGTGGATTTTCACGCGCCCGTCCCACGGAAAATCGGTCTCCTGCCGGATGCCGACTTTCACTTTTTGACCTTTTGAGTTCGTGTTCTCGACCTCCGTGCGGCTCGCCGCGAATTGATTTATGAAAACGTCGTTGCCCTTTCTGGCGTAAAAAAGTTCGGGCATGGCGGCGAAAAACCGGGTCAGGTTCGGAGGGCAGCAAGCGCAGGAAAACCAGTCGGTGCGCTCGGTGTTTTTGCGGCTTTCGAGCGGATTGGGGTAAAAATAGTGGTCGCCTGAAAGCGAAAGCCCGGCGTTCAGGGCATTGTACAAAGTGAGTTCCGCCACGTCCAAGTAGCGGCTTTCGCCCGTGAGTTGGAACATCCGCTGCGACCACCAGAGGAAGGAAATCGAGGAGCAAGTTTCGTTGTAGGCCGTGTAATTCGGCAGGTCGAACGAGCCGCCGAAACCCTCGTTGCTGCCCGTCGCCCCCACCCCTCCGGTCAGGTACATTTGGCTGCCGACAATATCTTCCCAGACAGATTTCATCGCCTCGTCATACTCGTGCGAACCCGTCAACGCCGCCACATCGGCGGCACCCATGAACATATAACCGAGCCGCACGGCGTGTCCGACTGCCTTGCGCTGGTCGCGGACTTTTTGGTGATTTTGCGAATATTCCTCGCCGTAGCCGCGTGTTTCGATGAAAAATTTAGCCAAATCGAGCCAGCGGCGGTCACCCGTCGTGCGGAACAATTTGACCAAACCGACCTCGATTTCTTGGTGTCCGGGGGCTTTTGCCAGTTTTCCGGGACCGAAATCGCGGGCCACCAACTCGGCATTTTTCAGGGCGATGTCGAGCAAATTGCGTTTTCCGGTGGCTTCAAAATAGGCGACGGCGGCTTCGTAAAGGTGCCCAGCGCAGTAGAGTTCGTGGCTGAGTTTGTCTTCGTTTTCCCAGCGCGGGCCGTTCAGCCAGTCCAAAAACGCGCCTTTTTGCGCGGGTTTTTCGTCGCTCGCGGATTTTTTCAGCCGTTCGGCGATGCTGCGCCAAGTGTAGAGATAGCCGTCCGGTTCCTGCGCGGCGCGGATTTTTTCCACCAAAGCGTCAATTTCCGATTCCAATTTCGGGTCGCGCTGCGTCCGCAGGACGTTCGCCGCGCCTTCGATGCTTTTGTACACGTCCGAGTCGTCGAACGGGAATCGGGTGCAGACATTCCCCGGAACCGCACCTGCCGCGACCTCGAAGTTTTTGACCCGCAGCGTCTCCTCGTTTTTGCGAAACGTGGCTGGCACGGTGACTTTCCGCACGGTTTCGATGCGCGGCTGCCAGAATTTGTCCTCCATTTTTACTTTGTAAAACGGGACGGGCTGGATTGGATAGTCCGTTTGGGCAAGCGCGGGGCGAGCCAGAATGAGGAGCAGAAGCCAATGTAGATTTTTCATGTCAAGCCGTTTTTGAGCCGCTATTTTCAATAAATCCGCCTAATTCGAGGTACCGCGCATACAGTTTATCATACACCCCCACCCTATCCGCCTGCGGCAAAAACTCCGCATCGAAGCCCGAAGACATCGCCGCCTGCGCCGCCTGCATCGAAGGGTAAAGCCCCGCCGCAGTCGCCGCGCAAATCGCTGCGCCGAGGGCGCAGGCTTGCTCGGATTTCACGATTTTGATGGGCGCGTTCAGCACGTCGGCGAGGGTTTGCATGACGAACGGCGATTTTTTCGACACGCCGCCGATGCCCACGACCTGCCGAACCGGAACACCTTCCGAGCGGAAACGCTCCACGATGCGACGTGCCCCGAACGCCGTCGCTTCGACCAATGCCTTGAACACGCGGGGCGCGTCGCTGCCGAGATTCAAACCCGAAATCGCGCCTTTCAACGTGTGGTTCGCATCGGGTGTGCGCCGACCGTTGAACCAATCCAGCGCGACCGCGTCCGTTTCGGAAACAGGCAGCGCGGCGGCTTTTTCGGATAAAACGGGGATGATTTTTTGCACCAAATCGTCGGCTTCGTCGGCGGGCAAAAGTTCGCGCAGCGGCCACGCCACGAGGTTTTGAAACCAAGCATACACATCGCCGAACGCCGATTGCCCCGCCTCCATGCCCAACATTCCGGGCAAAATGGAGCCATCCACTTGCCCGCAAATGCCGCGAATCAGCAGATGCCCGACCTCCTCATTCGGCGCGACGAGCATATCGCAAGTCGAAGTGCCCATGACCCGCACCAGCGAATACGGCTCAATCGTCGCCCCGACCGCGCCCATGTGGGCGTCGAACGCACCCACGCCGATTGCCACCGTTTCGGGCAATCCGAGCCGAGCCGCCCACTCCGAGGAGAGGTTGCCCATTTTTTCGTCGGCAGTGTGCGTGTGGCGGAAGAGCCGTTCGCGCAAACCCGCCAAAATCGGGTCGAGCGCGGTCAAAAATGCCTCGCTCGGCAGCCCGCCGAATTCTTCGTGCCACATGGCTTTGTGCCCGGCGGCGCAGCGCGAGCGTTTGATTTTCAAGGGATTCGTCTCGCCCGTCAATACTGCCGACACCCAATCGCAATGCTCGACCCACGAAAACGCGGCGTTCCGCACTTTTTCATCCACACGCAGCGTCCGCAGGATTTTCGCCCAAAACCACTCCGACGAGTAAATGCCGCCGACGTATTTGGTGTAATCCGTGTCCCAGCGGTGCGCCAGCGCGTTGATTTCCTCGGCTTCGCGGTTGGCAGTGTGGTCTTTCCAGAGGATGAACATGGCGTTCGGGTTTTCGCCAAATTCGGGCAGCAGCGCGAGCGGCGTGCCGTTGGCATCCACCGCGACGGGCGTGCTGCCGGTCGTGTCCACCGAGATGCCGACCACGTTTTCGGCGACCTCGCGCCCAACCTGCGCCAGTGCGTTTTTGACCGAAATTTCCAGCCCTTCGAGGTAGTCGAGCGGGTGCTGCCTGAATTGCGAAACCGAGGGATTGCAGTACAAACCCTTTTTCCAGCGGCTGTAATAATGGACGGCTGTGGCGACCTCGCGGCCGTTTTGGTCAACGACGAGGGCGCGGACGGAATCGGTGCCGTAGTCGAGTCCGATGACGTACTTCATTTTTTAGTTTTGACCCATTTCGTTTCTTTTTTTCGGTATTTTTGCTGAAAAAAAGAAACGAAATGACGTTTTTAGATTTTCAAAAACGGTTTGCCGACCTGCCGATTTTGTCCGTCGTCGAAGTCGAAAAAGCCTTTCCGGGCTTCGACCGAAACGCGCTGACCCGTTGGCAACAGGCGGGGCATCTGGAAAAAATCCGCAACGGGCGTTACCGCTTTGCCAACCGCCCGATTTCGGGCGAAGCCGAACTGTTTTTCATCGCCAACCAGATTTACGCGCCGTCGTACATCTCGCTGCAATCCGCGCTTTCGTGGCACGGGTTCATTCCCGAAGGCGTGTTCACGGTAACGAGCGTGACGACGCTCAAAACCCAGATTTTTTCGACTCCCGCAGGCTCGTTTGCCTTTCGGACGCTCAAACCCGACCTGTTTTTTGGCTATCGAATGGAAAATTTTGGCGCGTTCCGGTTCAAAATCGCCGACCCAGCCAAAACCTTTCTCGACCTCCTTTACCTCTCGCCGAACCTCGATTCGGACGACCATTTTCACGAGTTGCGGCTCAATTTTTTCGAGGTTGGCGAAAAACTCGACCCCGCCGTTTTCAATCAATACTTGTCCGTTTTCAAGTCAAAAACGCTCGAAAAACGGGCAAAATCGTTCATCAACTACCTTCAAGCCAATGATGTCGCTCGCTGAAATCCGTCAATCGTACCCTGCCGAACTACACTCAAAAAGCGCGTTTTTGCTCCGCGAATATTTGCAGTGCAAAATCCTCGAACTGGTTTTCGAGAGCCGTTTTGCTTCAAAATTTGCTTTCCTTGGCGGCACTTGCCTCCGCATTGTCCACAACAATCAGCGGTTTTCGGAAGACCTTGATTTTGACAATTTCGACCTTTCCGAAAGCGATTTCGAGGCGGTTTCTGACCTCATCCGCACGGGTTTGGAGCGGCAAGGCTATCGCGTCGAAATCCGAAATGTCATGCGCGGGGCGTTCCATTGCTACATCCGTTTCCCCGGAATCCTTTTTGAAGCCGGGTTGAGCGGGCATCAGGAAGCGCGGATTTTAATCAACCTCGACACCGAGCCGCAAGGCTTTGGTTTTGAACCTAACTTGTTCTATCTCAACCGTTTCGACGTTTTTACGGGCATCCGAACCACGCCGCTCGACCTGCTTTTGAGCCAAAAAATCTTGGCGATGACTGGGCGCAAACAGGCGAAGGGGCGCGACTTTTTCGATGCCGTTTTTCTGTTGGGAAAAACAAAACCGAACTACCCGTTTTTGGAAAAACGCCTCCAAATCTCGACTCCCACTGACCTGAAAAAACACTTGCTCGACCTTTGTCAAAAACTTGATTTTCAGGCACTTGCCGCCGATGTCCAACCTTTTTTGTTCAATCCGGCGGACGTACGGCGGGTGTCGGCGTTTCCCGATTTTTTGCAAAATGCGGAGTTGTGAAAGCCATCATTTATAAAAAACCTCGCTCCACCGCAACTCATTCTTGAACTGCCGCAAGTCCGTTTTCGCGTCAATCACCGTCAGTTCGATGCCGAACATCTCGGCAAAATCCTCGAAATATTCGGTCGTCAGGTTTTGCGAAAAGACCGTGTGGTGTGCCCCGCCCGCGTAAATCCACGCCGCGCAGGCCGTGTTCAGGTCGGGCAACGGCTTCCAAAGGACACGGGCGACGGGCAGTTTGGGCAATTTTTCGAGGGGTGCAACGGCTTCTACTTCGTTGACTAACAGGCGAAAACGATTGCCCATGTCAATCATCGAAGCGTTCAAAGCCGCGCCGCCCGCCACGTCGAACACCAGCCGCACGGGGTCGCTTTTGCCGCCGATGCCGAGCGGGTGCACTTCGCAGGTGGGTTTTTCGGCAGCAATCGAAGGGCAGATTTCGAGCATGTGCGCCCCCAAAACCAGCCGATTTTCGGGGTCAAAATGGTAGGTATAGTCTTCCATGAACGAGTTGCCGCCGGGCAAACCCGCCGCCATGACCTTCGCCGCCCGCACAAGCGCAGCGGTTTTCCAGTCGCCTTCGCCACCGAAACCGTAGCCGTCGGCCATGAGCCGCTGCGACGCGATGCCGGGCAGTTGGACGATGCCATGCAAATCCTCGAACGTGTCGGTGAATCCTTTGAAATTACCCTCCTCCAAAAATCGGCGCAGCCCAATTTCGATGCGGGCAGCCTCGCGGAGTGCCGTGTGCGACGCGCCGTTTTTTGCCAATTTTGAATCCAAGCGATAGGTTTCGGCGTATTCGGTGCAGAGTTTTTCGATGTCGGAGTCGCTCGCGTCGTCCACCATTTTTTTCAAATCACCGATGCCGTAGCCGTTGACCGAGTAGCCGAATTTGATTTCTGCTTCCACTTTATCTCCCTCAGTTACAGCCACTTGCCGCATGTTGTCGCCGAAACGGGCGAACCGCGCCCCCTGCCAATCGAACCGCGCAGCAGCAGCCCGCATCCAAACATTCAGCCGTTCGTGAACCTGCGGGTCTTGCCAATGCCCGACGACGACTTTGCGGTTTTGCCGCAGCCGCGACATCATAAACCCGAACTCGCGGTCGCCGTGCGCCGACTGATTGAGGTTCATAAAATCCATGTCAATCTCGCCCCAGGGGATGTCGCGGTTGAACTGGGTGTGCAAGTGGCACAGCGGTTTTTGCAGGCTTTGCAAGCCGCGAATCCACATTTTGGCGGGCGAAAATGTGTGCATCCAAGCCACGATGCCGATGCAATTCGCGTCCGTGTTGGCGGCTTGGCAGAGTTTGTAAATCTCGTCGGGCGTTTTCACGACGGGCTTGAACGCCACGCGCACGGGGATTTTCGCCGACTCATCCAAGGCCCGCGCAATGGTTTGTGAATGCTCGGCGACCTGCCGCAACACTTCTTCGCCGTACAAATGCTGGCTGCCCGTGACGAACCAGACTTCGAGTTTTTTTAAATCCATCTTTTGTGTGTGTGTCGTGTTTCGTGTGTCGTGTTTGGTACATTGTCGTCGAAATACGACACACCAAACACGACACACGAAAAAGATGCAAGATTTTAAAGAGCTGGATGTCTGGCGAGAAGCCAAAATCCTTGCAGTTTCTATTTACAAATTGACCGAGCCTTTTCCCAAACACGAACTTTTTGGTCTGACCAATCAGATGAGACGGGCGGCGGTTTCTATTCCTTCCAACATCGCAGAGGGTACCGGGCGACGCACTCCAAAAGACAAAGCCCAATTCATGTATACCTCAAGAGGTTCTCTTTTTGAATTGGAAACTCAAATTGTCATCGCCCGCGAACTCAATTATTTGTCCGAAGAAGATTTCAATCAAATATCCCAAAGCATCATCAAATACCGACAATTGATAAACGGCTTCATCAACTATCTCGAACGCTGACCGTGTTTGGTGTTTCGTTTTTCGTGTGTCGGTGAGGGGGCGTCGAAACACGAAAAACGAAACACCAAACACCTCAAAGACGGATGACTGAAAACGAGTTTGCCGCCAGCGAAACCGACACTTTTTTGTCCCGAAATTCAATCGAAGTTTCCGTCGGGGCGACCGACATCGGCTGGTCGAGCGAGTTCACGGCTTCGGGGTTTTCGCTTTTCAAAACCGTGAGTTTGCCCGTGCCGCTGGCTTTTTTCAAACCTGCGAGTTGGATTTCCACTGGCTTCGCAGCAGCGGTCGTGTTCACGATTTTGATGATGATTTCGCCCGTTTTTTCATCCAAAACCGACGAGGCATACAGCCCGTCCTGCCCGGTCGGGGCGGCGTTTTGGTACGAAATCGGCAGCGTTTTGGAGCCTTTGTTCGTGGCGTAAAGTTTTTGGACGTAATAATTCGGCGTGCCGTAGGAGCGCAAATTGTCGAACCAAATCAGGTTCGGAGTCCATTGCCAGCCCTCCGTGTGGGCAAAAAGCGGCGCGTAGCTCGCCATGTGAATCAGGTCGGCGTTGCGCTCCAAACCCGTCATAAATGCCGCCTCCGAAATTGCGCAACGCCAGTTGTTTTTGTTGTCGGGCGAGACGACGGCGACGCTTTGCGCGGCGTATTCGCCCGCGAAAATGCGCGGCCCCGTGCGGGCGTATTTGTCGTAGCGAGCGGCGTTTTGCAGGAACCATTCGGGGTTGCGGTAGTAGTGTTCGTCCACGATTTCGGCTTTCATCCGAGTCATTTCTTTGGTCAAATACTCGAATTGCTCGCCGTCAGGCGAGGGCCCGACGCTCGAAATCAACTTGATGTTCGGGTACTTTTCTTTGATTGCTTTCGTGAAAATCGGGTGGCGTTCGACGTACTGCTCGCCCCATTGCTCGTTGCCCACGCCCAAAAGTTTGAGGTTGAACGGCGCGGGGTGCCCCAAGTCCGCCCGCAATTTTCCCCATTTCGTGTCCGTGCCGCCGTTGGCAAACTCAATCAAATCCAGCGCGTCTTGGATGAACGGGTCGAGTTGGTCGAGTGGCACGACCTCCGCAGAATTGAACTGGCAAGCCATGCCGCAGTTCAAAATCGGCAGCGGCTCCGCGCCGATGTCCTCGGCGAGTTGGAAATACTCGAAAAAGCCCAGCCCGAAGGTTTGAAAATAGTCCGGCGTGGGCCGGTGCGCGAACTCGGTGTTCCAGCGATTGACAATCATTTCGCGGTTTTCGATGTCGCCGACGGTTTTTTTCCATTGGTAACGGGTCGCCAACTCGCGCCCTTCGACGATGCAGCCGCCGGGAAAGCGCAGAAAACCGGGCTTCATGTCGGCCAAAAGTTGCACCAAATCGGGGCGCAAACCGCCTGCCCTACCCTTCCAAGTTTTCTGCGGGAACAGCGAAATCATGTCCAAATCCACCGCGCCCTTGCCTTCGAGCCAGATGAAAAGTTTGGCCTTCGGCTCGGTGGCGGAGCAGGTGAAACTGACTTTTTGCTTCGCCCAATCTTTGTTTTTGACGGTCAAATCGGCTTTGCCGATGACCTCGCCCGCCGGGTTTTGGAGTTCGATTTTCAGCGTAATCGGCTCATTTCCAGCAGTTTTTGCCCAAACCGAAAAGTCATAGCCCTCGCCAGCCCGAACGCCCATGCCCCGGAAACCTTCGTTCGAGAAGCCGTATTTGCCGCCCGAGTTTTTGGTCGTGGCGCGGAGGTAGCGCGGGTTCGTGGCGTTTTTTTCGCCCCGATTTTGGATGATAAGGCTGCCCGAAGCCGCGCCCGTTTTTTGCTCGCGCCAGCCCATGAGCGGCGCGGCGAACTCGAACGAGCGGTTTTTGACCAACTCGGCGTACAGCCCGCCGTCCGCACCGAGGTTGATGTCCTCGAAAAAAATGCCCCACATCGTCGGCTGCACCTCGGCTCCGGGTTTGTCGGCGGCAACGGTGAAAACGGCCGGGGTTTGGGCTTTCGCAACATTGAATGCGGCGAGGAAAATGGCTGCCGCGAGGATGATTTTTTTCATTTTTCGTGTGTCGTATTTGGTGTGTGGGGTTTCGTTTTTCGGGTGTCGAGGCGCGTCCGAAAAACGATACACGACACACCCAATACGACACACGAAA
>JBKBIC010000051.1:14057-24944 GCA_046299435.1 Saprospiraceae bacterium
GCTGTGTGTTTTTGGGTGTTGGTGTTGTTTTGTTGGTGGGCGCGCCGCCCCCCACACAAACACCACCCCCAACACACAAAACACCACACACGAAAAACGCCAATCATTTTTTGCCCCAAACCGCCGTCCCAACTTCGTTCAGGCCGGTGAAAACGAGGCATTCTTTTTTGTTTTCCCAGTCGCGCCCGCGCTCGACGAGGAGTTTTTCGGTGCTGCCGCTGGCCCATTTCATTTCCAAAATCGGCGCGGCAAAAGTCCACGAACCGCCGTCGAAGGTGCCGTCGGCGTTCAAAGTGAGCGGTTTGGCAACTTGCAAATCGGGCGAAAGTTGCTCGTTGGCGTAGCCCGGCACGACGCGGTAGCCGAGTTCGATGCGCTCCCAAGTTCCGACAATATCCGATTGATTTACAGTCGTTTGCGTGGTGGCGGCGTAGCGTTCGGGCGACACGACGGGCCAGCCGTCGGGTGTCCACAAAATTTTGCGGACGTGCAGGTTCATCAAATACGAATTGAACGCCGGGCGCGCCTGATGCAACATGAAAAATTGACCGCCGTCGGACACGATGCCACAATGTGCAACACCCTGATAACCAGCGTGTCCGGCAAATTGGTACGGAGCCAAAATCATCGGCGCGTGGTCTTCTTCGATGTTCAAATCTTCGCCGTTGAAGTCCAAAAACGGGCCTTCGGGCGAGTCCGAGCGACCGACGCGGACGTTGTATTTCGTCTGCAACCAGTCGTAGGCGATGAACAGAAAATACTTGCCGAGCGTGGGATTGTAGATGATTTCCGCGCCTTCGATGTTGCCGTTGGGTTTGCCGGCGGTGAATCCGCGCTGCGAAATGCGCCGCCCCCGCGAGCCGCCCTGCACGGGCAAACCGGTCGTCGGGTTCAGTTCCAAGATGTAAATGCCGTCCCACGCCGAGCCGTAGTACATCCAATGCCGCCCGGTTTTTGGGTCAATCAAAACCGTCGGGTCAATGGCGTTGGTCTGCGTCGTGTTGTCGTCGGTGCTGCTGACCACCAAGCCTTTTTCCGTCCACGGGCCGACGGGCGTGGGTGCGGTCGCCAGCCCAATCGTGCTGAGGCGCGGTTTGGGTGTGCTCGATAGCGAATAATACAGCCGGAACTCGCTGCCCACTTTCACGACATAAGGTGCCCAAAGCCCTTTGTTCGGCGTGCCGCCCTGCTGTTTGATGTAGTCGGAGGCCTGTTTCGGGATGTCGGCAAATGCCCATCCGTAAAATTGCCAATCAATCAAATCTTTCGAGCGGCGGATTTGAACGCCCGGTTTGATGGTCGTGCCGTAGGCAACGTCGGTGTTGTAGCAATAAAAATAGTCGCCGTCTTTGATGCAGCAGGGGTCGTGCACGTTGTGCGAAGCCCATTGGAACACCTTGTCCGCCGCCGAAATCGCCGAGTAGTCGTCCTGAATCGAATTGATGTCGAACGGCTTGGGCGGCGGCGGCACGATGGTGTCGGTCGGGTCGGTGGGCACTGAAGCCGACTTCGAGCAAGCGACCGAAGTGCTTTGGACAAGCCAGCCCGTACACACTATCAGCAGGGTGAAAACGAATTGTTTCATGCGTGAAAATCGTGTTTCGTGTTTGGTGTTTCGGAGTGCGCGTCGAAACTCGCACCCCGAAACACAAAACACGATTTTTCAATACCCCGGATTCTGTTTCAAATTCGGGTTTGTTTCAATCTCCAACTGCGGAATCGAGAAATACTCGCGGCCCGGCACATAACTGTTGAACTCTGGGTCGTGTGCCTGCAATTCGGCCAATTTCGTCGGGTTCGAGAGCCAGCCCCAGCGCACGATGTCGTCGAAGCGGTGGCCTTCAAATACGAATTCCAACAGGCGTTCGTCGGCGAGGCGGTCGCGCATTTGCTCTTTCGTAAGGGTTGCGAACTCGGCCTCCCGGTCGGGCAAATTGGCGCGGTCGCGGACTTGCTGGATGTATTTGGCGGCTTCGGCGGTGTTGCCGAGTTCGTTTTGGCACTCGGCATACATCAGCAGCACGTCGGCGTAGCGCATCAGGCGTTCGTTGATGCCGCTGCGCCAGTCCTTTTCGTCAGGGCGACCGGAATCGCCGTTGCCATATTTTTTCACGCCGATTTTGTGCAGTTCGGTGGCATAAACCGATTGAAAACTTTGCCCGTACAGCATCGCGCCGGGATAGTCGTAGTAAATCGTCGCCTGCAAACGCGGGTCGTCGCCGCCCGAAACAGTCTTTTCCTCTTTGAATTTTTGGTAAACCCAAGCCGTCGGCGCGGCATCGTTCCAGCCGAATGGCGCGGGCGCGTAGGTGATGGCGCGGGCGGTCGTTTTCGACCAGTCGGAATAGGGCGCGTCCACCCAGCCCAGCACCGTGCCGCCGACTTCGCGCGAAAACTGGATTTCAAAAATGGACTCCTTGTTGTTCTCGAATTGCTCGGTGAAGTTGTCGGCGTAGTTCGGCATCAAATCGTAGATGCCCATGTCAATCACCTGTTTGAACTTGGCGGAAGCCTCGGCGTACTGATGGTTCATCAGGTAAGATTTGCCTAAAAAAGCGAGTGCCGCGCCCCGCGTCGCACGCCCCACGTTGGGGTCTTGGTGCGAGTCGGGCAAGAGTTTCGATGCCTCGTCGAAGTCTTTGTAAATCTGCGCCCAAGTCTCTTCCGGCGTGGCTTGGCTCGGAAAATAGTCGTCGGCAGATTCGTAAGGCTCCAAAATCAGCGGGATATTGCGGAAAAACGTCGCCAAGTAATAGTAGTGCAGGGCGCGGAGGAAATACGCCTCGCCCATGAGCCGGTTTTTCAAAGCCGCATCCTTGAACTCGATGTTCGGCACGTTGGCGATGGCGAGATTGGCGCGAGTCACCCCGCCGTAAAAGGCGACCCACAGCCACTCCTGCATGATGGTGTTGTTGAAAAGTTTGAACGAGCCGGTGTTCGAGAGCACATCCCAGGGGCTGGGACTCATCACGTCGTCGCCGCGAAAATCGAGGGCGCACTGCGCGAAGCGCAGGAACGTGCCGTCGTAGTACAGCGATTGGTAAATGGCGTTCACGCCGGCGACCGCGTCAGACTCCGTTTTCCAAAACGAGCCGCTGGTTTGGACGTTCGGGTTCGAGAGTTCGAGGAAGTCTTTTTTGCATGAATTGGCTGAAAACATCAGGGCTATCAGCACGAGGAAGTTTATCTTTTTCATTTTGAAAATGAGTTTTTGTTGACGTGTTTCGTTTTTCGTGTGTCGTTTTTCGGAGCGCGTCGAAACACGAATTTCGTTTTTCGTATGTCGTGTTTGGTGTGTCGGAGTACGTCGAAAAACGAAATACGCACCCCGAAACACGAAAAACGTCAAAATCCGACCTGCACGCCGGCCATGAAACCGCGCGGGTTGGGCAAGCCGCCGGAGAAAGCCGTGAACGGACGATTGGCGAGGTTGCCCATGTCAATGCCGCGCTCGAACAAACCGTCGCTGCCGAAATCGGGGTCGAAGCCCGAATATTTGGTCAAAGTCAGCAGGTTTTGGCCCGAAACATAGACGCGCAGTTTGGTCGCACGGATTTTCGAGAGCACGTTTTCGGGCAAGGTGTAGCCCAGTTGCACGTTCGTGATGCGGAAATAATCGCCCTTTTCGAGCCAGCGCGCGGAGGCGCGACCGTTTTTGTTCGGGTCGGCGATGACGACACGCGGCACGTCGGTATCGGTGTTGGAGGGAGTCCAGCGGTTGAGCATATTTTTCGAGTAGTTGTCCCAGCCGCCGCCGTTTTCGAGGCCCGCCAAAATGGTGTTGTGAATCAAGTTGCCGGCCACGCCGTTTGCCAGAAGCGAGAAATCGAAGCCTTTGTAGCCCAGATTGATGTTGAAACCGTAGTACAAATTCGGGATGGCGGAGCCGAGGAATTGGCGGTCATCGTCGTCAATTTTGCCGTCGGGCTTGCCGGTCAGCCGGCCTTGGTCGTCGCGCCCGTTGATGTCTTTGAATTTGAAATCGCCCGGACGGGTTTGCACTTCTTGGTAGCGACCGATTGGCGAGGCGGAGTTCAGGGCATCAATTTCGGATTGCGTCTGGAAAATGCCTTCGATGACCCAGCCGTAAAATTCGCCAACCTCGCCGCCGACTTCGGTGCGGGTCAGGCCGGTGGCGATTGGTTTTTCGCCGTAGCCGAGCGACACGACCTCGTTTTTCAAAGTCGAAAGGTTCGCGCCGACGCTGTAAGTGAAGTCGCGGCGGTTCTCGGAGTAGTTGGCCGTGAACTCGAAGCCGCTGTTCCGCACCGACGCACCGTTGATGTACGGCGATTTCCAAGGGTAAACGCCCGTGCTTTCGGGGATGCGGACGCGCAGGAGCATATCCTCGGACAGGTTGTTGTAGTATTCAGCCGTGAACGTCAGGCGGTCTTCCATGAAACCGAAGTCCACGCCGATGTTTTTCGAGATTTTTTCCTCCCATTTGATGTCGGGCGTGGCGAACTCGACCTGCGTCGCGCCGACGGCCAACTGGTTGCTGAACACCGCGTGGGCATACGGATTGATGAGTGCTTCGTATTGGTACGGCGGGATTTCTTGGTTGCCCAAAATGCCATAGCTGGCCCGCAGTTTCAACTGGCTGAACAGGTTTTGGCCCTGCATGAAACCCTCGTTGTGCAGTTTCCAGCCCAGCGCGACCGACGGGAAAGTGCCCCAGCGGTGCTGGTCGGAGAAGCGCGAGGAACCATCGCGGCGGATGGTCGCTGTGAGCAAATACTTGTTGTCGAAGCTGTAAATCGCCCGACCGAAATAGGAAAGCAGGCGGTTTTTCTCGTCGTAACCAGTAACAGTCACGCCCGACGAGCCGTTGCTCAACACCGGGAAATACGGCTGCGTGAACCCTTCGGCGTGGCCGTTGATGCGGCTTATTTCGGATTGCAGGACGGATTGGCCGGCGAGCAGCGAGAGGTTGTGTTTGCCGAAAATTTTGTCCCAAGCCAGCGTGTTTTCAATCGTTCCGGTGTAGCCGGAGCCGCGCCAATCGTTCATTTTGGCGATGTTGTTCACATAAAACCAGCCCAAATCATGCACGGGCTGGAAGTAAAAGTCGCGCCAGTCGGTGCGCTCGTAGCCGAGCGAAATGCGATATTTCAGCGCGTCCCAGATGTTGTACTCGCCATAGACGTTGCCAATCATGCGGTAGCGGTCGGTTTTCGAGTCAATCATCGAGTTGAACCCAATCGCGTTGGCCGTGTACGAACCGTGAATCGTCTGGCTCGCGCTGCTGAACCCATCCGCCGTCGAGGCATCGTACACCGGGAGCGTCGGGATGGCATTGACAATGTAGCCCAAATTGGTGCCGATGTGCAGGAACGTCATGAAATTTTGGTCAACTTTCGTGTAGCCAAACGACTCCCCAAACTTGAAACGCCCCTGTTTGAAATCGGAGTTTACCCGAAAACCGTAGCGCGTGTAAGCCGGCCCGTTGCCGACGACCGTGCCCGTGTGGTCGTAGTGGTTGAGCGAAATGTTGTACTTCGCCGCCTCCGTGCCGCCCGAAATGGTGAGGGTTTGGTTCAAAATCGAGCCTTTTTTGAAAGCTTCGTCCTGCCAGTCGGTGTCCACGTTGTCCACGAAAAGCGGCGAGGTCGGGTCGTTGGCGGGTTTGACGGGCAGGGCAGGCTCGGCATTTGCGGAGGCTTCGTTGACCAAAAGTTGATATTCCGAGCGGTTCGCCACGTCGTAGCGCGTCGGGATGGCCTGCGAGCCTCGGCTGAAATCGTAGTCCACGCGCAGTTTGCCTTCGCGCCCGCGTTTCGTGGTGATGATGACCACGCCGTTCGCCGCCCGCGAACCGTAGATGGCCGCCGCCGAAGCGTCTTTCAGGATTTGCATGGATTCGATGTCGGAGGTCGGCACGTCGTTGACGGGCGTTTGCACGCCGTCAATGATGAACAGCGGGCTGTTGTTGTTGAAACTGCTCACGCCCCGGATTTTGATTTGCGGGGCCGCGCCCGGCTCGCCGCCGCTGTGGACGCTCACGCCCGCGACTTGGCCTTGGATGGCTTTGGTCAAATCGTTGGTCGGCACTTTCGAGATGCTTTGGACATTGACTTGGGCAATCGAACCTGTCAAGTCCTTTTTGTTTTGCGTGCCGTAGCCGATGACGACCACGTCGCCGAGTGCCTCGGCGTTGGATGAAAGGCTGACGTTGACGACTGTGCGGCCACCGACGGCCACTTCTTGCGCCTCGAAGCCCGTGTACGAAATGACGAGCACCGCCGAGGCAGCCATTGCGTCGTCAATTCGGATGGTGAATTTGCCGTTGATGTCGGTCACTGTGCCGTTGGCCGTGCCTTTTTGCACGACGGTCGCGCCGGGCAGCGGCTCGCCGTTTTCGTCGGTCACTTGGCCGGTGACGGTGAGGGCGAGCCGTGTTTTTTCGTGGGTAATTTCCGAAACGAGGCTTGGTTTGGGGGCTTCATTGGCGTTCAAAAACAGCGGATTGAACACCAGCAACAGGGAGAGCACGCCGAAAAAACTGTTTTTCGAGTGTGCTGAATGGGCATTGTCAATCTTTTCCATGCGTTGGTTGGAGAATGATTTTTTTGAAAAATGTGCTTCCGCCCGCCTTCGCGGTGCGCCACCGTTGCGAGCGAAAAAGGTGGACGTGGCCTTGCACGGGCCGTCAACTCGAATCGAAAAAACAATCTGGTTTCATTGCTTTTCTGTGTTGAGTCCTCTGTTCGATTGGCGGTATTTGAGGGCGTTTTTGAATTGCGTTAAATTGACACAATCTTAGGCACGGGCATTCGGAGCATAGCAATTGAATGTGTGCATTTGACACAATTGCCAGCACACCAAAAATTGACTTGAAATCTGGATAAAGTTTACAGTCCCTGTGGCAGCGCGGGGTCGGGCATGAAATTCCAGAAAGAGTAAAACTTGTTTTTGTACCGCTCCTTGTCGAGCCTGAACAGGTTGGCTTTTTTGGTGGTGGAGTTGCCGTCTTTCTCCCCCGTGTCGAGCAAAAGGCCAGTGGAAAGTATCTTCCGACTGAAGTTCCGCCTGTCCAATTTCATGTCGTAGATGGCTTCGTACAGTTTTTGCAACTGCGGGATGCTGAACCGTTCGGGCAGCAACTCGAAGCCGAGTGGGTGGAGGGCCGCGTTGTAGCGCAAGTGTTCGAGTGCCATGTCCACCATTTTATCGTGGTCAAAAATCAGTTTCGGCTTTCGGCTCAGGGTTATCCAATGGGCATTGTGGGCTTTGACGGCTTCTTGGTCGTGGTCGGCGATGTTGATGAGCGCGAAAAAAACCACCGAAAGCGTGCGCTCCACCGGGTCGCGGTCCACATTCCCGAAGGTCCCGATTTGCTCGACGAAGATGTTTTTCAGCCCCGTCAGTTCGTGCAGGATGCGTTTCGCGCCAACCTCCAAATCCTCGTGCTCGTTCAGGAAACCACCCATCAAAGACCACTTGCCTTTTTCCGGCTCGAAGTTTCTTTTGATGAGGAGCAGGTCGAGTTCCTCGCCGTCAAAACCAAAGATGATGCAGTCAATTGCCACCAAAATACGGGTCGGGTGCGGGTACCTGTTCATCCTGAACTGGTTTGGCTCCGTTCCTGAAATCGAGACTTTGTTCTGGACATCGGTCATGGCGGCAGATTTGTCACTCCTTAATTCCTCCGAAAAAGAAGTTTGTTGGGCAAAGGTAAAAACAGGTTTTACATTTGTGTCAATCTGACACATTTTTTTGGTGAAAAATTTTGAGCACGGATTGGATGGCCTGCAAAAAACAAAATCGCCTGCCATCCGGGGCGAATCGGATTGCGGGCGAGGGCGGCGGGGACGATGAAAAATCGGTGCGTCAGAAAATCTTGAACCGCTCTGCCGCTGCTCGTTCGAGGGCTTCGCGGTCGTCCGGGTGCGCGATTTGGATGAGGGCTTTGGCGCGTTGGCGCAGGTTTTTGCCGAACAGGTTGACCTCCCCGAATTCCGTCACGACGTGGTGGACGTGCGCCCGCGTCGTCACCACGCCCGCGCCGGGTTTGAGCATAGGCACGATGCGCGGGATGCCTTTTTTGGTGCGCGAGGTGAGGGCGATGATGGGCTTGCCGCCGTCCGAAAGTGCCGCACCGCGCATGAAATCCATTTGCCCGCCCACGCCCGAATACTGCATGGTGCCGATGGAATCGGCGCAAACTTGCCCGGTCAAATCCACCTCGATGGCACTGTTGATGGCCACCACGCGCTTGTTGCGTTTGATGACGGACGGCTCGTTCACATAGTCCACATCGAGGAAGGCAAAGGCCGGGTTGTCGTCCACGAAATCGTACAGCCGCCGGGTGCCGAGCGCGAACGCGCTGACCGTTTTGTGGGGGTGTATTTTTTTGAAACGGTTGTTGACTACGCCTTTTTCGATGAGGTCGAGCAGGCCGTCGGAGAACATTTCGGTATGCACGCCCAAGTCTTTGTGGTTGCCCAAGCATTGCAGCACCGCGTCGGGGATGCCGCCGATGCCCATTTGCAGGGTGCTGCGGTCTTCGACGAGCGCGGCCACGATTTGCCCGATTTTCAGTTCCTCCTCGCTCGTGTCGGCGCGGTAGTCCACCTCTTGCAGCGGGGCTTCGGCGCGCACCATTGCATGGAATCGGCTGATGTGCGTCATGCCGTCGCCGTGCGTGCGCGGCACCTGCGGGTTCACCTGTGCGATGACGAACCGTGCCGAATTGACAGCCGAGCGGGCGATGTCCACCGAAGTGCCGAGCGAGCAAAACCCATGTCGGTCAGGCTCGGAGACGGACACGAGGGCCACGTCGAGCGGCAGCACCCGCCGTTTGAACAGCTCCGGGATTTCGCTCAGGAAAACGGGCACATAATCGCCCCTACCCTCCCGCACCGCCTGCCGGATGCTGTCCGAAACAAACAGCGAATTGGGTCGGAAACTCGCCGCAAACTCCGGCTTATCCAGCACGATGTCGCCGTACAAACTGATGGAAACCAGCTCCACGTCGCGGAGGCGCGGAGCCTGTTCGGCCAATTTCTGGAGCATGAAAAGCGGGGTGCAGGCACTCCCATGTACAAAAACGCGCTGCCCGGATTGGACGGTTTGCAGGGCTTCTTCCGCCGAAACGTATTTCATAATTGTGTGTGTTGCTTGGTTGGTGCGAAGACCGCGAATGTCCGGCCATTGCCCGCATGACGCAAATCATGCCCCCCGAAAAGAGAAATCATCCGCGACGCGCCGGGGCCGCTTGACCTTTCGGGCGCGGTTTTTCGCCCGGCAAACAGCCCGGTTTTTGCCAAAACCAGCACCAAATTTCAATCAATTCCGAACCAAACATGGAGCCAAACGCCCGACTCGACGCTTTCCAAAACCACATTGACGCAGAGGAAAAAATCGAACCCAAAGACTGGATGCCCGACGAGTACCGGGCGCACAACATCCGCCAAATCTCGCAGCACGCCCACTCCGAGGTCATCGGGATGCAGCCCGAAGGCAACTGGCTCACCCGCGCCCCGACGCTCCGCGCCAAAAAAATCCTGCTCGCCAAAATCCAAGACGAAGGCGGGCACGGCCTTTACCTCTATTCCGCCGCCGAAACGCTCGGTATCAGCCGCGACGAACTCATCGCCCAGCTGCACAGCGGCAAAGCCAAGTACAGCAGCGTTTTCAACTACCCAGCCCTCAACTGGGCCGACATCGGAGCCATCGGCTGGCTCGTGGACGGGGCGGCCGTCACCAACCAACTTTCGCTGCGCCGCACGTCCTACGGCCCCTATTCGCGGGCAATGGTGCGCATCTGCAACGAGGAAAGTTTCCACCAGCGGCAGGGCTACGAAATCATGGTCAAAATGGCGACCGGCACGCCCGAACAACACCAAATGGCACAAGACGCACTCGACCGTTGGTGGTGGCCCGCCCTGATGATGTTCGGCCCGCACGACAACGACTCCACCCGCACCCAAAAAGGTATGCGCTGGAAAATCAAACGCGCCGGCAACGACGAGCTGCGCCAGCGGTTCATTGACAAAACCGTCCCGCAAGCCGAATTCCTCGGCCTCAAAATCCCCGACGACAAACTCCGCTTCAACACCGAAACCGAACACTACGAGACCGGCGACATTGATTGGGCCGAGTTCGAGCGCGTCATCCGGGGCGACGGCCCCTGCAACCGCGAGCGCATGGCACACCACAAACACTGGCACACCGAGGGCGCGTGGGTGCGCGAAGCGGCGGCGGCTTACGCCTCGAAATTCGGCAGCCGCCAACCAGAACCCGCCGCCATTTCCTGATTCTTTCACACTCAAATCTCTCAACCATGTCCGATACTCAAGGCCCGCTCTGGGAAGTGTTCGTCCAATCCAAAACCGGCCAACCATACCGCCACGCGGGCGGCCTCCATGCTTTCGACAAAGAAATGGCCATCGAAAACGCCCGCGACCTCTACTGTCGGCGCGGCGAAACCACCGGCCTGTGGGTCGTGCCCGCCGCACAAATCGTGGCCGCCACGCCCGACGATGCCCCATCGTTCTTCGACCCCGCCGACGACAAAGCCTACCGCCATCCCACTTTTTACACCATGCCCGAAGGCGTGAAGAATATTTGAAGTTGAAGAGAGGAGGGGTTGAAAAGTTGAATTTTCAAACCATTCAACTTTTCAACCCCTCCCCTCTTCAACTCTTTTCAACCCTTCCTCTTTTCAACCATCACTCATCCAATGGCCGACAAATCCGCCCTTTTCCAATATTGCCTGCGCCTCGGCGACACCAACCTCATCCTTGGCCACCGCCTTTCCGAGATGTGCAGCCGCGCCCCTTTCCTCGAAGAAGACATCGCGCTCGCCAACCTCGCCCTCGACCACATCGGCCAAGCCGAAGTGCTGCTGCAATACGCCGCCCAACTCGAAGGCCGCGACCGCAC
>JBKBIC010000052.1:0-24677 GCA_046299435.1 Saprospiraceae bacterium
ACTGTTACGCAGAGTTGCACAAAGGTCTCGCAGAGTCCCGCAGAGACTTTCGCAAGAGGTCTATTTCTCGTCCCTCATCCATCATTCCTAATTTCATCCATGTCCAGCCTGCTCATCCGAAATATCAAAACCCTCGTTTCCGCCGAAACCCGCCCGCGCCCGCTGGTGCGCGGAGTCGAAATGGCCGACCTCGCGCTGCTGCACGAGGCTTTTTTACTCATTGAAAATGAGCGCGTTGCGGCGTTCGGGCCAATGGAAAAATGCCCCGCCCGCGCCGACGAGGTGCTGGACGCGACGGGGCGCATGGTGTTCCCGTCGTGGTGCGATTCGCACACGCACATCGTGTTTGCGGCCAGCCGCGAGGAGGAATTCGTGGACAAAATCCGGGGCATGAGCTACGAGGAAATCGCCCGGCGCGGCGGCGGCATCCTCAATTCGGCCCGGAAACTGGGGCAAATGAGCGAGGACGCGCTGTTCGAGGGCGCGTGGGGCCGCCTGCGCGAGGTCATCGGCTACGGCACCGGAGCCATCGAAATCAAAAGCGGCTACGGCCTCACGGTGGAAAGCGAACTGAAAATGTTGCGCGTCGTCCGGCGGCTGCGCGAGGTCAGCCCGGTGCCGATCCGGGCCACGTTTTTGGGGGCGCACGCCATCCCGGCGGACTACCGCGACCGGCGAGAGGAATACCTCAACTTGTTGATTGACAAGATGTTGCCGCTGGTGGCGGGCGAGGGTTTAGCGGATTACTGCGATGTGTTCTGCGACCGGGGATTTTTCACGCCCGACGAGACGGACCGGATTCTGAAAGCCGCTTGGCAGCACGGCCTGAAACCGAAAATCCACGCCAACGAGCTCGGCATCACGGGCGGCGTGCAGGTGGGCGTGGCGAACCATGCCGTTTCCGTTGACCACCTCGAGCACATCGGCGAGGCCGAAATCGAGGCCCTGCAAAGCGGCCAAACCCTCCCTACCTTGCTGCCGCAGTGCTCGTTTTTCCTCGGCATCCCGTATGCCCCGGCGCGGCGGCTCATCGAAGCCGGTCTGCCCGTCGTGCTGGCCTCGGACTACAACCCCGGCTCCACGCCTTCGGGACGGATGCCGTTCGTGGTGTCGCTGGCCTGCATCCAAATGAAAATGCTGCCCGAAGAAGCCATCCAAGCCGCGACCATCAACGGCGCACGGGCGATGGAGTTCGAGGCCGACTACGGCTCGCTGGCGGTGGGCAAGGTCGCCAACCTGTTCGTCACGAAGCCCATCCCCTCGCTGGCGTTTTTGCCCTACGCCTTCGGCTCCGATGTGGTGGAGACGGTCGTGCTGCGTGGCAAAATCTGGCGGCAATAATTCCGGTCAGTCCGGCGTTTTGGGCGCGTTTCCGGCACCTTTCCCCTGATTTTCAAGCCTTTGCAAGCGGAAAAGTTAATTTGAATCATAATATTTCAAAAACCTCCCCTTTGCCTACTTTTGCGGCCTCGAAAACAGCACGGCGACGCGCCATCGCGTCTTTCCCCAAATCCGGCCAGTGCCCGCCCAACATTGCCCGCCCGCCCGTTTTTAATCCACATCCCACGCAAGCCGATGCGCCGAACAATCCGAACAAAACACACTGATTGCCAGCACATTAGCCTTCGTGCGAACACACTTTACTTTCCACGAACCATTGTAAATCCTTATTCATCGCTCATGCGCCAATTTCTAATCCTCTTCTTCTCCTTCTTCGGCTTTCTCGCAGCCTCTTCTTTGAAAGCCCAAACACCGGTTCCGCTCACCATCTCCGACAAAATTTTCACGCCCAACAACGCTTCCTCGCCCGACGGGGTCTGCTTCGCCGGAACTATCCAGCAGCTCGGCCCGCACACCGGGCAAAGCAACGACGTGATGGGCGACCCGATTTTCCTTTGCCGAGGCGACAGCATCCGCATTGACCACGCCGGCAACGGCACTTTCATGGACCCTAACCCAGCTACGCAACCGGGCATCGGGTACATCTTTTATTCTGGGCAACCGCTCGCCACTGGCCCGCTGCCCAGCGACATCCAAAGCGACCCGAACATCCTGAACACCCCGCCTGCCGCTAACGGCGTGTATGTGGCAACGGGGCAGCCCAACGGCGACCATGTATTTGTCAACACGGGCATTTTGCAGACATTTTTCAACATGGGGCAGCCCATCCAAATCTGGTTCGCGCCCGCCACGCTCGACGATTTCACGAACCAAAGCTGGGAAAGCGGCAGCAGCTGCGTCAACGTGAACGTGGCCGAGGCGTTTTCGGTGGTTTATCTCAATGCCATCACCGCCTCCGGCATCCAGACGAGCGTGAACGGCCAAAGCTGCATCGGTCGCTTCCAAGTGAAAGGCGGCTGGCCGGAATTCAGCAGCAGCCAACGGTACACGATTGACATCTCGCTGGCCAGCAACCCGAACGTAAAGGCCATCATCCACACGCCCGCCCAATTGCTCGAACATGGGAACGTGGTCAATTTCTCGGTGCCCCAATCGGGCACTTACAACGTGACCATCGAGGACGGCAAAAGCTGCGGCCACACGTTCCAAGTCAACATGACCGCCTGCAACCCCGCCGACAACGTGCAACTGACCATCGGCAACGTGAACACACCGCCCGGCACGAACGTTTGCGCGCCCATCACGGTGGCCAACATGAGCAATATCTTGGGTTCTAATTTCAACCTTTCTTGGCCGCCTAACTTGTTGACATTCACGGGCATACAAAACGTGAACCCGCTCTGGGACGACTTCAACCAACTGAGCAATGTCAACCAAAATTTCGCCGCCAACGGCTATCTCGGCATCGGTTATTACGACAACGCTTTCAATCCGTACACCATCCCTGACGGCGCAGTGCTCATGGAAGTCTGCTTCGACGTGCTGGGCAACCTCGGCCAATGTGCCCCGGTCACCGCAGGCAACCAGCCCGCACAGGTCAACATCGAAGATGCCAACGGCACGACGTTGGGCCTGACCATCGTCTCCGGCAATATTTGCATCGGCAACGATCCCATAGTCATCACGGCCACGCCAAACAACTCCTGCAACACGCCCGGTAGCATCACCATCCAAGTATCTGGCGGGGTTCCACCTTACAGTATCACATACGCGCAACAAGGCGGCGGCACGGTTGGCACGGGCAGCATCGGCGCGGCGGGCGGCATTTTCACGGCAGCCAATTTGCCGGCAGGCACCTACGACCTGAGCGTCGTGGATGGCGCACAAACCATTGGCACTGCGGTGGTTACGCTCGAAGTGAACACCATCGGCGCGAGCCTTTCGGAAGTGCAGCCCAGCTGTGCAGGTATCTGCGACGGCCAATACACGGCTATGGTTTCGTTCAACGGGTTCAACGTCCCGGTGCCCGGCCCAGAATATACATTCCAATGGGCAGGCTCGGCCACTACGACCCAAACCATCACCGGGCTTTGCGCGGCGGTGAGCTATTCCGTCACCGTGACCAATACCGCGCAAAATTGCTCGGCGGTGGCTTCTGCCACGCTCAGCCAACCCGCCCCGGTGGACGAAGCGAGCGTGCAGACGACCAACGCCTCCTGCACGGGTCTTGCCAACGGTTTGCTCTCGCTCGCGGCGCAGGGCGGCACGCCATTTCCGGGCGGGGCCTATCAATTCACATGGGCATACACGCCCAGCGTCAGCATCTCGCCTGTGCCCGACCCGACGCTGAACGCCACGACCAACCCGCAAACCCTCACATTGCGGCCATCTGGCTTTTACCATGTGACGGTGACAGACTCGAAAGGCTGCACTTACACCAGCATCTACGAAATCGAGGCCAACAAAGAACTCGACCTGCAACAGGTCTCGTCCCAAGTGCCCGGCTGTTTCGGCGGTTCTGACGGTGCTTTGACCCTTCAAATGAACACCAACCCGCAGCAGCCCAACTCGGTCATTTTCTGGGATTTCTCGCCGCAGCCATCCGGCTCGAATGCCACGCCCGGCCAACTGACGTACGCTTTGACGGGACTCGCGGCAGGCGATTACACCGTGACGGCAGTGGACGCGGAGGGCTGCACCGTGATTGAGATTTTCCAACTCGGACAGCCCGCCGCGCTCGGCCTCACGTTGGGCGCGACCGTCAACCCGACCTGCGCCCAACCCAACACAGGCTCCATCCAAGTCAATACACCGACTGGCGGCTCGGCCCCGTTCAACTTTGCTTGGAGCAGCGGCCAAGTGACCCAAAACATTTCCAACGTCCCGGCAGGCACTTATACGGTCACGGTCACGGACAACGAAGGCTGCACCGATGTCGAAACTGCGACGCTGACCTTGCCGCCGCCGCCCGCGATTTTGGGCGTGGATTCTGTCGCGGTCAAGTGCGGAGCAGATGGTTGTTTGACCGTAATTGCCTCTCCCACATTGAGTTACGCTTGGACAAACGTGGAAACTGGCGCACTCGTGGGCACCACCCCGCAAGTTTGCAATTTGGCAGGCGGCAACTACGGCTACTGCGTGACAGATGCCAACCAATGCCGCGCATGCGACACCATCCCGCTCGGCGGCGTGGAAGGTTTGGACATTGTGGACACGAGTTTCCAGCTGCCGCAATGTTTCAATTTCACCGACGGGCGCGTGCAAATCGTCATGGATGGCGGCACCTTGCCGTACAATTTCCAATGGTCGAACGGCACCACGAGCCAAGTGCTGCTGAACATCGGCGCAGGCAACTACACCGTGACCGTGACCGACGCAAACCTCTGCCAAATCGTCGAAGTGCTCACGCTGCCCAACCCACCGGACATCACCTACTCGTTTGCGGGCGTGCAAGCGGCCACTTGCGCCAATACCTGCGACGGCAACGTCATCGTCGTAGCCGGTTACGCCACCGTGCCGCCCAGCACCGGGAATTTCTTTTTCCGTTGGGAAGACAATGCTGCCATCACCGATTCCATCCGCACGAACCTCTGCGGCGGCACCACGAACGTGACCATCACCGACACGAACAACTGCGCGAAAACCGACGCAGTCACCATTGCCGCCCCGCCGCCAGTCGTGGCCGACGCAAACTCCGGCGCGACCGATGCCAAATGCGACGGCGGCAGCGACGGCACGGCCTTCGTGACCGGCACCGGCGGCAACGGCGCACCCTATAATTATGACTGGGGCACATTTGGCACCGGCCAAACCATCGTCGGGCTGGATTCGGGCCTGTATGTCGTGACCATTTTCGATAGCCAAGGCTGCACGGGCACGTTTTCGGCCAATGTCTCCGACCCAGAGCCGCTCAGCATTGACACCTCCGGCATCAGCACCATTGCCTGCAACGGTGGCGAGGACGGCTCCATCAGCGTCGTCGTCATCGGCGGCAATCCGGGCGCGATTCAATACGTCTGGACAAACGGCTTGGACACCGTCGGCAACTCGGCCAACATCAGCGACCTACCGCCCGGCCAATATTTCCTGACCGTCACCGACTCGGAGGGCTGCACAGGCGAGGTCGGGCCAATCGTTTTGAATAACCCGCCGCCAGTCGAAGGCTCCTTCCTGCAATGGGACGAGCTCATCTGCAACGGCGACCAAACCACCCTTTACATTGACACTATTTTCGGCGGAAACGGCGGCCCGTATTCGTTCAGCCTCGATTACGGTGTGACACTCGATAAGGATTTCCCCATCAGCATGGGCGGCGGCCCGCACGTCATAACTTACTATGACAGAATCGGTTGCATATCGGAAGACTCCATCAACGTCTTCGAGCCAGACCCGATTCTCGTGGCGTTCAACCCGGCAACCATCGAAATTGAACTGGGCGATTCCATTGAATTGCGCCCACTCATCACCGGAGCGGCTGTGGATTCGTTCATTTGGGCACCGATTGTCGGCCTCAGCGACCCGACCATCCTGCGCCCCTATGCCGTCAATTACGAAACAGAAACTTTCAAACTGACCGTCTTCGACGCAAACGGCTGCATGGGCATGGGCCAAATCCGCGTGGAAGTTGACCCGAACCGCAACGTGTACATCCCCAACGTCTTTCACCCCGGCAACTCGTCCGGCCTCAACGACCGCTTCAATCCGCTCGTGGGCACGGGCGTTTTGCAGGTGAATTATATGCGGATTTACGACCGTTGGGGCGCGTTGATGTACGAGCGCGACAACTTTTTCCCGAACAACAACGACTTTTCCGAAGGCTGGGACGGCACCTATCGCGGCGACCGTTGCAACCCCGGTGTGTACGTTTACATCATTGAAGTCGAGTTCCTCGACGGGCGGGTCCTGCTCTATCGCGGCGACGTGACCGTCCTGCGCTGAAAACCCGATGAATAAAAATCGAAAACGCGCTGCGAGTGCTCAACTCGCGGCGCGTTTCTTTTTGTGCTCGCCCCGGCAGCGGTCGCTGCAAAACTTGACTTCCGCCCAAACCCGCTCCCACTTTTTCCGCCACGCGAACGGACGACCGCAAGCCACGCACACTTTTTGCGGCAAATCGGCCTTTTTCACCTGTTTTGGCATTTTTAAAAAATTTGTGTTTAAAACGAAAAAATTTCCTGCTGGACAGTTTTTGAAAAACAGATAGTTTTATTTTTGCCCTCTGTCATCGCCGGGCGACGGTCAAAACACCCGGCATCTGTCCATGAATTTGTGTCCAAATTGTGCGGCTGAGGTCATCCCCGGTGCGAAATTCTGCCACCGCTGCGGCGACAAAATCGCGGAGAAACCCAAACTCTGCCCGGCTTGTCACGCCCCGAACCCGCAGGTCTCGGTGTTTTGCCACGATTGCGGGTTTCATTTCGAGGCCAAAAAACAGCGGCACGTCGCCTACCAACCGACCTATCCGCTGGATTTCGACCCGGAGACTTTAACAGAGCAGGTCAAAGCACTGTTCTTCAAAAATATGCGGACGCGCGTGGCGGAGGAACACGACTTGGCGAAGTACAGCCACTATGTGGACAGGTTTTACCATTCGCGATTCAAGGACATTTACGAGGTGCGCGCCAACCAAATCGCCGAGGACGCGCTCATCCAATGGGAACGCTTCGGGCAAAACGCGCTGCCGGACATTGACCACCGCATCGAGGCCGCATTCGACGGGCTGCTGGACTATTTTTTCATCCAGTTTTGCCCAGACTTGAACGCCATCCGTTTGCCAGAAACCATCCTGCGCCACGAGCACGCCAAACCGGGCAAGACGGATCTGTGGGCAATGGTGCGCGATTTCCTAGATTTTGATGATGAATTGGAGGTGTTTCACTTCGATTTTGTCACCATGCGCGAAGATTTGCTCGCCAATGCCTGCAAAAGTTTCTTGACCGCCGAGCGCAAGGAGCGGGTGTTTTTCATCTGCGACCTTTCGCTCAAAGGCACCTGCAAGGAAGGATTTGCGCTGACGAACCGCGCCATTTATTGGCGGCAACTGCTCGATAGGCCGCGCCGCGTGGCTTTCGACGAACTGCGCGACATCCGAAAAGAAAAAGATTGGCTGACCATAAACGGCCATTTTTTCACTTCGAACCCCGCCCTGAACCTGAAACTGTACAAGTTGCTGAAAAAACTGCGCGGGTGGCAGGAACCCATCGCCACCGTGCAGGTATAGTGTGGAAAAATTTGCGGCCAAAAATTTGGCGACCCGGAAACCGTCGGGCTACTTTTGCCGCACAATTTCACGGAGGTTGTAGCTCAGTTGGTTAGAGCGTCGGATTGTGGTTCCGAAGGTCGTGGGTTCGAGACCCATCATCCTCCCAAAAAAAGGTCGTCCCCTCGCGGGTCGGCCTTTTTTGTTGACACTGGGTTATCACGAAAAAAGGGAGCCGCCCGGTTGTCAGCCGGGCGGCTCCCTTTTTTCTTGGCCGTCGGCCAGTTATTTCTTCCGTTTGGTGTCAGGCTTTTTCACTTCTGCCACCGCTGTCTTTTTGGGTTGCTCGGCGGGTGGCTCCGGTTCGGTCAGGCGGTTGGCATCTTCCAACGGGTGCCGACGATACCAGACGTACAGCCCGGCAAAAAACGCCAGCAGCACCAACAGCGAGGCGATGAGCGAAATCCGCTCGCCCATGACGAACGAATCAGGCTCGAAACGCATCTCGAATTTTACGTTCTGACCCGCCGGCAGGCGCACCCCACGCAGCAAGTAATCCACCTTCGTCATCAGGCCCGATTTGCGCTCGCCGTTCAGGTAGCAATGCCAGCCTTTGGCTTCCGGGTAATAGATTTCCGGGAACACAGCAAGTTGCTCCGTCGCGCAGGAGTATTCGTACTCCATTTTGTCGGGGTGGTATTTGGTCAGTTTGATGCTGGCCGTCGAGTCAAATTTGATGTTCAGGCCTTCGACTGCCGCCGAGTATTTCTGCCAGACGACCGCCGTGTCGCGTGGGTTCAACGTGCGGAGGGCTTGCAATTCGGCATCTGCCGTAGGCATTGATTGCCAATGTTTTACGAACCAAGCATGGCCGCAGGCACGGGGGTTGGGCACGACGTTGCCGTCCATGCCGACGATGTATTTGGTGTTCATCATGCCCGCCACGTTCATCAAATTGGCGTTTTGCCCAAATACCGAGTCAATCACTTCTTGGTAGCGTTGCAGCTTGGCGGCGTGGTAGCCGGTGAGGCTTTTGTGGAAATATGAAGTCGTCCAGTTGGCCGTGAAACTGCCCCGCGAAAGGTCGAGCACTCGGTAATGCGGGTCAGGGTCTTGCTTGATTTGGTTGTCGTAAGGCTTCGGGGCGGGCGGGGCGGTGGTTTCTTTTTTAGGCTCGAAATCGTCGTCGGCCAGCGTCCGGCGACACACCGACCAGTTATCGAACAACGAAACGGCCGCCACCGCGAGCACGGTCATCGTCGCTTTCAGGCGGCTTTGTAGGTGAAGCCATATCAGCGCGGCAGCCACCGCGATGAATCCCAGCGACCGGAAAGCATCCGCACGGGCAAGGGCGGCGCGGTCGTTCGAGAGCATGGATTCGAGGTTCGGGATTTTGATTTGCTCGGCGAGTTGCGCGTCGTTCGGGCCAACGCCGCCCGCGAGCATCATCGCCAGTAGGCAAAACACAGCCGAAACGCCCGCACCGATGTACACGGCCCGAAGTTTTGCGGCTTTTGAAATGTCTTCGTCAAACAGTTTTTGCAGGCCGAGTGCCGCCAACGCCGCGAAGCACAGTTGCCCCAAACCAAAGGCCATCGTCACAGCGCGGAACTTGTTGAACATCGGGAAATAGGCATACAGCAGGTCGTTCAGCGGGAAATATTTGCCCCAAGCCAACGAAACCGAAAACAGACCGGCCAGCAACAGCCACCATTTTTCCACGCCCCGCACCAAAAACGCGCCGAGGAAAAACAGGAAACACACGATTGCCCCGAAATAAATGGCCGTGCCCACGAACGGTTGGTCGCCGGAATACATGATGCCCGCGACCTGCCGACCCAGTTGGGCCTTTTCCTGCGGGCTGCGGCCTTTGCTGACCAAATCGTAAAACTCGCCGGATTGGATGTTTTCCTGACCGCCGCCGCCGGTGGCACGCGGCACGATGAGGCTCAAACTTTCAGAAATGCCGCAGCTCCATCCGAAAGCGTAGTCTTTGTCCAAGCCGCCGCCGTCGGAAGTTTTGCCTTCGGTCAGCTCGCTTTTGCCGCGCGTGGTTTCCTCGCTGTACTCCAAAGTCGGCCAAAGGCGCGAAGTATTGCTTCCAAAACCGAGCACGAACGCAATGACGACCGTACCCACGCGCAGCCCCCAGTTGGCCATGCCCTTGTGCCGGATGGCCCAAACCAACTCCACCAAAAAGTAGATGCCCAGCAAAAGCAAGGCGTAATAAGTGATTTGGATGTGGTTGGCATTCACCTCAAAGGCCGTGAAAAGTGCCAGCAGCCCGCCGCCGAGCAAAAACCGCCCGCCCATGACCAGCACCGCCCCGGCGAACATCCCCGGCACGAACGACAACGCGGACATCTTTGTCGAGTGCCCGGCTTCGAGCAAGTCCATGTTGTAGGTGGTGATGCCAAAGGCCAACGCACCGAACAACGCAACTCGCCAATCGAGCCGCAACACGCTGAGAAACAGGTACATACACAGCATCGCGCCGAACACGAACGCCCAAACCGACGTGATGCCCTGCCCCAGATAGACCACTTTTGCCAGCGGCGTGGTCAGGTTGCCGTCCACTTTCGAGTAGATTTGGTAGGCCGGCATCCCGCCGAACGCGCTGTTTGTCCAAAGCGGGGCCTCGCCTTCACTTTTCAAGTATTGCATCACTTCGGTTTGCATCGCCCGCGCCTTGTCGTTGTCGGGCTGCGGCAGGGCCTTGCCGCCGAAGACGTTGGGCGCGAAATAGATGCACGACACGACGAGCAGCAGGGCCACCGCGATGCCGTGCGGCACCAGTTTTTTGAAGTCGAATTTTTGGTTCTGTTCGCTGGACATTGGACTGGAAAATTGCGGCCTCACACTGCCGCCGATGATGAACGGTGGAATGGTTTTCTTTGCGCGACTTTCGCCCGCACGAAGCGGCACGAAGGTAGTCGAGATGCCAGATTTTGAGATACCAGATGCCAGATGTAAAACGCCAGATTTTTAGCTGGCAAATTGCCCAAGCATCCGGCATCTCAAAATCTGGCATCTGGCATCTCAAAATCTGGCATCCGGCATCTCAAAATCTGGCATCTGGCATCTCAAAATCTGGCATCTCAAAAAATGAAATTCACCATCATCACCGTCGTCTTCAACGGCGAACAACTGCTGCCCGGCACCGTCGAAAGCGTCCGGCAACAGACCCATCCCGACATCGAATATTGGGTGATTGACGGCGGCTCCCGCGACGGCACGGTCGCGCTCATCGAAAAATACGCCGCCCAAATGCCCAACCTGCGTTGGATTTCGGAGCGCGACAAAGGCTTGTACGATGCCATGAACAAAGGGTTGCGGCTGGCAACGGGCGATTTCGTGCAGTTCCTCAACTGCGGCGACCACCTGCACCGGCCCGATACCATCGAAAAATTGGCCGCACTCGCCGACCCAGAAACGGACGTGATTTTTGGTGAAACCCTGTTAGTCAACGACTTGCGCGAACCCGCAGGCACGATGAGCGAACTCAGCACCCGCCGCTTGCCGGAAAAACTGACGTGGCGCAGCTACCTCGGCGGGATGCTCGTCGTGCATCAATCCTTCATCCCGCGCCGCGCCATCGCGCCCGAATACATGGCCGACAACCTCTGCGCCGACTACGACTGGTGCATCAAAATCCTGAAAAAAAGCCGGAAAAACGCCCGTTTCAGCGGCATCATCACCGATTACCTCATGGGCGGCATGAGCAAGCAACGCCACCGCCAATCCCTCCGCGACCGTTTCGCGGTCATGCGGCAGCATTTTGGGCTGCCCGCCACGCTCGCCGCGCACGGCCTGATTGTGCTGCGGGCCGCGTGGCACAAACTTTTGAGGTGGGGAAAACCTACTTATTGAAGTGGAAGAGAAGAGGTGTTGAAAAGTTGAAAAAAGCGGAAGAGTTGAAAACGGCGCGCTTTCAACTCTCCAACTTTTCCTCTCTTCCTCTCTATTTCACCGCCCGCGTCATCTCGCGTTTGCCCGGCGGGCCTTGCAGTTTTTCCACTGCAAAACCGACCTTTTTCAGCGTCCGCCGGAACTCGCCTTGCGCACAGTAAGTGAGCAGCATCCCGTCGGGTCGGAGGGCCCGGTGCATCCGGTGCAGGGTGTTTTCGCTCCAAAGTTCCGGCTGGGCCTGCGGCGCGAAGGCATCGAAATAAATAAGGTCGAAGGCTCCGTCGAAAGCCACGAACTCAATCGGCGTTTTGCGTTTCTCGAACGTGAAATTCTCGGACAAATCCAATGGCTGCTCCCAAGCGCAAGTGTGCAACGTGAAAAAGTCGTCGCGTCGGTCGGGCAAATTGAGCAGCTCTGGATAGTTCAGATGCGCGGCCTCGGCGGGCGGAATCGGGAAAATTTCCAGCCCGGTGTAACGCACTCGCAGGTCGCGTTTTTCGGCAAAAAGCCACGTCAAAAAAGCGTTCAGCCCCGTGCCGAAACCCGCCTCTAAAACTGCAACCTCCTGATTTTCAGCGGCTTTGAACCGCAGCCCGGCATTGATGAAAACGTGCTGCGATTCGGTCACGGCTCCGTGCCGCGAGTGGTAAGTCACCCCGAATTTGTCGGAAAAAATAGTGTGCGAACCGTCGGCGGATTCGATAATTGGCATTGGTTGGGCTATTTGGTGATGTGGCTATTCGGTGATTCGATAGCCAAATAGCCGAATCGCCGAACGACCAATCAAAATCGCGGCGAAAAAGTAGGGCGGTTTTGCAAACGACTTGCAAAGCGGTGGCTGTCTGTTGTGCAAAAACTTTCGGGGCGGCATCCGACGCGGCGTAAGTTTGCCACATACTGGATAGCAATTGGAACACGGATGAAACGGATTGAGCGGATTTGCACGGATTTTTTTCTGAACTGACAACTAACCGTTCACAACTGACAACTATTTGAAATCCGTGTAAATCCGCTCAATCCGTTTCATCCGTGTTCCAATTGCTATCCAGCACCTCTCATCCAATTTTCCCACCATGCCCAATCGCATCTCGTTCAAACACACCGTTTTCGGCCTGTTTTTGGCCCTTTTTGCCCTTCCTTTTTGCAAAACATCTTCTCAAAAAAATCCGACTGCCATGCCCAACGCTTCCGCTTCTGCCGATTTTCCGGCTGAATGGCGCATCGTGGACTCACTCGACAAGCAGGGTTTGTACAAATCCGCGCTCGAAAAAGTCGAGGCCATCCACGCTCGCGCAAAGGCCGAAAACAACGGCGGCCATGTGCTCAAATCCTTGATTTTCAGGGGGAAATACACAACGATGCTCGATGAGGACGGTTTCGTAAAGGCCGTCCAAAACTTCGAGACCGAAGCCAAAACCGCCCCGCAACCCCAAAAATCCGTGCTCGAAAGCCTGCTCGGCGAACTCTACGCGACCTATCTCCAAAACCAACAATGGAGCCTGCGCGACCGCACGCCCGTCAGCGACGAGGGCGGCGACATCCTCACTTGGTCGGCGGCGCAAATCGAGCGGCACGCGCTGGATTTGTACGCCGCATCCGTCCGCGAGGAAGGCTTGTTACGGGCCACGCCTGCCGAGTACCTCCGCGAAGTGACCACGCAGGGCCGCAACGACACCGCCACTGCACCGCTGCGCCCGACTTTGTTCGATTTTTTGGCGCACCGGGCACTCGACCATTTTTCCAACGAGCGCAGTTTCTTGACCGAACCCGCGTTCAAGTTTTACCTTGACCAGCCAGAGGCGTTCGCGCCGGGCCGCGATTTCGTGCGGGCAAAATTTGAAAGCAAGGACACCACGAGCGGCAAATGGCTGGCAGTCAACCTGTTCCGCACGTTGACTGCCACGCATTTGACCGACCCCGACCCATCGGCGTTGATTGATTTGGAACTGAAACGGCTCGCCTTCGCCCGCCAAAATTCCGTGCTCGAAGACAAAAAAAGCCGCTACCAACAGGCGTTGGAAGTGCTGCACAAATCGCACTACGACCACCCGTCCGACGCGGAAACCATCGCCGCGCTCGCCGAACTGCTCATCGAAACGGATTCCGAAAACCCGCAATCCAAAGGCGAAAACCTGAAACGCGCCGTGACCGAATGTGAGGATGCGATTCGCCGCCACCCGAAAAGTTTTGGCGCGGGCCAATGTCGCCAGCTGCTCGCGCAAATCCGCCAGCCTTCGCTGAACGTGGACGTGGAGCAAGCGTATTTGCCTGAAAAACCCATGTTGGCGAGTGTTTCGCTGAAAAACGTGTCCCGGATTTGGGTGAAAGTGGTCAACCTGCCTGCCGCCGAGTTCAATCCATTCGAGGGCATTGACTGGGACAAACGCCTCGATTTTTTGAATGGCCTCGACGTGGCGCAGCAGCGCGAATGGGACGTGCCGCTGCCGCGCGATTACCAAAATCACCGCACCGAAATCGCGCTCGACGGCCTGCCCGCCGGACATTGGGCGTTGGTGGTGGCCGACAACAAAGCATTTTCGGACAAAATGGGCGCAGTGGCTTTTGTACCGTTTGCCACGACGCGGCTCGCGCCGGTCGCCATGCGCGAAAACGGCAGCTCGAAAATCGTCGTCGCCGACCGCGAATCGGGCAGCCCATTGGCGGGCGTGAAGGCCGATTTTTTCACGCAACGCTATGATTATCAAGCCCGTGCAAATCGTCAAAACTTCGTCGGGTCGGCCATGAGCGACGCGAACGGCTGGCTCCAAGCCAAGTTCCCGGCGGGCGAAGGCGGCCTCACGCGGCTTTCGGCGGGCACCGACACGCTCTGGCTCGGCTGGTTAAGCGACTACGAACCCTACCGCCAAACCGAGCAGCGCAGCGTGCATTTTTTCACCGACCGCTCGATTTATCGCCCCGGCCAGACGGTCTATTTCAAAGGCATTTTGCTGAACAACTCCGCCGAACGGCTGCCGAGCATCGTGCCGAACAGCCAAGTTTTGGTCAAATTTCTGGACGCGAACTACCAAGAAAAAAACCGTTTGTCGCTAAAAACCAATGAGTTCGGCACGTTCAACGGGGCGTTTGCAGCACCGACAGGCGGCCTGACCGGGCAAATGACCATACAAGTTGAGGGCACGCCCGGCGCGGCGTATTTCAATGTGGAAGAATACAAACGGCCCAAATTCGAGGTCGCGTTCAAGCCTGTGGAGGGCAGTTTCCGGCTCGGCGAGGCGGTGACGGTGCGCGGCGAGGCCAAAAATTACGCGGGTTCGGTGCTCGATGGAGCACAGGTCAAGTACCGCGTGGTGCGGCAGGCGCGGTTTCCGTTTTGGGATTTCGGCTGGTGGCGACCGATGATTTGGAACACAAGCCAAATGGAAATCACCAACGGCACGGCCACGACAGGCGCGGACGGCTCGTTCGACATCAAATTCGACGCGCTGCCCGACCGCAGCATCCCGAAAAAAGACCTGCCGATGTTCGATTTCACGGTCTTTGCCGACGTGACCGACATCACGGGCGAGACGCGGAGCAACCAAACCGCCGTTTCCGCCGGGTACGTCGCGCTGAACGTGGATTTCAGCCTCGGCCAATCCGTCGAATTGGACAGCCTGCGGCGCGTCCGCATCGGGACGAGCAATTCGGCGGGGCAATTCCAGCCCGCCAAACTCGACATCACGCTGCAACGCCTCGTGGAGCCGCGCACCATTTTCACGAAACGCTACTGGGAAGAACCCGACGTGGCGACGCTCGCCGAGGCTGATTTCCGCGAAAAATTCCCGGCTTACGCCTGGCGCGGCGAGGACAACCCCGAAAAATGGGGCCGCGAGGATTTCATGCAACCGTTCACGTTCAACACGACTGCCGCCGGGCAAACCTTCGATTTAAACGCCGGGAAAGTGCAGCCGGGCTGGTACGCGGTTGTTTTGAAAACGAAGGACTCGTTCGGCGAACCCATTGAAATCAAGCGAGTTGTGCAGGTTTGGGATGCGAAAAACCGCCGGACGCAGTTCCGCGAGCCGCAGATTTTTGTCGAAAAAGAAACCTTTGAACCGGGCGAAACCGCACGGGTCTGGCTGGGCGGGCAAACCGCCGGGCTGCAATTTTTCGTGGCCATCGAACGCAACGGCCAGCTCGAAAACCCGCGCTGGCTGAAAACCGTCGGTGCCGAAAAAATCGAAATCACCGTCGCCGAAAGTGACCGGGGCGGGCTGACGTTCCATGCGTTTGCGGTGCGCGACAACCGTTTTTACGGGCATTTCACCCAAAAATTGGATGTGCCGTGGACGAACAAAGACCTGAAAATCACTTTCGAGACCTTCCGAGACAAACTGCTGCCCGGCCAAAAAGAGGAGTGGCGGCTGCGGATTTCTGGCCCGAAAAAAGACAAAGTGGCTGCCGAGTTGGTCGCGGCCATGTACGATGCCTCGCTCGACCAGTTTTTGCAGCACAGTTGGAATGGCGTGGCGTTCCCCGACCGTTTTTCGCAGGTGCAGTGGCAGCCCGCGCAGGACTTCGGCGCGCAAGGCGGCGAGCCGCGCTATTCGCCTCGAAATGAAGGCGTTGCGCCTGAATCGCGGGCGTACCGGATGCTCAATTGGTTTGGTTTCCCATTGTACGGTGGACGGTATCGGGGCAATGTCATGGCCATGAAATCAATGGCGCCGATGGTTGATGGGGTGGCGATGGAAAGTGCCGCGCCCGCTGGCGGCATGAACAGGGATAATTATCAACGTCCTGAGGTTTATCCTCTTGACAAAGCGGAGGGGCCGAACATCGGCACTTGGACAAAAGACAAACCTGCCCCTGCCCCACCCGCCCAAATCCGCCGGAATTTGCAGGAAACGGTATTCTTTTTCCCCGAACTGCGGACGGATGCGAACGGCGACGTACTGCTGAAATTCACGATGGGCGAGGCCCTGACGCGCTGGAAATTGCTGGCATTTGCCCACACAAAAGACCTGAAAAACGCCGTCGCCACCCGCGAAGTGGTCACGCAAAAAGAGTTGATGATCATCGCCAACCCGCCACGTTTTTTCCGCGAGGGCGACGAAATCGAGTTTTCGGCCAAAATCAGCAACCTCTCGCAGGAAACTCAAACCGGCACGGCCTCGCTCGGCCTCTTGGACGCGGCCACGATGCAAGTTTTAGAACGCGATTTTGGGCTGGAAACTGGGGCACGGGTGGTCAATTTCACCGTGCCCGCCGGGCAAAGCACCGCAGTTTCGTGGCGGCTGAAAGTGCCGTTCGGCAAGACGAGCGCAGTCACTTGGCAGATTTTCGCGGAAGGCAAAACCGCCCGCGACGGCGAGGAAAGCACCCTGCCCGTCGTAACGAACCGGATGCTCGTGACCGAAACCATGCCCATCACCGTGCGCGGCGGACAGACGAAAACCTTTGTTTTCGACAATTTGAAGTCGCTGAAATCGCCGACGCTGGCCTCGCACCGGTACACGTTGGAGTTCACGAGCAACCCCGCGTGGCTGGCCGTACAGTCGCTGCCGTACATGATGGAGTACCCGCACGAGTGCAGCGAGCAGGTTTTCAGCCGTTTTTATGCGAATGCGCTGGCCGCGAGCGTGGCGGGCAAATACCCGAACATCCGCAAAGTGTTTGAAAAATGGCGCACCTCACCCCCTTCAGGGGGACAGGGGGGGGCCATGTTGAGCAACCTCGCCAAAAACCAAGAACTGAAAAACGCCCTTTTGGAAGAAACCCCTTGGGTCATGGACGCGCAAAACGAGGCGCAGCAAAAACAAAACATCGCCCTGCTTTTCGACCTCAACCGCATGGCCGACGAGCAAACGCGGGCTTTGGCGCAGTTGGCCGAGCGGCAAAACTCGGACGGCAGCTGGTCGTGGTTCCCCGGTGGCCCACCGAGCTGGCACACCACGCAACACATCCTGACCGGGCTGGCGAAACTGCAAAAACTGGGCGCGTTCGATTGGCAAAACGACCAAACCACCATGAGCATGACCGACCTCGCCCTCGGCTTTTGCGACCGCCAAGTGCGCGAGCAATACGCCAAATTGGAGCAGGAAGCGCAGGCTGGCCGTGCCAAATTGGAGGACAACCACTTGGACGGCATGGTGATCCAATACCTGTACATGAAGTCGTTTTTCGGGAAAATTGACCGCCCAGAGCGGGCTTTTGCCTACTATTTGGGTCAAGCACAGAAGTTCTGGCTCGGCAACGGACTGTACCAAGAGGGGATGTTGGCGATGGCTTTGCACCGTTTTGGCATGAAAGAAGACGCGCAAAAAATCGCCCGCAGCCTACGCGAACGCTCCATCCAAAAAGAGGAACTGGGCATGTATTGGGTGTTCGATTGGGGCTATTATTGGTACCAACTGCCGGTGGAGACGCAGGCCATGATGGTGGAGGTGTTCGACGAGGTGGCCGACGACCCAAAGGCCGTGGACGAACTGCGGATTTGGCTGCTGAAAAACAAGCAGACCAACAACTGGGAAAGTACCAAAGCCACCGCCGAAGCCGTGTACGCACTGCTCCTGCGCGGGCAAAATTGGCTCGACAATGCGCGCCCGGTGAGCATCTCGTTGGGCGGCAAAACTTTGAAAACCAACGACTTGGAAGCAGGCACGGGCTATTTCAAACAAGCATGGGGCGGCGCGGAAGTGAAGCCCTCGCTTGCCGAAATCAAGGTCGAAAACCCGAACTCGAACATGGCTTGGGGCGCGGCCTACTGGCAGTATTTTGAAGACCTCGACAAAATCACGTCGTTCAAAAAAACACCGTTGACCATCGTGAAACAGCTCTTCCGCGAGGACGATTCGGCCACAGGCAAGGTGCTCACGCCCATCGCCGACGGCCAGCCCCTGAAACGCGGCGACCGTGTGAAAGTCCGCATCGAAATCCGCGTGGACAGGCCGATGGAATACGTCCACCTGAAAGATATGCGGGCCAGCGGCTTTGAGCCGGTGAACGTGCTGAGCGGCTACCGCTGGGGCAACGGCCTCGGCTACTACGAAAGCACGAAAGACTTGGCGACGCACTTTTTCATGGACTACCTGCCGCGTGGCACCTTCGTGTTCGAGTACCCGCTCGTGGTGAGCCAGCGCGGTGATTTTTCCAATGGCATCACGACGATGGAATGCATGTACGCACCAGAGTTTTCGAGCCACTCGCAGGGGGTGAGGGTGCGAGTGGAGTGAGGATTTTTGAGGTGTTTTTTAAATGCGACGGGGCGCGATGCTTGTGCATCGCGCCCCGTTTTATGTTGGGTTTTGAGAGTCTGGCGAACTTCTCCTTTTTACCTTGTTTAGCCAAGACAAGTATAGTGGCTTACTCTGTTCAAACCATTCTTGGCAGAGATAATAGTCATTACTAAATATGGTTATTGGGTTAACGTAGTATCGGGGATAAACACCTTCAAACCTTTGTTTGACGCGGTCTTTTGTACTGTCTATTCTTTTCAGAAAAGGGTAGTTCAGGTTAAAGGTAGTTTTACAGTAGTCTTGGTTAACCAGTTCTGCAATATCAGAAACACTAATAATCCCATTTTTCACTAAATCAGTAAAGGTACTTCTCACAAGTAGCCCAATCCGTATCTCTTCGTATCCTACAAACTCCTCTTTCAATGCAGTCTGAAAAATCGCCGCTTTCCCATGGTTTTCTATTTTTCCGATACCTCTATTTCCCTCAAACAACTGGCTCAATTGAACACTACGCATAAATAACTCTGAGGTGTCAGCGACATCTTTTGACAAAAGCATAATGGGGTTAAATATTTTCGTCCTAAAATCCTCGTTAACTATAATCTCAAAATCGAAATCCATTGACAAATTATTCCTGAACAAAGTGTTTAATTTTTCAGTGGATTTTTTCAAAGGCTCAATATCAACATTATTAACCTTAGGAGACGCAAATACAATTTTCGCTGACTTATAATCAAAATAACCAGTTATGAGTGCGGCGGTTCTAATCATTTTCTTAATCACACGATCCAAAGTGTCCCCGTAATTCAAACCTGCGATATGGAAAGCAACATCAACACCATATATATTGAAGACACCGTTTTCATTAATCTCTACTCCTAAAACATCAATTTCTCCTTGTTTTAAAATCTGGTCTATCGAACTACTTTTATTAAAGAGGTTTTCACCGAAAACCTTTCGGGACTCATCAATAATCTTCTTGACCTCAACTTCATTGTAAAACTTCCAACTGCCAGATGCCTTCCAGTTCATCTGAACAATTTGACAGCTCTTGGCGTGTCTCAACCAGGACATGATTACTGACTCTGCAATCTCAATTTTCATATCTTACCTATATGCTTGGTTAGATTAAAGAGAGGATTTTTACTGTCTGAGGTTATTTCTTCAATACTTCTCCTCGCTCCCGCAGCCACCCCGCAAACCCCGCCGCATCCAAATAATTCAGGCATTGTGCTGCTGTCAGCCAGCCTTTTCGCGCCGCGAACAACCCGAAACGGATGTCGCGGATGCCCTCGCGGCTGTGCGCGTCGGGGTTGATGGCGATGCGGATACCGCGCCCGGTGGCCTCGCGGATGAGCGTCCAGTCAATATCCAAGCGGTGCGGGTTGGCGTTCAGTTCGATGGCCACGCCGTGCCGGGCGCAAGCGTCGAGGATGCGCGGCCAATCCAGCGGATAGCCCTCCCGGCTCAGCAGCAGCCGCCCCGTCGGGTGGCCGAGGATGGCGGTGCGCGGGTTTTCGATGGCACGGAGGACGCGCTCGGTGGCTTTTTCGATGGGCATTTTCAGGTTGGAGTGGACGGACGCGACGACGAAATCAAACTTGTCCAAAATCTCCGGGGCGTAGTCCAGCGAGCCGTCGTTCAGGATGTCGCTTTCGATGCCCTTGAAAATTCGGAACGGCGCGAGTTCGGCGTTCAACGCCTCGATTTCGGCCATTTGCGCCAGCACCCGGTCGGGTTTCAGGCCGTTGGCATAAAAAGCGGACTGGCTGTGGTCGGTGATGCCAATGTATGAATAGCCCAAATCGCGGGCTTGCAGGCACATTTCGCGCAGGGTGTTCGCGCCGTCGCTCCAAGTCGTGTGGACGTGCAGCACGCCCCGGATGTCCTCATTTTCAATGAGTTGTGGCAAACTGCCCGACTTGGCCGCTGCCACGATGTCGCCATTTTCGCGCAATTCGGGGGCGACGAACGGCAGCCCGGCTTTGGCAAAAACCTCCGCTTCGGTTGGCAAATTGCGGAAATCCACGCCCGGCGAATTTTGCACAAATGCCTCGTTGAACGCACGGTGGCCGGTCAGCAAGAAAATTTTGGAGCCAAACTCGCCCGGTGCGCAGCGGTGCAGCGTGACTTCTGTGCCATTTTCGAGGCGGGCAAGTGATTTGTTTTCTTCCTCTTTTTCCAGCACAAGTGTCTGGTCGTCAAAGGCTTGCGCCCAATCCGAGCCGTCATAGGACACGAGCAACTCCACTTTTTCGACCACCGGGCAGCGTCGGCGCAATTCGCCAACGGCCAAAACCTGTGCGCCCGGCAGCCGCCCGGCGAGCCACGCGGCCACGAAATCGGCCTCCTCCTCAGCTGCGTCGAGGTGGAGTTTGCCGCGACTTTTCAGGAAATATTCAAGTTTCTGGCGGAGGTCTTCCTGCGTTTTTGCGCCGAAACCTTTGATTTCGACGAGGCGGTTTTCGTTGCAGGCGTACCACAGTTCGCCGACGGATTCGATGCCCATTTCCTGCCAAACGGTGCGGACTTTTTTCGGCCCGAAGCCGTTGACCTGCAACATTTCGACCACGCCCGCCGGGGTTTTTGCCCGGTAATCTTCGAGCGTTTTCATGGTGCCGCTGGTCAATAGTTGGCGGATTTTGTCGGAAATGGCCGCGCCCACGCCGGGAATCGCGCCGATTTCGCCGTCGGACATGGCCGTGAGCGGGCGGTCGAGTTTCCGCAACGCGAGGTAGGCGTTGCGATACGAGCGGATTTTGAACTGGTTTTCATCGTGGAGTTCCATGATGTCGGCCAGCAGGCTGAAAGCATTGGCGATTTCTTTGTTCGTCATGCGGCGAAGGTAGGAATGGGGGATGTTGCGTTTTCGGTTTTCATCCCTCAATCCTCGTCCCACATCCCTACTTTTGCCGCCCCAATCACACATTCACTCATTCACCCAATCACTCACTGATTATGAAAGTAGCCGTCGTGGGCGCGACCGGATTGGTCGGCACGAAAATGTTGCAAGTGCTCGCCGAGCGCGATTTTCCGGTAACGAAACTTTTCCCCGTCGCCAGCGAGCGGTCGGTGGGCAAAAAAATCACCTTCCGGGGCAAAAAAGTCAAGGTCATCGGCATGGAAGAGGCCATTGCCAAGAAGCCCGACGTGGCGATTTTCTCCGCTGGCGGCAGCACTTCGCTGGCTTGGGCACCCAAGTTCGCGGAAGTCGGCACGGTCGTGATTGACAACAGCAGCGCATGGCGCATGGACGCGACGAAAAAACTCGTCGTGCCCGAAGTGAATGCAAACGTGCTGACCAAACAGGACAAAATCATCGCCAACCCGAACTGTTCGACCATCCAAATGGTGGTGGCGTTGAAGCCCCTGCACGATGTTTTCAAAATCAAGCGCGTCGTTGTCAGCACTTACCAATCCGTCACGGGCACAGGCGTAAAAGCCGTCAATCAATTGATGAGCGAGCGCAAAGGCAAACCCGGCGAACGCGCCTACCCGCACCAGATTGACCTGAACTTGCTGCCGCACATTGACGTGTTTCTGGACAACGGCTACACCAAAGAAGAAATGAAAATGGTGAACGAAACCCGCAAAATCATGGGCGACGACAGCATCCGGGTCACGGCCACGACGGTGCGCGTGCCCGTCATCGGCGGCCACTCCGAGGCCGTGAACGTGGAGTTTGAGCACGATTTCGACCTCGCCGAAGTGCGCCGCCTGCTCGAAAACGCGCCGGGCGTGGTAGTCGTGGACGACGTGGCGAACTACAAATACCCGATGCCGATTGACGCGCACGACCGGGACGAGGTGTTCGTCGGTCGCCTGCGCCGCGACGAGAGCCAGCCGAACACCCTGAACATGTGGGTCGTCTCGGACAACCTCCGCAAGGGCGCGGCCACCAATGCCGTTCAAATCGCCGAATACCTCCTCGAAAAAGGAATTTTGAAACTAAAAAAGAAGAAAATCGGAAAAAGTGAGGCCGCCGCATAATTTTGCCCGACTTTTTTGGCACGCTTTGCCAGCAGTCCACAACCTCGCGCACAGCGTCCGAACCAATCGTCACAACGTCCTTTCACACTCACCGCATCCAACGAAGACATGAAGAACAAGTTAGTTTTATGGGGCACCAACGCACAAAATGAAAAGGTACTGGTTGCACTGGAACTGCAAGCGGACACCAACAAAGTGCAACTCTACACGTTCCCGGAAGCCATCGCATCGGAAGAATTTGTCAATAAAATGATGCAAGAATGGCGCAACGGCAGCGAGGTGGAATTCCCAGAAGGTTTCGCCCAGCTCGAACGCGAACTAAGCGTCACCGAGAACCTCCTGCCCGAAGATCTCAAAGTGGAACGCCCCGACCTCGTCACGCGGGCGCAAACCGAATGGCACTTCGCCGTCCTTTCCTCCAAGCTCAACCAAGCCTACCAACAGGAACTGGCCGAGTTCAAGGAAAAAGTGGCCGCGCTGACCAATTACGAGCACTCCATGTGGGACGGCCTGCGCAGCTTCTGGGACAAAGTGCAAGACCAAGTGCGCGAACGCAACCTCTGGCGCGAACACGCCGATGACCTCCGCGACGGCATCAACGCACTTTTCGACGACTTGAAAAAACTCCGCGCACGGGTCAACGACGAGTTTGTTAGCGCATCGCAACGAGTTTATGAAGATATGAACAACGCCCTCGACGGCATCGAAGCCAAAATCGCGGCCGGTGGCAACAAACTGAACGCCGTGTTCGAGGACTTGAAACAACTCCAACGCAAGTACCGCGAGGCCAAAATGACCAACGAGCACCGCAACAAACTGTGGGACAGGCTCGACGGCGCGTTCAAATCCGCCAAAGAAAAACGCTTCGGCCCCAGCGCGAACGAAGGCACCCTCGCCGAACGCCACGTCCGCCGGATGCAGGGCCTGAACGAGGCCATCGCCCGGATGGAAGACAGTGTGCGCCGCGACGAAGAGGAACTCGAATTCCAAAGCCGCAAAGTGGCCGCCTCCGAAGGCCAGCTCGAAGCCCAAATCCGTCAGGCCAAAATCAAGATGGTCGAGGAGCGCGTGGCCTCCAAGCGCGACAAACTGAAAGAGATGTACCACACCCGCACAGAAGTGGAGCGTCAAATCAACGTGGCCAAAGAGAAAGAAGGCAAACGCGCCGAAAAAGACGCGGAACGCCAAAAATTCGAGCAAGCCAAAGAACAGGTGAAAGCCGAAATCGGCGCGAAAGCCACCAAATTGGCCGACAACCCGAAGCAAGACAGCCTGTTCGAGGCCGCCACGACCGTGCTCGGCGAGGTGTTCGAGAACGCCATTGACACAATGAAAGCCGTCGGGAAAGTGGCTGCCGAAAAAGCCGAAGACCTGATGGACAAGGCCGAAGACAAATTTGAGGCCGTCGTCGAGCAAGCGGAGGAGAAAATCGAGGCCGTCGTCGAAGCCATCAAAAAAGGCAAAAACGAAGCCGCCGAGAAAGCCGAAGCCGCCGCAGAATCAGCCACCGAAGCAGTGGCCGAGGCTACCGAAAAGGCAGAAACCACCGCAGAGGTAGTAGCCGAAACAGTGGCCGAAGCCGTCGAAGAAGCCAAACCGAGCACCGGCGAGGAGGCATCCGGCGAAAAGACCGAAGACGCAAAAACAGAAGCAACAGCCTAATTTTTAGGCAAATAATAAAATGAGAACGAGGTTCAGCGGGCTTGCCCGTCTGAACCTCGTTCCATTTTATGGTGGTAAAACTATCGTTCTGCCCCAACCCCGTTCACGGGTTGCACACCCGCGATTTCAGGGATTTTGCCTCGGATTGCCTCCGAAATGCCGGCTTTCAAAGTCATGGCCGACATCCCGCACGTTTCGCACATCCCCATCCAGCGGATTTTCACGAACATATCGTCTGTGATGTCCACCACTTCCACATCGCCACCGTCCACTTTCAAGTGTGGGCGGATCGTGCTCAATGCGGCCTCCACGCGCTCCATCAACTGCTGCTTATCGCTTGCTACCATTGCTGTTTCGTTATTTAAATTTCGCACAAAGGTAACACGGGGTGCATGGGG
>JBKBIC010000053.1:0-24063 GCA_046299435.1 Saprospiraceae bacterium
GTCATATCTCTCTATCCTGCCTTTGCTGTTGACTGTTTTTTATGTCTCAACTTGTTTACAATCTTTAGTTATTTTGCAAAGTCTCAATCCTGCCTTAGCCGGAGACTGGTTTAGAAGTTACAAGAATTTAAAATTCTTGCACATGGTTCGGTTGTCTCAATCCTGCCTTAGCCGGAGACTGGTTTAGAAGGCGAGTTGCCATACGTACTGGAAGAAGAACTAGCTGTCTCAATCCTGCCTTAGCCGGAGACTGGTTTAGAAGAATTTCTTCCTCTCAATTGGTCTGTCAAAGCTAAGGTCTCAATCCTGCCTTAGCCGGAGACTGGTTTAGAAGTCGCGGAATACCGCGTAGCGGAGGATTTCTCCCGCGTCTCAATCCTGCCTTAGCCGGAGACTGGTTTAGAAGCTAATCGCACTGCAACTTAATCAGTTGCTGAAATGGTCTCAATCCTGCCTTAGCCGGAGACTGGTTTAGAAGAGTCCTTCCTTTTGGTGCCGCCTATTCCGTTGCTGGTCTCAATCCTGCCTTAGCCGGAGACTGGTTTAGAAGAGTCGGTTCAGGAGACGGACTTGTGCTTGGATTTCGTCTCAATCCTGCCTTAGCCGGAGACTGGTTTAGAAGAAAAAATGCAAACGCTGCGAGACGTAGCACAGCACGGGTCTCAATCCTGCCTTAGCCGGAGACTGGTTTAGAAGTTTTTGAAGTCGAAGCGGCCGAGAAATTGGTTGCAGTCTCAATCCTGCCTTAGCCGGAGACTGGTTTAGAAGTGAAAGTCTCGTGCGACCAGTGGAACGCCTATTCGTCTCAATCCTGCCTTAGCCGGAGACTGGTTTAGAAGGTAAAACCTACCCGTATTTCTCAGAAAAAGAGATTGTCTCAATCCTGCCTTAGCCGGAGACTGGTTTAGAAGGCAATATCCGGTTACAGAACCGAAGCCGCCCAAGTGTCTCAATCCTGCCTTAGCCGGAGACTGGTTTAGAAGAGCATATCCCAAATAGTTTTGGGCTTGTCGCCACCGGTCTCAATCCTGCCTTAGCCGGAGACTGGTTTAGAAGACAATCCTGACGGACTGCCGCCTCCATTTTGCAGGGTCTCAATCCTGCCTTAGCCGGAGACTGGTTTAGAAGAAAAATGATAGAACGCCTCCTAAACCGCCTGTTCGTCTCAATCCTGCCTTAGCCGGAGACTGGTTTAGAAGGCAGAGGCGGCGGTGGCAGCGTCGGAAAAGGAAGGTCTCAATCCTGCCTTAGCCGGAGACTGGTTTAGAAGAAAGTGGCTGCGCTGTTCGTTGAAACAGAACACGGGTCTCAATCCTGCCTTAGCCGGAGACTGGTTTAGAAGTTACCATGGTCTACTGGATTTGGCTCATAATAGAAGTCTCAATCCTGCCTTAGCCGGAGACTGGTTTAGAAGAAGCAATTTCGCGTATCATCCACATTGCTTCCGTTGTCTCAATCCTGCCTTAGCCGGAGACTGGTTTAGAAGCAAATTCGCGTTTCATATGATAAGCGATGCGTTGAGTCTCAATCCTGCCTTAGCCGGAGACTGGTTTAGAAGTTAATCAGGAAATTATACTAAATCTAAATGACCCAGTCTCAATCCTGCCTTAGCCGGAGACTGGTTTAGAAGTTGCACACATTTCAAATCTCAGAATTGTTGAATCGTCTCAATCCTGCCTTAGCCGGAGACTGGTTTAGAAGTCGTGACACTTGTAATGTGTTACGCGCACAAATGTAGAACGTTGCGCCAAAAACCAGCCCACTCACAACATGATTTTTAGCACGCCGCCCTGCAACAACGGCAACACATTGTTGGAGCCGAGCACCGTGATGTCGGGCAGCTCCTCCTCGTCCAGCGGAACCAGTAGCACACTGTCGGCGGCAGACACGCCGCCCCCGGCCCGGCACAGGTGCCGGAGGTCGGCAAGCATCGCCTGCCAATCGCGCCGCGCCATGGCCGGGGCCACGAACACCGACCGCTGCACCCTATGGCAGCCGTGGCGTTCCAGCGTTTTTGCGATTTTTCCGCGCAGCCGGTCGCTTTCGATGTCGTAAGAAATTAGATAGTGCATGGCTCACGAATTCTTCGTTTTCCTTCACCCAGTGCAGCACGAACCGCACCGTCAGGTACAAAAATAGGGACGACAGCACCAAGGCCAGCGGCCACATCCACGCCGGGCCAGCGTCCGTCGCCGGGGCGGGCAGGTAGGTCACGACCGGGGCCGCAGCCGCGCCCGGCCCGATGGTCGGCACCGTCGGTTGCTGCGCCGCGAAGGGCGTGAGGTTTTGGGTCTTTTTTTCGCGCTTTTGGGTCATTTCGCTCAGTTCCGCCGCGCTCAGCGGGCCGGGGTGCCGCTCGTGGTTGCCCGTCAGGACGCGCACCGTGTCGCCCTCCACCGTCCGGTAAAGCCAGTAACGCACCCCGCCGTGCCCGCTGCAAGCCCCGACGCTGCGCACCGCGCTGCGCGAGTCGTCCATGCAAATGCACCCGACGCGGAACGCGCCCCTCGGCACGCTGACCCGCTTCGCCTGTTCCTTGCCGCGCCGCCCGCGCACCGAAGTGGGCTGCTCGCCGTCCAGTTCGCTCGTGCGGAACACGTCCTCCATGCCGCCCTCGCCGGGGTATTCTTGCTGGATGTCGGGGTCTTGCGCCACCGCCGAAGGCCCGCCCGCCCCAAGCAGGCAAAGGCAAAACAACACGCGCCGCAGCGGGCGCAGACTTTCGGGAAAAAGATTTTTCATGAGCCGGGAATGTTGAGTTATGAGATATAAATGATGACCGTTTTGGGTATTTGTCTCAATCCTGCCTTAGAGATAGGCCGGTTATAGATAGACGAGCCGGGCAACGTTCCCGGATGAGGTTGTTGGTCTCAATCCTGCCTTAGCCGGAGACTGGTTTAGAAAAGCCTAAACTCTCTGGGTTTGAGTGGAGAGTAAGTTGTCAGTCTTTAAATTTTTCAAAATGAAAAAGTTTGAAGTAACCAAAGAGCAACTTGAGTTGCTCAAAATCTGGCTTGAGTTGGTAGTGCTAATCCTCTCTATCGCAGCCAGCATTTTTTCTCAAAAATGAAATCTCTCAATCCCGCTTTAGCCGGAGACTGGTTTAGAAGGTATGCCGGGCGTTTGTGAAAAACGCCCGGCATTTTTTCATCCCTCAATCCTCATCCCTGAAATTCCCGGATGCGCGTCGAAAGCCGCCGCGCCTCCATGTCGGCCTGCACCCCGCGCTTCACCTGTTTGCCCTCGTAGGCCGTCCGCGCCTCCAAAAAAGCCAGCATCGCATCCACCACCCTACCCTTCCCGCCCTGCGCCAGCCGCAGCCCCGCGTCCGGGTCTTCGCCGTCGGCAGGCTCGAAAAATTCGTCCGCTTCGGCCAACGCGCCCGCGTCCACCAGCCCCAAAGCCACCTCGTCGGCCCAAGTGCGGAACGCCTCGATGAAGTCATAGACCAGCGTCGGGCGGTTGTACTGGTCGGCGTGCAGGATGCCGAGCTGGGGGTCGAGGCCGCTCTTCATCAGGGCCAAGTGCGCGTGCGTGTACAGCATCCCGTAGAGGTAGTTGAGCAGCGCGTTCAGCGGGTCGTAGGCCGGGCGTTTGGCCCTGCCCGCGAACTCGACGCGCCCATCTAAATAATTGGAAATCAATTGGAAATACACCCGCGAGGCCGTCCCCTCGTGCCCCCTGAACTGCCCGGCGGTGGCCGAGCGGGCGGCCTCGTCCCACGTTTTCGGCGGCTGCCACCGCTCGAAACCTTTTTGGAGCACGGCAAGGATTTTGTCCTGTTCGGCCACCTGTTGCCGGAACGTGGCCGCCGCTTCTTGCCGTTCGCAAAGCCCGCGCAGCAAAGCGCGCTGCGACCCGATTTTGCGGGCAATCCACGCCGCCGTCCACGCCAAGCCCGCGCTGCTCTGGGCAAAAAACGCTTGGTTTTTGCGCACGGTCGCCAACCCGCCGGGGTGCGCCGTCATCAGTTGGGCCAATGGATAGTGGGTGTTCGCGTCAATCAGCAGCACGGGCAGGTCGTTTTGCACCGCCAAGAGTGCCGCGTCGGTGCTCATCGCCGTGCCTTTGGTCAGCAGCAGCGCATCCACCTGCCGCACGGCGAACGTCCGCTCGCCACCCGTGCGGGTGCGGACACAGAACATCCCGCCGCGCACGGATAGGTAGGCTCCATAGGAATCGAGGTAGAGTTGCATGGGTCAAAAGCGGGGTCAACGCTCCCCCACCCCACCCGAAAAACCCTGCCAAACCAACGCCGGAGGTTTTTTGGCAAAGCCCGCTTTCGGTAAGAACATTGTTGGAAAAAACCACACACAGCCAAAAATACACGTTTTTGAAAGGGATACCCGCCAAATACTAATTCTCGTGTGCCGGGTTTTTATCAATCGTCGGCAATGCACTATCATTGCCCACCGCAAAACCCGATTTTTCAACCCATAATCTAAAGCCCGCGCGGCTGACCCCCGCCATGAAAAAACTCCGGCTCCTCTCCGTCTCGTTTGATACCCACATCAATCCGTGGGATTTGCCGCGCTTTCGCGGCGCAGTGGCCCAAAAAGTCGGCTACGAACACGAGTGGTTCCACAACCACGACAACGAGCGCGGCGGCTTCCACCAACGCTATCCGAAAATCCAGTACAAGCTCGACACGCACAACGGGCAGCAACGCCCCATGCTCCTCTGCATCGAGGAGGGCGTGGAAGAGGCGCACCACTTTTTTTCGCAGCCCGATTGGGGCCTGACCATCGGTGCCCGCGACCACGATATGCGCATCGCCAAATTGGACGTACACCAGTACACACTCGGCGTGTGGGACCACGACTTCCTTTACCGCATCCACAAGTGGCAAGCCCTCAACTCCGACAACTACGCCGAGTGGCAGCGCCTCAATTCGCTGGCCGACCGCTACCGCTTCCTCGAAGAAACAATGGCCTCGCACATCCTCTCCTTCGCGCGCGGCATGGACTGCGACCTCGAACGCCGCTTCGAGGTACGCATCACCCGCCTCCAAAAAGAGGAGTGGATAAGCTACAAAGGCGTGAAAATCCTCGCCTTCACCCTCGAGTTCAAAACGAACGTCTCGCTACCCGATTGGATCGGGCTGGGCAAGGGGGGAAGTACGGGGTTTGGGGTGGTGCGGAGGCAATCATCAAACAGAAATTGACCGACATGGAAAAAATAATCTTCACTTGCAAAACCGTCACCCCGCTCGTCATGAACGGAGCGTATGGCGACCAACCTGAATTACGCCCGCCGGGCATAAAAGCCTCGCTGCGGTTTTGGTGGCGGGCTTTGCATGGGCATTTGTCGCTTGATGAACTGCGAAAGCAAGAGTCTGCTATTTTTGGTAACACGAAGGACCGGAGCAAGGTGCTGATTCGGATGGAGCAAAATATTGACGAACCTCAAAAAGTCAGAACGCCGCTTTTGCCGCACAAACAAGAGGATTTTAAAAAGTCACCTGCTCTTGCATTTAATGTTGGGTTGATCTTCAAAATCCGGATTGACTGCGAAAGCAAGCATAAAGAAATGCTCAAAAACCTGTTCATCCTCGCCTGCACGCTTGGCGGCTGGGGAAAAAGGAGCCGGCGGGGGTTTGGGTCTGTGGCGGTGACAGAGGTGGACGAGGTGGCTTTTGCGATGCCGACGGATTTAAACGGTATTTTGAGCAAAATCAATTTTTTTGAGCAAAATCGATTTGAAATTCAAAATGGCATCATCAAACCAAAGTTTCCAATTTCAAAAGGTTGGCAAGAGGCATATCCGTACATTCTTGAAATCAAAATCGGTTCGAGTACAAAAACATTGACCCAAATTGGTCAGGTCAGCCACGATGTAATGAGCGAGCGAGAACCTCAAAAATTAAACTACAAATATGTCCTCGGCGCGGGAACCCCACGATTCGCATCCCCAATATTCGTATCATTGCTACCAAGCGGACTTCCCATAGTAACCACTTTAAGAACGGTTGCACCCAGAATTACCAGAAAAGACGAAGAGAGGGGTGCTTCAAACCAGCCTTCACTCCAAACTGATTTTAAAGACCTCATTCTCAACCCATGACCAAATCCCTCCTCCTCTTCACCCTCGGCCCCGTCCAATCCTTCATCGCGCAAGCACGCAAGACGCAGGATTTGTACGCAGGCAGCCGACTGCTCTCTGACTTGATAAAAGTCGCCATTGAAGCGGCGAACGGCACGCTCATTTTTCCGCACAAGGGCGATGCCATGCCCAACCGTTTTTTGATGGAACTGTCCGAAGCCCAAAACACGGGCGACTTGCAGGCTTTTGGGCAAAAGGTCGAAAACGCCGTGCGGGACAAGTGGCGCGAAATAGCCGAAGGTTCCCTCAAAGGACTTCGGAAGCCCGATGGTTTTGACCAGCAAATCACGTCGCACCTCGAAATCTTTTGGGTCATCGAACCACTCGGCAACAATTACAAGGCCGCGCTCGACAGCCTCGAAAGACAGCTCGCGGCCATTAAAAACGTCCGGGCTTTCGCTCAATTCAACTGGCAAAACGATGTCGAAGCGGGCGAGCGCGGACGCAAGTGCTCGCTTGATGGGCAGCGGAATGTGCAGTTTTATCGGCCCAAAAACGGACAAAAAATCAGGGCAACAGATTCCCCACTTTTCTCAACCGAAGGTGGCGTTTGCATCCAAGATTTTCCGTCTAAGGTTTTGCAACCGGGCGAAGGTTTGAGCGCGGTTAGCTTTGTGAAGAGAAAATACGAAAGAAATGGCGCATTCGACTCAACTGCGGAAATTGCTCTGCTGGACGCGCTGAATTCCCTCGAAAAGGATACCGCAGGAAGCATCTTGCTCCGCGAGTATCGCACCCAAATGTTTAGTGAATTCAACGCGCAACTTTTTTATAAGGACAGCCTCACCAGCGACTTTCTGAACAAACAGGGCATTTTGCCCAAAAACGGCCACGATGATTTGGAAAAAGTGCGCGAAAAATTAAACGCGCTCGAAAAAGCGTCGGCCTTCAAATTCCAGAAATACTACGCCGTCCTCACCTTTGACGGCGACGACATGGGCAAGTGGCTTTCGGGCGAAAAACAGAAAGACCAATCCCAACTCCGTGCGTTCCAAACCAAATTTGCTGAATGCTTGGCTGATTTTGCCAAAGCCGCCAAAACACGCCTTGATTCGGGCAGCGGCCAAACCGTCTATGCCGGCGGCGACGATTTCCTCGGTTTTGTCAATTTGAACCATTTGTTGCCCGTTTTGGCCGATTTGCGGCGGCTTTTTTCCGAAAAAGTGGACACGCCGCTTACCGATTTCAAAACCGAAAAAATCTCCTTTTCGGCGGGTATCTGCGTCGCCCATTACAAAGAGCCGCTTTCGCTCGTGTTGCAGGAAGCCAAAAACGCCCAAAAAGCAGCCAAAAACCTCGACAAAAAAGATGCTTTCGCTATCTCTGTCATCAAAGGCTCGGGCGAAAGCCACACGACCGCGCTGCCTTTCGGGGAAAATGCGGAGAACGTGGTGCGCCTCGAATCGCTCGTTTGTGCGCTGGTGAAGGAGGAGTTTTCCAACAATTTCATCAAAACGATGCGGCTGGAATTTGAGCGGATGATGGATTTTGGGGTAGAAAAAACGGAATTTGAAGACAAAGGCAAATTCAAAGAAATATTCGAAACCGAGTTTGCCCGCCTCCTGAAACGAGCTGCGAACAACGACGAAAAAAAAGCAGAAGCCAAACAAAAGGCCGAATACTGGATGAAATTCATTAGGCCCGGAAAGGATTTTTCGGTAGAAAACTTCTTCCAAACACTTCATGTCGCTGATTTTTTCCAAAGACAACTCGATAAAATCGCTCCTCCTGAACACAACCAAACTACCTAACCGATGCCAAACATCATCATTCAAGCCACAGACACGCTCTTTTTCCGCGACGGCCGCCCATTCTCAATGGGTGACGACTCGTTCGCGCAAGGCATTTTTCCACCACCACCGAGTGTAATTTATGGCGCACTGCGTACCGTATATGTCGCAAAAGGATTGGAAGATGGGTTTTCGCAATCCGCTCTGGTAGCGGAATCAGAAGAGTTACAGGTCAATTATTTCTCTGTTCACGACGGGTTTGTGCCGTATTTCCCATTGCCAGCGGATTTAATCATCCCAAAAGATGAAAACAGAAACTTCCATGCCTTTCCATTAAAATTGGAAAATGCCCCTCGTTTCTCGAACGGAACGCTTCCTCAAATTTTGGAAAGCACAAAAGACGGGAAGGTGGTGGACGAGCCGATTTTGATGAAAAGAGCGGTGCTGTTGCGTTATTTGAAAGGCATTGACTCGGAATTTGAAGTGCAAAAACGTAGCGATTTCACCACGTCCGAATTTAAAATCGGCATCGGGCGCGACAAAAACAGCAATACGGCAGATGACGGAAAACTTTTTCGGGTTCAAATGACACGACCCGCCAACGATAAAATGGGTTTAAGACTTTGCTTTTCCATTGGATTTGAGGGTTTGGACACGGATGAAAATGGTTGGTTAGTGCTCGGCGGTGAACGGCGCGTGGCTTTCAGCAAACCCGCTGAATTGAATGAAATTTCAATGCCTGCTATCGACACACCCGAATTTAAAATCTATCTCGCTACGCCCGCTTTTTTTTCGGCGGGGTGGAAGCCGGAAAATTTATTGGCGAAATACAAACTCGAACTCTTTGCGGCGGCGGTTGACCGCCCACTCTCGGTCGGTGGTTGGGATTTGAAAGAGCAGACTCCCAAACCTATGGTGCAGTGTGTTCCCGCCGGGTCTGTCTTTTTCGTCCGTGCCCCGACGGTAGAGGCGGCGCAGAATGCAGCCAAAGAAATTCATGGATGTTGCATTTCGGACAATACTGCACAAACAAATTTCCAAAAGCAGGGCTTCGGCCTTGCTTTTGTAGGGAAAATCAATCAAAATCAATGAAAATCATTACCACCGTAGGCACTTCGCTCATCACGAATGCTGGCCGAAGTTTAGAACACCTCGACAAAGAAGGGTTTTCAACTGACTATTTTAAACCAGATAATTCACTTTACAGGGATAACGACATCGGGAGTGAGGAGAAAAAACTTGAAGAATCAATCGAAAAAAAAGGCGATGCCGCCTGCGCCGAGCTCGCCAGCCTCGACAAAATAGACCCCGGCAAAAAAGCGGAGGTGCATCTGCTCTGCACGGAGACGGTGACTTCGTATATGTGCGGGCGGGTGTTGAAGGCCCATTTTGAAAAGAAAGGGAGGAATGTTTTACTTTACCACATAGAAGGGCTTAAAATAGATAAAAAGACTGAATTTGAGGAAAAAGGCATTCCAAACTTGATGGCAAAAATTCAAAATATAGTGGGTGATGAGAAACCGAATAAATGTGTGTTGAATATTTCGGGTGGATATAAAGCATTGATACCAGTACTAACAATTATGGGGCAGTTGTATAAAATTCCACTGTCCTATATTTATGAAGATAGCAAAGAACTAATTTCGATAACCCAACAAGGGCTTGGGGTGGATTGGGCTGCCATAGAACAATATGCCTCATTTCTAAAAAGTCCAGAAGAAGCGAAGGGTGGCAATTTGGCAAGCCTTCGCAAAATGGGTTTGATAAGTCAAAATGAGCAAAGACTGACTGTAATGGGAAAAATCCTTTCGGAGTTTTTGGAGAAAAATGAGCCGCCTTTTGGGAAGACAGCAGTTGGCTACATGGTCGAATACAAGGTTTGGGAGTATTTGACAAATAACCTACCTGAAAGGGTGGAAAAGGTTGTTCACGCTCTCAAATCAGAGAAACCAGAACCTGGAAAAGAAATGGATGATATTGATATTTGGATGCAAACTTCGCCTAAAACAGGGATTGGTATCGAATTCAAACCAATCGGAGTGAACGCCAATAAACTCAGAAACAGCCTCAGAAGGCATGAGACTATTGCTACTGAAAAAGGATATTGTATTGAAAAATACTGGGTTGTGGTTTATTCCTTCGAAAGCCGAGACGATTCAATTTTATCCAATTTACACATCTCATTGAACAAGGGCGAACTGGCTTATCCTGTTGAAATAAAATTCTTACAGTTGAGTCGAAATATCGTTGACGGAGAAACCAATCGTTTCAATCAACACAATTTCTGGCGAAGTGAAATTTCAGACCTTTTTCATTATAGCCACTCAATTTAAAAACATCATTTTTCATGTTCCAACTATCCAAACCTCTCTTCCTCACCTGCGAAACCCCGCTCCACGCGGGCAGCGGGGACGCGCTCGGCATCGTGGATTTGCCCATTCAGCGCGAGCGGCACACGTCTTTTCCAAAAATCGAGGCTTCCTCGCTCAAAGGCGCACTCCGCGAGGCTTTTGAGGGAAAAAAAACTGACCAAGAGCACCAAAAAAATATAATAAGAGCCTTCGGCCCCGAATCCGATGCCAGCGAACACGCGGGCGCGCTCGGCTTCACCGATGCCCGCCTGTTGCTTTTCCCTGTGAAAAGCATGAAAGGCGTTTTCGCGTGGATTACCTGTCCGAAGGTGTTGCAGCAGTTTTCGGAAGACCTCAAACTCGCTATCAAAATGGAGGTTTCGGGCAATATGAACGTAGCAGACAGCTCCGCTACGCCGCTTTCTGACCAAACCAATCTTGACTTTGGTGGGCATTTCGTTTTGGAGGAATACACCTTTTCCAAAAGCGGAAAATCTGACTTAAAAATCGGGGAAAAACCGCTGGCCGACTGGCTGGCCGAAAACCTTTTCGCGCCCGGTTTTTGGCAAGACAAGGCCAAAAAGGACATCCTGATTTTGTTAGACAATGATTTCAAGGATTTCGTGAACCTTTCCACAGAGGTCATCACCCGCATCCAAATTGACAATAAAACTGGCACTGTCAAAGACGGAATGCTTTTCACCGAGGAATACCTGCCTGCCGAAAGCGTGTTGTATTCACTCGTGCTCGCAAGCCCGGAATTTGCGAAGAAAGGCGAATCCCGTAGTGACAAAAAAGCCCAGACGATAATGGATTTTTTTACGGAGACGATGAATGGCCTACCTGTCATCCAACTCGGTGGCAACGCCACGCTCGGCAAAGGGCTTTTGCGTACCAAGATTGTTTCACCTGCAAAAACTGAAAATCATGGCTGAATCAACTATCAAAAAACTGGAGGAAGGACGTGCAAAATTTGCTTTTGATAAAGCAACTGCTGCCGCCGCAAATCAGAGTAAAAAGAAGGATTATAAACAATATGCCAAGAAAATGCCCATGATGATAAAATCAAACGGGCTTGGCGCATCTATTGCCTTTGCTTTTTCAAAAAGTAAAGACAAAGAAGGTCGAATAACTGCGTGGGGATTGCTTTACAATGATATTGATGGATGGCTTCGAACAGACAAAAAGGCACTTTTGGGAAATATTGGTCAGAATGCCCAGTTGGCCGATGTTATTATTTCTCTCAATTCCGCCGAATACCGCGCTGTCGCGGTCGAAGTGCTCGCATTTCTTAACTGGCTGCGCCGATTTGCCGAAGGGCTAATCGAGGGCGAGGCTGAAGATAATTAAGCCCATGAAACACGGTACTTTCATCATCATCGAAAAAGACGGGCGATTGGTCGCTGCCGTGCGCCGTGCCGATGGCGGCATCATCGAATTGCCCGAAGTTGCGATCACACCTGATTTGCAGCGGCTCAATGGGCAGCCCTGCGAGTATCTTTCGAAGGGCGATAAAATCGTAAAGGTCGACGGGCGCAACATTTTCCAAGCCCAGAAGGCTGAGCAGCCCAAGCAACAACATGCACCTAAGCCCGCTCAAACTGACTGGAGGCAAGCCGTTCGTGCATCTGCCAAAGACGATGAACCTGAAATTGTTGGGAATATGCCCAAACCAGCATGGGGTAGAAACGATAGCTTTCAGCGTGAAAAATGTCGTGTTCCAAAAGATACAAAAGCTCTACCAATCCGAGGTGAAGCAATCGAAAACTTCTCTCTAAAACTCAACCAGTTTGCTCGTTTTGAAGAAAGTCAAAACAACAGAGGCGACTGGGAGCGCAAGTTTTTGTTCTTCAAGGGAAAAGGATTTCAAATTCAAACGAACTTTGGCAACCTCTTTTCCAGTCCCCCGCAACTCGCCGACCGCCAAAAAAACGCCGCAAAAGCCTTGTTTCCAACCGACGGCAACTTGATTGAACAAAAATTCAAACCCGCGTGGCGTTTCGTCACCGGCCTCGGCGGGCATTCGGTGTACGAAACGGGGCTGACGCTGCACCATATTTACGGTATTCCTTACATCCCGGCTTCGTCGGTGAAGGGTGTTTTGCGGTCGTGGGTGATTTTGCAGAAATTTAAGAACAACGAGGGGAAGGCTATCCAAGACAAGTGTTTTTGCGAAGTTTTTGGTTGTCCGAGTGAAGTGACTATCGAAAAAGACAACAAAAAAAACAAGTACAAATCCCATTTTGAAGAGGCCCGGCAGGGGAAAGTCACTTTTTTCGATGCCCTGCCCACCCGATCGCCTACGATTGAGCCGGACATCATGAACCCGCACTACCCAAATTGGTATGGCGAGAAAGCAAAGGCTCCTTTGGATACCGAAAGCCCGGTACCTGTATTCTTTTTGACCGTCGTCAACACACCCTTCGAGTTTTTGATTGGGTCGAAAGCATGGGATTTGAGTACCCAAAAATTCTGGGATAAAACCCTCGGCGAATGGCTCGAAGAAGCGCTCGAAGAACACGGCATTGGCGCCAAAACAGCCGTCGGCTATGGCTACATGAAACCTGTGCCATGAAAATCTTAGTCTCCCTCCTCTCCGACCAGCTCCCCCCGAACCTCCTTTTCATCAAAGAAAAGCAGGCAGAGGTACAGCGGCACCTGTTTGTCACCACCAATTTGATGGAGCAAAGAGGCAAAGCCGAGCAACTGGCGCGGGTGGCCGGGCTGGCAGCCGGGCAATGGCAAAAAGTGGTGGTCATTGAAGACTCACTGGACGACATCCGGCACAAACTCGCGGCACTCGCCCTGCCCACCGATACCAAGTACCTGCTCAACCTTACCGGCGGAACCAAAATCATGAGTATCGGTGTAAGCCGCTTTTTTGAGGAATATGACCACGAATCATACTACTCCGCCATTGGCACGAATGCCTACAAGCGCATTTTCCCGCGCGACAACGACCGCGAAACGCCTTTTGCCTATGCCTTGACATTGGCAGAGTATTTCGATACTTACGGTTTTCAGATTATCAAATCGGGCCTGCCTCCATGGGCAACTGAAACTTTGTCGCAGCAATTTTATCACTTGGACGTGTTTCAATTCCAGCGTGAAATCCGCGACCTGCGTACTTGGCAACAAAAAAACCGTGGGCTGGCTTTTCCAATCCCACCCGGCAACCAACTGACCGAGTTGTTGCGGAAAGTCAGTTGGCAAACGTACCGCCCCGGCTGGCTCGGTGCCGACGAAATCCAGTTTCTCATCTCCGGCTGGTGGGAGGCGTACCTGTTTTTTCGCCTGAAAAAAGACCTCGCACTACCCGACGCGGCCATTGCCACAGGTTGCCACATCCGACGTGACGGCGCAACCAACGAAATGGACATCGTTTTCCTGAAAAACAACAAACTCTTCGTCGTGGAGTGCAAAACGGGCTTCGACAAAGCCACCTTTAAGGACAACTTCAACGATGCCATTTATAAGATGGCCGCCCTCCGCAGCGCGCTGGGGCTGCGTGTGCCGGGCTTTTTGGCGATGCTCGATTTGAAACTTCGTGAACAACCTTCCGGGAACATCAAAAAAGACCACGCCGACCGCGCCAAGGCCTTCGACACGACACTCATTGACCGCAAAATCCTCAATGATGCTGCCGCGTGGCAGGGCATCATCACAAAAATCAAGTAGATATGCTCCTCAACCTCACTAATCACCCCTCGGCTAAATGGCCTGTTGAGCAACTGGCAACAGCCCTCGCTCAATTCGGCAACGTCGAGGATATGCCCTTCCCGAACATAAGCCCGCAAGCAACGGAGCAGGAGATAGAACGGCTGGCACATGAATTCTTCGAAGAAATCGGTAAACGCACGGCATCCAGCCCGAACATCGCCGTTCACCTCATGGGCGAGATGACCTTTTGCTTCCGGCTTGTCTCACTCCTTAAAAAATCGGGCATCAGGGTGGTGGCCAGCACCACCGAGCGACTCCTTTTGGAGGAGTCGGAAGGCAAGAAGACCGCTGTTTTCAGGTTCGTCAAGTTCCGGGAATATTGAAATTAGCTCCCGACCTACCTTCGCCCCCACCATGAGCGAACTACTCAAGCCCGCCACCGCCCTCCGCGCCTTCATCAAGCAACTCTCGGCAGCGGAGGTGCGCGCCATGCTCGCCAGCGGCATCTACCAGAAAGGCCGCAACTATTACCAAGACGGCGCGGTCGGCGAGGTGGAAATCACCCACGAGGGCCGCATCGAGGCCGAAGTGTCGGGCACGGACGACTACACCGTCGAGCTGTTCGAGAAAAACGGCGGCGTGTACGGCAAGTGCTCCTGCCCGTACAGCCGTGAATGGGGAGGCCCTTGCAAGCACATCGCCGCCGTGCTGCTGCACCTCTGCGACGAGCCGCCCGAAGGCGATTGGCCGCCGCAGGCCGCTGAAAAAAACACGGGCGGCGCAGCCGACATTTTTGAAAAATTCCTCGCCAAGCAAAGCCAAGACCAACTCCGCCAACTCGTGCGCCAATTAGCCACGCCCGATTTCCGCGCCGAAATCGCCCTGCGGCACAGCAGTCCCGATGCGAAGGCACAGACGTTTTTCGACGTGCGAGCCAAAATCGCGCGGCTGCTCAACAAGGATTGGGAAGGCAAAACGGTGGACGACATTGACCCGAAAATCGGCGAGCAACTCCGCCGCCTGCGCGGGGCTTGGGATTTCAACCCCGAGGACATCGCCCAACTTTTCGAGGAAATCATGGCCGGTATGGACGACATCATGGACAAGGGCGGGCTGTCCGGCGAATACGACGAGGACATCGGCGAGCCGGAACAAATCCTCGAAGCCCTGTTCGATTTCCTGCGCGCACTCCCCTCCCCTGTGCGCGTCCGGGTGCTGCCCGGCATCTGGGCCGCCGCAAGCGCGACCGAATACGACATTTTTTCCGACCTGTGGGAGGCCATGCCCAGCTACATCGCGTTGGACGACGTGCCCGCGCTCGGCAAAGCAATCGCCCAAAACCTGCCGATGCTTTCGAGCGGCCAGCAGGTCGCCTTTTTTCAGCAGATCAGCCCCGCAATGGGCGAAGCGGAGCAACTGCAATTCCTCGAAAACCAGGTGAAAAAACACAGTTGGCACTTTGCCGGGCTGTACGGCCAAGCAGCCGAACGCGCCCGCAAGACTGCCCGAGCCTTCTCAGTGCTTTGCGATTTGGCGATGGGAATTGATGCTGATGAGTACTCCTCGCCCATCTATTTCATCCCACTGTTTGAGGAGGCTTTGCGGCTGGCTCAACTTGTCGCCGTATCGGTCGCCCCGATTTGCCAAAAGTTCGTCCAAACCGTGCCGCAGGAAGCGACCTTGCTCCGCGTGGCCGCGCTCGACCCCGGCAAACTGAGCAAGTATGAGGGAATCTTGGAACGCCGCAGCGTCCCGCAGTTTTTGAAATACCTTGAAAATCAGGGGCGGCTGCCGGAGGTGGTGGCGCGCTTAGAAAAGGCCCAACCAAAAGAGGACGAGTTGCTGCGCCCGGTTGGGTCGAACGAGGCAGCCCAATTTTACGCCCGCCATGCGGCGCAGTTTCCGAACGAGGCGCGGCGGTGTTTTTCCCGCATCCTTGTGGCCAACCTACCCTACCCTTCCAGTTCAAATTATGACAATGTAGTCGAGGCGTTGCGGCTGCTCAAACCCTTGCTCACTGACGCAGATTTCCGGGCGCAGGTGGCCGACATCCGCGCCAATTACAGCCGCCGCCGACTGCTGATGGAAAAATTGGACGCACAATTTGGGAAGAAGTGAAGACGGCCTGAAACCCCGTCTAACAAGGCTCGGCTAAGCGTTTTTTCGGAGCCTCATCACTGGTTCAGGCGGGGAAACCAGTCGTTTTTAGAGCAAATTTTCTTGGTTTTCGGTTTCACACGGCCTGATGTGCCGACTGGCTCACACGAGCCGTTCGCCAAACCCGCTTTTTCGCCGCTCATTTTGGATTTGGCGGGATTTGCCGCTGTGCGCCAACCGCGGGAAGGCGGCGCAGCCCGAACCTCGGAAAAGGCGAATAAACTCGTCGAGACTTTTCCGGTCAGGTATTTAAAAATGCGTATTTTTATTTAAACTTAAATATTTTTATGTTTTTAAATTTATCATTAAATATCCATGATGATAGATACAGTTAGTTGAATATTTTTAGGCAAAAATTACATTTGCCCCCGAAACGTAAATTTCAAACTCGCATGATCATCTCAGTTACCAACCTCAAAGGAGGGGTCGGCAAGACGACCGTCACGACCAACATCGCCGTCGGCTTCGCGCTCAAAGGCTACGACGTATGCGTCGTGGACAGCGACCTGAAACAAAAATCCGCGACCGAATGGCGCAGCAACCGGGGCGAGGCAAGCCCACAAATCACGGTCGTCAGCGTGTCCGAAAAAGCCTTGATTAAGGAAGTGGAATCGCTGGACAAGAAGTTCGACATCGTGTTTGTGGACGGTGTGCCGCAGATTTCGGAGCTGGCACAGGACACGATTTTGGTCAGCGACATGGTGGTCATCCCTATCACGCCGAGCCTGTACGACTACCGGGGGTTCGAGACTTTTTACGATGAGTTCAACAAAATCCGCCGCTTGAAGGAAAAGCAGGGCATCCCGTTCCGGGGCTTTGTGCTGCTCAACCGTGTAGAGCGCAACAACATCGCGGGCGACATCAACGAGGCGTTGGCCGACTACGAAATCGAGCAGCTGGCAAGTCGCTTGTTCAACCGGGTGGCTTACAAGTACACGGCCCCGCTGGGAATCAGTGTGCTCGAATACACGGACGCCAAAGCAAAAGACGAGATGAACGAGCTCGTCAACGAGCTGGAAAAACACCTGAAATCCTTTGCCTGAAATGTTTTTTTCGGCATATTTATATTTAAATTGCAATAAAAATATTTAAAGATATGGAACGGCCCAAAATCGTCTCCAAGAAGAAGGAGCCTGTCAAAGACTTGGAATCCCTGAAAAATGCCCTCAAAGCGATGGAACGAGAGGAGCGGGGAGAGGCTCTGCTGCCGACAGAGGGTGCGCCAAAGCCACGCGGAACCCAAAAGCCTGCGAAGCCTGCTGCCAAAGTCGCAAAACCGCGTGGCCGCAAAAAACGACAAGTCGAGCCAGTGCATCGGCTCACGATTGATTTGCCGCTGACGCTGTTCCAGCAGATAGAGTCTGACGCGGACGCACAGTTTTCGACCATTCGCAGCCGCATTGTTACGGTGCTTTCGGCTCACTACGGCAAGTCATAGTTTGAAAATGCAACAACACCTGTTGTTGCATCATTTCAGTATCTTGTAGTATTTATATGTTTTCAGGTATCGTAAGATTTTGAAAATCAGTTAATTATGTCATGCTAGTATAACCAATCAGGGCAAAAACATAACCAATCAGGGGTTAAGTATAACAAATCGGGGGCGCAACGCTAACAGATCAGGGCAGGTTCTATAACAGATTAGGGGATGGGTATAACAAATCAGGGTAGGCCCTCGAATGAGCTCGGATGGAACCTATCTGTGAGTAAAAATCAATGAAAGTCCCCTTAAAACCCCCTGTTTTTGCTACATTTTAGCCACCCCCACGAGTGAAAATTCGTGAAACATAACAAATCAGGGGATTGCCGCGACCGTCGGGTTTTCAACTATAACAAATAGGGGCAACAAATTTATGGACAGCATCACTCGAAAGGTAGCGTTGTGTTTTGGGTGTTATACTTTTGTCCGCACGATGAGAAAAGAGAACAAAATCATTCGGAAATCCAACGAGCTGGTCGAGGCCCGGTACAAATTCAGCATCTGGTCAATGCGGGTGCTGTTGAAGGTTATCAGCGTGATACAGCCCGACGACGAGGACTTCAAAACATACGATGTTTATGTGGGCGACCTCATCCGCGACTACAATTTGCAGTCCTTTGGCGATGCCTATCAATTATTGAAGGTCGGTGCGGAGGACATGGTGGGCAAGACGATGGAAATCCCGGTTTTGGTGGACGGAGCCGTCGAGTTCGGCAAAGTCACCATGATTTCGAGTGCCATCCCCAAGATGGACGAGCGCAAAAACCGCTACATCCAAGTACGCTTTGACCCGGAAATCAAGCCCCACCTGCTCAAACTCAAATCCAAGTTCCTGCAATACGACATCCGCAACGTCCTGAAATTGCAGAGCGTCCATTCCGTGCGCATTTATGAGTTGCTCAAACAGTACGAAAAAATAGGCAGACGCCGCTTCGACGTGCAGGATTTGAAGGACACGCTCGGCCTGTACGACGACGACGGCAAACCGCAGTACCCGCTTTACGCCAACTTCAAGCAACGGGTCGTGGACAAGGCGCAAAAAGACCTCGCCAAACACACCGACATTTCATTCACATACGAGGAAATCAAGCAGGGTAGGGCAGTAAAGGAGTTGTTATTCCATATTTTCCCGAACAAATCATCCGAGGGCACCGAAGAGGCGGAAGTCGTGCAAGCCACCAAGAACGCCGCACCCAAGCCCGAAGCCGATGCCCGCACCGCCGCTTTGGAGCAGCTGGCCGTGCAAGGCTGGGGCGTGTCGCTGGCCGTGTTCCGGGACTTGCTCAAACAATATGGTATCGAGCGCGTCGAGCGGGCCGCCGAGGTGACGAAGCGGGCCAAGCGCACCAACAAGGTGCGCGACAGCATCGCCGGCTACTTCGTGGATGCGGTCAAAAAAGAGTACGCCGACGAACAGGTGCGGGCCGACAACAAAAAGCAACGCCTCCGCGAAGACAGGGAAAAACAGCTCCGGGAGTTGGAAAACCAGCTCCAGACGACGGAGGACGCACAATCCCAAGCCGTCCATGAGCACGTCCGCCGCTTGGTGGAACGCGACGAAAGCATCCGCGAGGCCGCCATCGAGCGCGTGAAATCCGAGATGAAAGGCTACATCAAACTCAAATTCGGGGAGCCGACCAAAATGGACACCGACGATTTTCGGAAAGACCCCGTGCTGCGGGCGGCGGTCATCAATGCCATCGTCGAAATCAACCGGAGCGAGTTCCAGCCCGTCGAGGCCGGCTTTTCGGGCAAAATCAATGCCCTGAAAAAGGAGATCGCGCGGCTCAAAAATGGCGCGTAAACAACTTTAAGTTTATTTAAAAATCTTTAAGTTTAAAGATAAATACGCATGAAACAAGGCCGCAGCATCGAGGTCAAAGGCGTGACCATCCGCACCGCCGAACACGCGACGGAGGATTTCATTTCGCTCACCGACATGGCTTCCGGCAGCAATCGCCCGGCCTTGGTCATCGCCAACTGGCTCCGCAACCGCGACACCATCGAGTTCCTCGGCCTGTGGGAGCAACTCTTCAACCCTGATTTTAAAGTCCTCGAATTCGAAGACATTTTCAACCAGACAGGCTCGAACCGTTTTGCCCTTTCGCCGCAGGACTGGATTCAGCGCACGAACGCCATCGGGCTGGTCTCGAAGTCGGGTAGGGGAGGGGGCACCTACGGCCACCGCGACATTGCCTTCGAGTTTGGGGCGTACATCAGCCCGGCCTTCAAACTACTGCTCATCCGCGAGTTCCAGCGGATGAAACAACAAGAACTCGCCGGCTCCAACCAAGATTGGGAAGTGCGGCGGCTGCTCTCGAAAGTCAACTACGGCCTGCACGCCCATTTCGTGAAGACGGAACTGATTGAGCGTTGGGACGTGGAAAAGACCGCCGAGGCCCTCGTCTATGCCAGCGAGGCCGACCTGCTGAACCTCGCCCTCTTTGGCCGCACGGCCAAGCAGTGGCGCGAGGAAAACCCCGCGCTGGCCGCCAAGAACCTGAACATCCGCGACGCGGCCTCGCTGCACGAGCTCACCGTGCTGAGCAACTTGGAGAGCTACAATTCCATCCTGCTGCGCAACGGCGTTTCCAAAGAAATGCGCCTCCAAGAGCTGCACCGCACGGCCCGGCAACAGCTGCAGGTTTTCGAGGAGATGAACCAGTTCGCGCTCGAAAAACTCAAAAGCCCGCGCCTGCTCCCGTGATTGTGGCCCTTTGTTGGCCGACTCATCCAAAATGAACCATACGCCGGGGCAACCTTCGCGCCGCGCTTTGCGAAATAGGGTTGTCTGCCACAACCCATTTGCCGGTTTTCGCGCTGAATCGGGTAGGGGCAGAGAACTTTGATTTCCTGTTTCGCTCCTGACGTTATGCTTTTGCTCAAAAAAGTGCTCGACCGGCTTTTTTCCACCTCTGCTGCCGGGCTGTACATCCTGCTTTTTGCCATCCCTATCGGCGTTGCCGCTTTTGTCGAAAACGATTTTGGCACCAGTTCGGCACAGAAAGTCATCTTCAAATCGCGCTGGTTCGAGGCGATTGTGGTGCTGTTCAGCATTTCTCTGGTGGTCAATATTTTCCGTTTTCGGCTCATCCAACAGAAAAAATGGGCGACGCTGACCTTCCACGCGGCGATGGTCGTCATTGTCATCGGCGCGGGCGTGACCCGCTATTTTGGCAGCGAAGGCATGATGGGTATCCGTGAAAACAGGCCCCGTGCCCGATGCACTGCGAGGCGTTGACCAGCGCGGCGCGCCCGTTGACGATGCCGATGATGTCTTTTTCGGGGCAAGCGTCCACGCACGCCCCGCTTTTGATGCAGGTTCCGAGGCCAATGACCGGGTAGAGCGACACCGGCTCGAAAGTGCCCACTTGGATGGCTTTTTCGATTTTGGCTTCGGTGGCTTTCGAGATGTTGCGCTCTTTTCGGAGGTAGGCGTAAATGACCCCGAAACAGAGCAGGCCGGCGATGCCGTAGATGATGAATTGTTCGAGCAGCATTTTGGGAGAGCCGTTTTAGAAAACCCAGCGAAAGCCGAACATGACCGTCACCACGACGTGGATGAGCATGATAATCAGCATGATGAGTGCGAAAGGGAGGAAAATGTGGTGGAATTCGAGCCAGTATTTGAGGCGGCCCAACTTGGCCCACGAGCGGTGTTTTTTCCGAGCCATGTAGCCAAAAACGCCGATGACGATGAGCAGCGTCCCGACGATGCCCAGCCCGTGCCCCAGCACGCCGCTGGGCTTGAACCAGTCGTGGTCGGGGTGGTAAAAACGCTCTTCGACGGGCGTGCTGTAATATGGGATGCCTTCGTAGGCCAGGAAAGCAGCCGTCAGCGCGACGATGCTTGTCAAGGTGCCGATGTAAATCCGGTGTGCGAGCGGGGACATAGAAATAGAGGCGCGAACCCTTCGGGGGGCGCTTGCTCTATTTCGGCGGTTTGGCGCGAAAGGTTGCCAGCGGCGTTTTTTTCATGTCTTGCTTATGGCATGCCAACGAATGCCTCAAAATTTTCATTGGTAATCAAAGTCGTTTGGCTGCCGGGGTAGTTTTCGAGGAAGGAAGCCGGAAAGCGGGCGTTTTTTTTCGGCTGCCATTTGAACTCGAAGGCGTGCAGATGCCCGTTGGCTTCTTCCACATAATCAATCTCTTGCTGGGTGGTCGTGCGCCAAAAGTAGGGATTGCAGGCATGGTCGGAGTAGGCGTTACGCTTCATGCGTTCGGCCAGCAGGAAGTTTTCCCAAAGTGCCCCGGTGTCGTTGCGGAGGGTGAGCGGGGAGAAATTTTTGAGGATGGCGTTGCGGATGCCGTTGTCGTAAAAATAGATTTTGCGGCCTTTTTTGATTTAGTTGCGGGCATTGCGGCTGAGCGAGGGCAGCCGGAATAGGACGAAGGATTGCTCCAACAGGTCGGTGTAGCGTTCGACGGTGAGGGGGTCGGCGCCAATAGTTTGCGCCACTTCCAAGTACCGGACTTCGCTGCCCACTTGGAGCGCGAGGGCTTGCAAGAGTTTGACGAGCAGGGACGGCTTTTTGATTTGGTCGAGCGTAAGCAGGTCTTTGTACATCAGCCCGTCGCTGAGGTCGTGGAGGATTTTTTGGGCTTGCGGAGGGTCTTTTTGCACCACTTCGGGGTAGTATCCGTACAGCATCCGGTGTTCGAGCAATGACCGCTCGGTCAAGTAGCCGTGCTCGGCGCACATTTCCACAAAAGAAAGGGGGTAGAGATGGAACTCGATTTTTCGCCCGGTTAGGCTTTCTTTGGTTTGGGCGGCGAGGTCGAGCGAGGAGGAGCCGGTGACGAAAAGTTGCACCTGTGGCAGGTGGTCTGTGATGAGTTTGAGCATCAGCCCGGCATTGGCGAATCGCTGGGCCTCGTCCACCACCACCACTGTGTTTTGCCCAATGATGTGTTGCAGGCGGGCCAGCGAAATGTTGTCCAACTGTGCGCGAGCCTCTGGGTCGTCGCCCGTCAGCCAAAGGGTTTTTGGGTCAAGGTTTTCGGTGATTTGGCGCACGAGCGTCGTCTTGCCCACTTGCCGGGGGCCGATGACGACGATGGCTTTCCGCTGGCCGAGCCATGCCTCGATGTTTTGATACTGAGTCCGTGCTATCATGACTTTTTAGGCAAAACTATCAAATCACGAGATTTGAATCGTAAAAAACGGTCATTATTTTCGATTTGGAATAAAAGCCTATCGCCCCAACTCGTTCAAATGCTCCAGAATCGTGTCGGCCAACACCGCCGTTTCGCGGCATAAGCACGGCATTTTTTAGCCGATGTTAAGTGTCGCCAGAGCCGTCCCTAAACTGCACAAGGCCAGTTTTGCCCCAGTTTTTAACTCAAAAATTAAAAAAATGGACAGCACACATCTGCACCTCATCCTGAACGACTTCCCCATCATCGGCACGATAGTCGGCACGGGCATCATGGCCTACGGCTATTTCACGCAATCCGAGGCCACCAAAAAAGCCGCGCTTTGGACGTGGGCTGTCATGGCCTTGATTGCCATCCCGGTTTTTCTCACGGGCGAACCCGCCGAGGAAAGCGTGGAAGGGCTGGCCGGGGTTTCTGAAGCCATCATCGAGCAGCACGAAGAGGCCGCCGAACTCGCCATCTGGGTCATGGAAGCACTCGGCCTGTTGTCTTATCCCAATCCGGTCAAAGATGCCGCGCATTTGATGCTGCCAGAGCCAATGCGCGCCACGATACGGGTGTGCGACGTTGCCGGGCGGGCACTCCGCAGCATGGAAACAGACGGCGGGAAACTGGTGGAAATACCCGTCGAGGGTCTCCCGACGGCGACCTATCTGGTGCAGGTTGTGTTGGAAAACGGGCAGACGTGGGCCGGAAAAATGCAGGTGGAGTGATGCACCAGCCTCCAAATGCAGCAAAGAGACAGGTTTCGGGGCTGCGGGTGAGGAATATGGGCCAAGTCTCGGTCAAGCGGTATCTCGGCGGTGCGTGAAAACTTTGCCCCGTGCGGTAAAAAGAAAGAGCGGGCGCGGCGCAGGATGTTGGCCGCGCCCTTCTGCGGTCAGTTCTTGGCAGGCATCGCTTTCTTTTTCACCATGCCCGACGGCTTGAGCGGGGCGGGGCGGTCGTACTGGCAGCAGCCGTGCAGGTTTTGGTACACCTCGTCCGGGGCGCGGAACCTGTCGCTGTCGTAGCCGGCGGCGGCGATGCTTTTCAGCACCTCGTCGAGGGTGGTTTTTGTGCTGTCAAAGGTGATTTTCGCCATTTTGGTGTCCATGTCCCAATCGGCTTTGGCCGTGCCGTTTTGGGCGGCGGCCTTTTCGATGATTTTTTCGCACATCCCGCAGTTGCCGTAGATTTTGACGGTCTCGGTCTTTGCGTGGGTGATGTTCTGCGCGGAGCAATTGGAAAAAACGAGGGTCGCCACGGCGGTCGCGGCGATGAAATTGAGCAATCTCATGTTTGAAAAATTGAACGGTCAAAAAAAATGGAGGAGCGAAACCTGACGGTTTCAGGCGGGCACAGTTCGGGCTGCCCGGCGGTTCAACCGTTCATATTTTGGGCGGCAGCCAGACGGAGAGATGGACGGCGGCGGGTATTTTGT
>JBKBIC010000054.1:0-23315 GCA_046299435.1 Saprospiraceae bacterium
ATGAAAAAAGTTGTACTTGCCCTAATTCTGGCAGCCCTTCACGTTTGCAGTTATGCCCAAGTCATCCGCTGGGAATTGAGCTTGGCGGCTGGCAACCAAGCATCCAGCCCGTCCACCGCGTCGGCCACAGGTGTCAACAGTGGCACATTGGGCCGGGGAGCGGGCGTGACCGCCACCGCTGCCGGCGGCTGTATCAATTCCAACGGCTGGTTTGCGTCCAGCGCAGCGACCACACTCGCGGATGCCATCGCCAACAACGATTACTACGAATTCACCGTCCCACTGCAAAGCTGTTTTTCAGCCAACATCACGGGCGTTTCGCTGTACTTGCGGAGCTCCGGCACCGGCCCGAACACGGCTACTTTGCGGAGCAGCGCGGACGGTTTTGCGAGTGACCTCGGCACCGTGACCGTCCCGAACAACAGCGCGAGCTCCACACTTTTCAATATCCCACTGACGCTGAACAACGTGACCGGCACGCTCACCTTCCGGCTTTACGGCTACGGCGGGGCCTCGAGCGGCGGCACGCCCTCGTCGGGCGGCACCATGCGCATCGGCACTTCGCCGACGGCTGCAGACGATGACCTCGTGGTGAACGGCACGGTCTCGGACGCAAGCCCCACGAGCGCGGTCATCAGTGGCACGGGTATTTTTTGTGCGGAAGGCAGTTTTGATTTTTCGGTCAATATCACGGGCGGCACCGGGCCGTTCACGGTGAATTACACCGACGGAACCAACAATTTTACCGAGAACAACTATGCCAGCGGCGGCACCATCACGCGGGCCGTGCTGACAAGCACCACGTTCACGCTGGTCAGCGTGACGGACGCAAACGGCTGCACCACTCAAAACCTGAGCGGCTCGGCCGTCGCCGAAGTTTACCCAGAACCCATCATCACCGTTGACACCCAAACCGACCCGACCTGCGCGGGCAACGACGGGGTCATCGAAATCACCGTCACCAACGGCGACCCAAGTTATTTCTACAACTGGACAACACCCGACGGCAGCGGCCTCGTCGCCAACCAAGAAGACCAGAGCGGCCTCGGTGCAGGTACTTATACGGTCGTCGTGACCGACAGCAGCCCCGGCAACTGCACCGCCACCGAAAGCATCACGCTCTCGCTGCCCATGATGTGCTGCGATATTGCCATCACGGATGTGACTTCGACGGGCGAAACCTGTGCGGGCGACGACAACGGTACCATCACCATCACGGCCACCTGCACCACTTGCGCCAGCATCGAATATTCCATTGACGGCCAAAACTGGCAGGCCAGCAATGTTTTCACTGGGCTTTCGCCAAATACCTACACCGCCCAAGCCCGCGACACTGGCAACAATAGCTGCTCCGACTCGGAAACCGAGGACGTGACCGCCGGCGACGACAACGCGCCTGTTTTCGACCTGCCGCTGCCCACCGATTTGACCCTCAACTGCACGGATGCTGTGCCTGTTGCCGCCACTTTGACGGCCACTGATGATACGGACCAGAACGTGGACGTGACACTTGCGAGCGTGACCACACCCGGTGCTTGCCCACAGGAATACACCATCGTGCGGACTTGGACGGCCACCGACGACTGCGGCAACACGGCCCAACACACCCAAACCATCACGGTCGAGGACAACACCGCACCGATGATGAGCGGCCTGCCCGCCCAAACGGTGCTGACCATCAATTGCGGCACACCGCTGCCGACCGCACCCAACGTCACGGCGACAGATTCTTGCCAGGCCAACATCACGGTTGGCCTGAACACCGTGACCACGCCCGGCATTTGCCCGCAGGAGTTCACCGTGACCCGCACTTGGACGGCCTCGGATGCCTGCGGAAACTCCGCTGCGCCATTCACCCAAACCATCAATGTGGTGGACGACACGGCCCCGGTTTTCAACGGTTCGCTCCCGGCCAACACGACCATTTCTTGCTCGGCTTCGCTGCCGCCCGTGCCGACGGTCACGGCCAACGACAACTGCGACCCCGGCCAAGTGCCGCCCGTGATTTTCATCAACGAAATCCACTACGACAACGTGGGCGTGGACGCGGGCGAGTTCATCGAAGTGGCTGGCACGGCTGGCACTGACCTCTCACAGTACCAACTTGTGCTGTACAACGGCAACGGCGGCGTGTTTTACACCACCACCACACTTTCCGGCACGATTGACAACGAAAGCGGCGGATTCGGCGCGGTGAGTTTCAGTTACCCGGTGGACGGCATCCAAAACGGCTCGCCCGACGGCATCGCGCTGGTGCGTTTGCCGAACACGGTCGTCCAATTTTTGAGTTACGAAGGCACGTTCACAGCTGTGGACGGACCGGCGGCAGGGATGCTCTCGACGGCCATCCCGGTCAGCGAACCCGGCACGAACGCCATTGGCACGTCCATCCAACTGACGGGCATGGCGCAGCAATACGCCAATTTCACATGGGTCGGTCCCATTTCGGCCTCGCCCGGCACCTTGAACGCAGGGCAAACCATCCAACCGCTGCCCGGCGTGATTACTGCCACTTTTGCCCAAACCATGATGATGGGGGCTTGCGACGGCGAGATGACCGTGACCCGCGTTTGGACGGCTACCGACGCTTGCGGCAACGCCGTGCAGCACACGCAGACCATCTTTTTGGACGACAACACAGCCCCGGTTTTCGCACTGCCGCTCCCGCAAAACATCACCATCAGCTGCAGCGACCCGGTTCCGCCCGCCGCTACTTTGACGGCGACCGATGCCTGCGACGCGGGCACGACCGAGCGCGTTTGGATAAATGAAATCCACTACGACAACATTGGCACCGACGCGGGCGAGTTCATCGAAGTGGCTGGCACGGCTGGTGCCGACCTTTCGCAGTACCAACTCGTGCTTTACAACGGCAACGGCGGCGCGGTGTACAACACCCGCACACTTTCGGGCACGATTGACAACGAGCAAAACGGCTTCGGTGCGGTGAGTTTCAGCTATCCGGTGGACGGCGTGCAAAACGGCTCGCCCGATGGCATCGCACTCGTCCACAACGGCATGGTCGTCCAGTTTTTGAGCTACGAAGGCACGTTCACCGCTGTCGGCGGCGCAGCCAACGGGATGCTTTCGACCGACATCGGCGTTTCCGAACCCGGCACAAATGCAATCGGCACCTCGATTTACCTGACCGGCACGGGCGACGAATACTCGGATTTCACATGGACTGGCCCGCTCGCGGCCACGCCCGGCACAATCAATGCAGGTCAAAACTTTGTGGCACTCCCGACGGGCTTGGTGGTCACGTTCAACCAAACCATCGTCAACTCGCCGACCTGCCAATTCGGGCGCACCATCACCCGCACTTGGTCGGTCAGCGACGACTGCGGCAACGCCACCCAGCACACCCAAATCATCACCGTCGTGGACAACACGCCGCCGACGGTCACTTGCCAGCCCCTGACGGTCAACCTCGCCCTGAACGGCACTGTCACGGTGACACAAGCCAGCATAACTTATTCAGCCACAGATAATTGCTCGGCCACGAACGCGCTGACCTTGCTGCCAAATTCCGCGACCTACACTTGCGCCCAAGCCGGCACGACGCAAAATTTCACGCTCAGTGTCACCGACCAATGCGGCAACACGGGCACTTGCACGGCAGCCGTGACCATCAACCCGTTTCCGCGCTGCACACCTGAAGTTTCGATTTCCGACCCCTGTGTTTGCAAAAACAACGCGACGAATTTGAGCAACGGCCAGTTCGGCGAAACCATCAAAATCACGTCCATCACTGGCCTGACTTGGACGGTCACGGCTGTCAACGGCCTGTTCCAAGCCGGCAGCCCTGCGCCGCCGAATGCCCCACTGCCCATCGCCATCGGCACGACATTTACCGAAATGCCCGTCGGCAGCGGCGACTACTTTTTGAACGGCATCCACGTGGACGCGCTGGGCTACACGGTCTCGGCCAGCAACGGCTTGGGCACGACGCTGACCATCGGCAACTCCTGCCAATACCCAAACCCCGTGATTTCGTCCGATTTGACCGGGCCGTTCTGCCTGTTCTCGAACCCTGTGCCGCTGGTCGGTACGCCGGGCGACGCGAACGTGGTCAGCGCAGGCTTCACCGTGGACGGCCAACCCGCGACGGAATTCAACCCTGCCACCGCTGGCACAGGGCCGCACACCATTATATATGCAGTCAACGGCGGCACGCCCAAAGCCTTCGGGCCGAACGACCCCGGCTGCTCCATCGCCCTGACGCAAATCGTGAACGTGGTCGCCACGCCGACCAATTTGACCTGCAACAACCACATCCAAGTATCACTCGAAGCCGACTGCACGACGGAAATCACGCCCGACATGGTGCTCGAAGGCACCTACGGATGTTTCGACGATTACACCGTGCAGCTGCGCCTCATCCCATCGAACGTGCTGGTGGGCAACACCGTGAACGCCTCGCACATCGGCAAAAAATTGAAAGCCACCGTCACGCACCTCGTGTCGGGTAACACTTGCTGGGGCGAAATTTCCGTAGAAGACAAGCTGCCGCCCGCGCTCACTTGCGACGACGTGGTGGTCAACTGCGCCGTGACCAACCTCGACCCGCGCTTCCTGCGGACGGCGGACAACCCGGCCACGCAGGCCATCGAAGGCTTGGGCATCGCCGAGGCATTCCCCAACCTGCTCAACTGGCCCGACGCGAACATCAGTTTCCTCGGCAACGACCAATACCGCGTGTTGCCCGCTGCCGGGCTGGATTGCCAGCCATTGACGTTGAGTTTCAGCGACATCTGGGTGGACGTGCCCTGTGGCGGCACCTTCGGCGGGCGCGACGTGAGCGCGTACATCCGGCGCGTTTGGTCGGCGGTGGACGCGAGCGGCAACATCGCGCAATGCACCCAGACTATTTACCTCGAACGCCGCCACGTCTCCGACGTGATTTTCCCGATTGACGTGACGGTGGACTGCGCCAACCCGACGACCGACCCGGCTGTGACTGGCGTGCCATATTTGCTGTTCAATGGCATCCGGCTCCCGCTGTACCCCGGCACGACGAGCTGTGAGCTGAACCTGACTTTTGCCGACCAAATCGTCCCGGTCTGCGACGGCACCTACAAAATACTGCGGACGTGGACGGTGTACGATTGGTGCCTGCCCACGCAGCCTTTCCCGCCGTACCAAAACCCGATTTACTACATCCAAGTCATCAAAGTCGTGGACGAGAGCGGCCCGACAGTGCTCACGCCCAGCTTCTGCGGCCAGTTGCTCACGGTCAGCACAGGGCCGTTGGACTGCCTCGCGGACGTGAACTTGCCAGACCCAATCGTGACCGACGACTGCTCGCGCCTCGCCTCGGTGAAAGCCGAATGGCGGATTGACGGCGTGACGAAGACACTTTTCGGCAACTACGCGACTTTCCCCGGCAACAATTTCTGGGACCGCGACACGCTCGCCGTGCTGGGCGTTGCACAGGATTTGCCTATCGGCCTGCACCGCGTGACCTATACTTTCAAAGACGACTGCGGCAACCAGACCACTTGCGACATCAACATCCGGGTGCAAGACCAAACGCCGCCGCAGGTCAACTGCACAGAGTTCACGCAAGTCGCCCTCGGCGCGAGCGGCATGACGTTGGTCAATGCCAGCTCCTACGACCAAGGCTCTGCGGACAATTGCGGCGAGGTGTATTTCAAGGCCCGCCGCATGAACTCGAACGACTGCCAAGCGAGCAACCGTTTCCACGACCAAGTCAAGTTCTGCTGCGAAGACGTGGGCGATACCATCCAAGTCATCCTGCGCGTCTATGACGTGACCGTGCAGCCCGGCGAGGTCGGCCTGACGTATCAAGAAGACAACTCGAACGACTGCATGGTGCGCGTGTTCGTGGAGGACAAACTGAAACCCGTCTGCACCGCCCCGGCCAACGTGACCGTCAGCTGCGAAGCGTTCGACCCAAGCCTCTGGGCATACGGTTTTGCCGATGCGACGGACAACTGCTGCCTCGACACGACGACCGAAACCCGCAACTACTCGCTCTTCGACACGCTCTGCAACCGGGGCACCATCACCCGCACCTTCCGGGCGGTGGACTGCTACGGCCAGACGGGCCAATGCACCCAGCGCGTGTTCGTGAATTACAACCAAGATTACCACATCCGCTTCCCGAACGACCGCGTGGTGTTCGATTGCGACGGCACGACCGCGTTCGGCGAGCCGGTCATCAACAAAAAGGACTGCGAACTCATCGCCATCAGCTACGTTGACCAGGTTTTCACGGTCGTGCCCGACGCTTGCTACAAAATCGAGCGTCTGTGGACTGTCCAGAACTGGTGTACCTACGACCCCAACCAGCCCTGCATTTATGTGGACAACCCCAACCCAAACAGCCTGCCCAATGCCTCCGCAAACCTGCAAGGCCCGACGGTCTCGCCCAACGGCACGCCCGCACCGTGGAACCCCTCGCAGGTCGCGCTCGTGCCCGGCGGGCCAATCAAGAATTTTGCCGACTACTGGGCCGCAAACGCCAACTGCTACCAGTACAAGCAAATCATCAAAGTCATTGACAATGAAGACCCTGTGATTGATTCCTACGAATTGACGGACTGCGACCTGACGGCCAACGACCCGCAATTCTGGAACACAATGGACTGGTGGGACCCGATTCACGGCCAGCACGACCTCTGCGAAGCACCCGTGAAAATCAGCATGACCGCGCTCGATTCTTGCTCCGGCTCCAACGTGGACATCCGTGCCCTTGTGTTCCTCGACCTCAACGGCGACGACATCATGGAAACGGTGCTGAACACCAATGATTTCCCGACCACGCCATTCGGCACCATTCGCTACGGCAATGCCCAGAACCCGAACTACGCTGGCGGCCAAGTGCGCGAGTTCGACCATCGCCCGGTGTTGCCGCAACTGAAATACCGCTTCGCGCTGCGCGACCAAGTCATCGGCGGCAAACGCAAAGTCACCATCGCATGGACCGACCGCACCAACCCGAACCCGAACAACAACGGCGACTGGGTTGACCCGCAAATCCCGCTCGGCAAGCACAAAATCAAGTGGTTCATAGAGGACAACTGTGGCAACGAAACCGTCTGGGAAAGCCCATGGGATTTGCACGACTGCAAGGCCCCGACCGTCGTCTGCTTCAACGGCCTCTCCGTGAACATCATGCCGACGCAGATGATAACCATCTGGGCCAGCGACTTCCTGCAGTACGGCGAAGACAACTGCACACCCGCCGGGCAACTCGTGTACAGCATCCGCAAATCCGGCACGGGCACAGGCTTCCCGCTGGACGCAAACGGCAACCCCATCCCCGGCGTGACCTTCACTTGCGCCGAACTGGGCACCCAGTACGTCGAACTCTGGGCACGCGACGCACGCGGAAACGCCTCATATTGTGAGACTTACGTTATCGTACAAGACCCGTCGGGCAGCTGTGGCCAGCAGCCGAAGGCCAGCGTGGCGGGCGATTTACAGACCGAAAAAATGGATGGCTTGGAGGATGCAACCGTCGAGATTCACGGCTCGCACCCGGCCCTGCCGCCCATCGAAATGTTCGATTTGACCAACGACGCGGGCCACTTCGAGTTCCCGGCGGCCATCCCGCTCGGCTCCAATTACATGGTCGTGCCGGTCAAGGACGACAACCCGCTCAACGGCGTTTCGACCTACGACCTGCTCGAAATCTCGAAGCACATCCTCGGAGCCAAACCGCTCGGCTCGCCGTACCGGATGATTGCCGCCGACGTGAACAAATCGGGCAGCATCACCTCGTTCGACATCCTCGAACTGCGGAAACTCATCCTCGGCATTTACAACGACCTGCCGGACAACACCTCGTGGCGTTTCGTGGACAGGGCCTACGTCTTCCCGAACCCGCAAAACCCGTTTTCCGCGCCGATACCCGAAATCCGTTCGCTGGCCGATCTCCAATCGAACCAAATGGATGATGATTTCGTGGCCGTCAAAATTGGCGACGTGAACGAGAGCGCAATCCCCAATGCGAAGGCCGTCGCCGACGACCGCACATCGGGCACTTGGCTCATGGACGTGGACGAGCGCGACGTGCGGGCAGGCGAGCTGTTCACGGCCCAATTCCGCGCCGACGCGAGCGCGTTGGGCGCACAGTTCACCTTGATTTTCAACGACTTGGAAATCGTGGAAGTGCTGCCGGGCGCAGGCCTGAAAGCCGAAAACTTCGCCGTGTTTGCTGCCGAAAACGTGCTGACCGCCTCTTTTGAGGCGGCGGACGGCGGACAGCGGACGGACGACGGTGCGGTGTTCTCCCTGAAATTGCGGGCGAAGGCCGACGGCAAATTGAGCCGGATGTTGGCCGTGTCGAGCCGCATCACGCGGGCCGAGGCATACAATCCGGCAGGCGAAAAACAAGCGGTCGCGCTGCGCTTCAAGCAAGAGAACGGCCAATCGGAAATCTCCGCGGTCGGCCTCGAACTGTACCAAAACCAGCCCAACCCGTTCGCCTCTCGCACGGTCATCGGCTTCCATCTGCCGGAGGCCGCCGAGGCCACGCTCACGGTGTTCGACGAGACGGGCCGCATGGTGTTCCGCCAAAACGGTCAGTTCGCCAAAGGCCACAACGCCGTCGCGGTTGACCGCAAACAACTGGGCGGCGCGACGGGCGTGCTCTGGTACCAGCTCGATACCGCAGCGGGCACCGCCACCCGTAAAATGGTGCAGACGAACTGACAAACCAGCGGTTCGGAAGCAGGACACAAGCCCCCGCCCTCGGCCATGCCCGACGGCGGGGGCTTGTTTTGGGGCGCGAAATTTTGCGGCGGCTTGTCTGGCTTTTGCCCGAAATGACGACCTTCCCCCAAAATTCCAGCCTCTCCCGAAACCTCAATTCCGCATTTTTCAAATGACAAAAAAGACCGGTACAGGCATTGTCGTAGGCCGATTCCAGACCATCGAACTGACCAAGTTGCACGTGCAACTCATTGATTATGTGCGCGAAAAGCACGGACGCACGTTGGTTTTCCTTGCCTCCAACCCCGCGCCGAGCGACCGCCACCCGATTGAGTGGGAGTTTCGCTGGCAGATGTTCGTGGAGGTTTTTGGCGAAAAAGTCGAGGTGTTCGAAATGCCCGATTTGCAGGACGACCGCGTGTGGTCGCAAGAACTTGACCGCCGCATCTTGGAGCAAAAACCGGAAGGCACGGTGACGCTGTATGGCGCGCGCCGCGATTTTGTGGAACGGTATTCTGGCAGTCATCAGACCGAGGTGTTGGAGCCAGACGAGGCGGATGCGCCGGATGAAATCGTGCTGGAAGGCGTGCGCTCCGGGCGTGATTTTCGGGCGGGTTTGCTTTATGCCACGCTTCGCCGGTTCCCGACAGTGTACCCGACGGTGGACATCGCCGTTTTTCGCAACGATTACCGCGAGTTGCTGCTCGCCCGCAAGTCCGGCGAAGGCAAATACCGTTTTCCCGGCGGCTTCACCGACCCCTCCGACGAGAGCTACGAGGAGGCCGTGCTACGCGAACTGGGCGAAGAATGTGGCGACCTCGAAGTGCGCGACCTCATCTACCTCGGCTCGGCGCGGGTGGACGATTGGCGGTACCGCGACTCGATGGACTCCGTGATGACCCATTTGTACGCCTGCGAATTGGTGGACGGCACGCCCTCGCCCGACGACGACATCGCAGAGTTGCGCTGGTTCGATGCCTCGAAAATCAAGGCCGACCAGTTCGTGCATGAGCACAGGCCATTGGTGAAATTGCTCGAAAACTTCCTGTTCGAGGAAGAATGACGACCCGTCCGGGGCCACTGCGCGACTGTTAATTTTTTAACGGAAAAATCTGCCGAACCTCCAACCCAACAACGCTTTTCCAAAAAAGCCGTACCTGTCTCCCCGTCTTTGCCAAATCATTGTCTGTTTGCCTACCTCGCCAAAGGCGGTTTGCGAAACTTTAACAAAGTTGGCGTTAAAGGCTCTTAACTTTTTCATAACGCTGTGATTTACCTTTGTCCTGCAAAACGGAAGCGGGCAAGCCGGGCTTTTGCCAAAAACACATGAGACAAAACCCATTGATTGATGTCATCATCCCGGCTTTCAACGAGGAAAAATCCTTGCCGCTGGTTTTGGCCGACATCCCAAAAGTGGGGGTGCGAAGCGTGATTGTTTGCGACAACGGCAGCACCGATGCCACGGCAAAAGTCGCCGCAGACAACGGCGCGACGGTGGTCTCGGAAACGCAGCGCGGCTACGGCCACGCTTGCCTCGCAGGCATCGCGCATTTGAAAAAATTGCCGCAGGCCGAACAGCCCGACATCGTGGTTTTCATGGACGGCGATTACTCCGATTTCCCGGAAGAATTGCCCGACGTGGTGGCCCCGATTGTGCAGGACGGCGCGGATTTGGTCATTGGCTCGCGGCTGCTCGGTGGGCGGCTCGAAGCAAGCGCGATGACCGTGCCGCAGCGTTTCGGCAACTGGCTGGCTCCTGCGCTCATCCGGCTGTTTTTCGGCCAAAAGTTCACCGACCTCGGCCCGTTCCGGGCAGTCCGTTGGAGCAAACTTTTGGATATGGAAATGCAGGACAAAACCTACGGCTGGACGGTGGAAATGCAGGTCAAGGCCGCCAAAATGCGCCTCCTTTGCGCCGAAATACCAGTCAAATACCGGGCGCGGGCAGCCGGAAAAAGCAAAGTCAGCGGCACGGTCAAAGGCACTTTTCTGGCGGGCTTTGTCATCCTGAAAACCATTTTCAGAAGCCTCTGACCTCCAAAACCATCACTCAACACTCACAACTCATCACTTCAAATATGTACGGTCTTCATTCCTTTTTTGAGGCATTGCGCTACCAAGCGTTCGTGGATTTCGGCTACCTGATGCTCGGAATCTACTTCATCGCCATGAGCGGCGTGACCATTTACTGTTTGTTGCAGTTCCATTTACTGTACCTCTACAAGCGGTTCCATAAGGCAAATCCGAAGATTTCGTACAGCAAGTACGAGGCGGATGACGAGCGAGTGCCCTTCGTCACGGTGCAACTCCCGATGTACAACGAGATGTACGTCGCCGAGCGCATCATTGACGCGGTGGCCCAACAAGAGTACCCGAAAGACCGCTTCCAAATCCAAGTTTTGGACGACTCCACCGACGAAACGGTGGAAATCGTGCGGAAAAAAGTGGCCGAATACAAAGCCCTCGGTTTTGACATCGAACACATCCACCGCGTCAATCGGCAGGGCTACAAAGCCGGCGCGTTGCAGGATGCCATGCCCCGCGTGAAAGGCGATTTCATCGCCATTTTCGATGCCGACTTCGCGCCGCGCCCGGACTTCCTGCGGACGACCATGACCTATTTTGAAGACCCAAAAATCGGTATCGTGCAAACCCGCTGGGAGCACCTGAACGCCGACTATTCGTTCCTCACGAAATTCCAAGCCCTCGCCCTCAACGTCCACTTCACTGTGGAACAAGCCGGGCGTTCGTATGGCAACCTGTTGCTCCAATTCAACGGCACCGCCGGCGTGTGGCGCAAAAAAGTCATCGAAGAAGCAGGCGGCTGGGCTTCGGACACTTTGACCGAAGACCTCGACCTGTCGTTCCGCGCCCAAATCAAAGGCTACAAAATCCAGTATCTGGAAAAACTCGAAAGCCCCGCCGAACTGCCCGTCGAAATGAACGGCCTCAAAGGCCAGCAATTCCGCTGGAACAAAGGCGGCGCGCAAAACGCCCGAAAACTCCTCAAACTCGTGTGGGGCGCGGACAGCCTGACGCTCATGCAACGCCTCCATGCTTCGAGCCAATTGCTGGCTTACGGTGTGTTTTTGTGGGTGTTCATTGCGGCGGTGAGTTCCATTCCGTTGGCGTTCGCGTTCAAAGAACTGGGCATCTCGACGCACTTCCTGTCGTTCTCGGTGCTGGGTTTGTTCTCGGTCATCGGCATTTACTACACCGCCAACATCCAAGCCGCGCTCAACCGCACCGCACCCGCCACGTTCTGGGACAAAGTGAAATTCCTCGGCTTGTTTATCTCGTTCATGCCGATTTCGATGGGTCTCTCGCTGTACAATGCCATCGCTGTCATCGAAGGTTACATGGGCAAAGCTTCGTCCTTCGTCCGCACACCGAAATACGGCATCACCGGCCAGCAAAACTCGTTCACGAAAGCCGCCTACGTCGCCAAGAAAATCTCGTGGGTGACCATCATGGAAGGTGTGATGGCACTGCTGTTCGCGCTCGCGGTCATCGTCGGCATCAAAACTGGCAACAAAGCCTTCGTGCTGTTCCACTCCATGCTGGCCATGGGCTTCGGCACCATTTGCTACTATTCCATCAAGCACCTGCGCTACCGCTGATTTCAGGTTTGATGTTGCAGGATAAAAACTGCCCCGATGTGCGATGCGCGTCGGGGCAGTTTGTTTTTGGCAAATCCCGTGCGCCCATTACCTCGAAAATACAAAAGCGGGTTAGTCTGCATTTTCCGGTGTTTTCATGCCATTTCCCGAAAAAGTAGCGGCAGCAGTCGGGGCTATTTCCATTTTTGAGCCATTCGCAGAGGAAATTAGAAATTGAGGAAATCGGCAATCATCCAATTTCTTCAATTTCCAATCTCCCCAACTTCTAATCAACCGCCATGCTCGCCCGCCTTCAATCACTCAAAAATCACGATGCTGCCCGGCTGTTGTTCTGGGCTGTGCCCGCGCTGGTTGTCGGCCTGATGGTCGCACGGATGGGGATGCTCGGCGGCATCATGGGCATTGCGTTGCCGATTGGGGTGCTGTTCGCGGGCTGGCTGTTCGCCAATCCCCGCGTGGGCTACACGGGCGTGATTTTGGTTGGCTTTTTTGCATCGGGCATCGGGCGGTACAGCGACGCACTGCCTTGGGGCTTGCTGGCCGATATTTTCCTGTTCGTGGCGTGGATTGCGCTGATTTTCAAAATCCGGCTGAAAAAAGACTGGAAACCGATGCAAAACGACGTGATGGGCATCGCGCTCATCTGGTACCTGTTCGTCGTTTTTGAAATCGTCAATCCTGAGTCGAACGGCATCGTATGCTGGTTCTATGCCATGCGGGCCGTTGGGTTTTACCAGTTGGGCTTGTTCGGCCTGACATTTATGCTGCTACGGACGGAGCGCGACTTCGATTGGTTTATGAAAATCATGGTCGGCCTGTCGCTGTTCGGCACGGCTTGGGGCATCAAACAAATGGTGCTGCCGCTGGACTGGGCGGAGGAAAAATTCCTGTATGTGGACGGCCACGCTTTCACGCACATGCTGGCCGGGGTGCTGCGGGTGTTCTCTTTTTACAGTGATGCGGGGCAATTCGGTGCGTCGCAGGCGATGATTGCGCTGGTGTGCGGCATCATTGCGATGGGAAAAGTGTCGCCGGGGCAGAAGATTTTTTACGGCATCGCGGCGGTGGCGACTTTTGTGGGCTTTGCGGTATCGGGCACACGCGGGGCGTTGGCGGTGCCGGCCATCGGGGCGATCACCTTCTTGGTCGTGAGCCGCAATTTTAAGTTGCTGACCATCGGCATGATTGCCATCGGCGGTGTGTTTTACTTCCTGAAATACACAAAGGGCTTCCAAAACGTGGAACAAGTGCGCCGGATGCGAACAGCCATGAACCCCGAAGATGCCTCTTTCCAAGTGCGCCTCCGCAACCAAATCACCTTCGGAAACTACCTCCGCACGCGGCCCATCGGCGGCGGCATCGGGGCGGCGGGCTTTTGGGGCAGCCGTTTCGCGCCGTATAAACTGCTGGCGCGCACGGCCACCGATAGCTACTATGTGAAAGTCTGGGCCGAGACGGGCATCGTGGGCATCTGCCTGCACCTGTATATGTTCGGGTTTTTCGTAGGCAAGGGCGGCAACGTCGTCTGGCACCTGCGCGACCCCGTGCTGCGGGCCAAAGCATCCGCCCTTTTTTGCGGGATGTGCGGCATCATGATGGCCAGCTACGGCAACCAAGTGTTCAGTCAAATGCCCACTGGGGTCATCATGGGCATCGCCATCCCGCTCATTTTCATCGCCCGCGATTTGGACGACAAAAAGACGCGGGCCGAGTTGGGAGGATTGGAACAAGGATGAAACGGATTGTGCGGATTTTTTTTGTTTGGATAAAACTGACCACTGACCGTTCACCACTGACAATTATCAAAAAATCCGTGCAAATCCGCACAATCCGTTTCATCCTTGTTCCAATCCTCCCAACTCGGCTCTAAAATCATTAATCAAACAGCCATGCACTGCACCACTTACATCCACAAAAACCAGCTCGAATACCACTTCACGAGCGAGGCCGACATCTTCGAAGTCTGCGCCGAAAAAGACCGCATCGGGCTGGAATACCTGTTCCGGGTGCTGTACCATTTTGAGCAAATGCAGCCTGTGCCGGGGCAGTTTCGGTACTGCATCACCAACGACCTGCGCGAACTGCCCGAATACGGCCCCGACGTGGTGGTGCTGCTCATGTGGGACGAGTGGTGCCGCATCCCCCGGTACGCGCACCGCGTCGGCCATGTGCTCTCGACGTATGGGTTCGAGCATTTCAGCTATGTGTCGCGCCCGGTGTTTTCGATGTACAACGTGCTCAAATTTTTCAAGTCCCTCTGGATTGAGTACAACCGCTTGCCGTACACCCTGCATTTTTACCTGCACAACCGCCCCGCCGACCGCCACCGCCGACTTCACCCGGTGCCGCTGGGCTATTACAAACACGAAAAATTGCCCATCGTCCCAATCGAAAACCGGGCGGTGGACGTGCATTTCGCAGGCTCGATTTACGCCGACGCATCCAAGACGCAGAACCGCGTGGCGCGTTTTTTCAAAAACACGCTCACCTCGCCGCGCAACTACGCCCGCCGGAAATTGGTCGAGTCGCTGACCGCCGTGCAGCGGAAATTCCCGGAGTTCAACATCGTCAACCGCTTTTTGGCGCAATTCGGGGCTGGCCTGAGCCGCGCCGAATACTCCGCCGAGCTGGGCAACACGAAAATCTGCCTCATCCCGCGCGGCAGCTCGCTCGACACTTATCGCCTTTGCGAAGCCATGCGCTCCGGTTGCGTGCTCATCTGCGACCGCCTGCCCGAACGCTGGTGCTACGACGGCATCCCCGCCCTGTTCGTGGACGATTGGAGCGAACTCGAAAACGTGCTCGTGCCACTGCTCCGCGACCCTGCCCGCCTGCGCCAGCTTCACGAACAGACCCTCGCTTGGTGGCACGACTGCTGTTCGCCAGCCGCCGTCGCCGCGCATTTGCAGGCCGTCATCGCCCCGGCGGAGGCGGAATTGGCGGTTGGTTGATTGACCCTATTTATCATTCATAACTCATCATTCATCACTCGAAAAGTTATGCTTGGAGAAGGAATGCCGTGGCATATCATCATGGTTTTTTTCGCGCTGGGGGTGTATTTGGGCATCAAATCCGGCCAAAAAGACCATGCGAAACGTGCCGCCGAACACGCACAAAACGACAAAGCAAACACGACAAACAACGCTCGATGAAAATACTTTTCGTCTGCAAATCCCTGCCGCCCCGCGTCGCCGGTGGCATCCAGACCCACACGTGGAAGCTTTCCGGGTGGCTGCACAAGCTGGGTCATGAGGTCAGCATCCTGTGCGCCGGCAGCATTCGGTTGGGCGAGCAAAACAGCCAGCGCGAAGGCCGCCGCATCATCGAAATCCCGTACTTGCCGGGTCGGAAACTGCCGGTTTTGGCCGATTTCGCGGAAGAGTGGGCGTTCAACCGTGCCGCTTCGCAGTGGCTTTGCAGCCATGCCGCCGAGTTCGATGTGGTGCACGTGCAGGGGCGCAGCGGATTTACTTTTCCCGGTCGGCAAACCCAAACACCCGTCGTCGCCACCTTTCACGGGTTGCTTTCGCTCGAAAACCGCCACAAAAACGCGCGCGGTATCGCGCACTGGCTGCATGGAAGATGGGCCGGTTTTTTTGAAAAAAACACCCTGCGCCGCGCCGATGCCTGCATCGCCGTCAGCCCCGAAATGCGCGACGAGATGGAGGCCGTGCTGCCCGGCGTGGGCCGCCGCATACACATCATCCCGAACGGCGTGGACGTGCCCAAGCACTTGCCGCAGCCCGACCTGACCGACCCGAACCTGCTGCTTTTCGTCGGGCGGCTGTGCCGTTTGAAGGGTCTGTTCCCGCTTGTGGAAGCCATGCAAAAAGTGCCGCAACACATTCATTTAGTGATGATTGGCGACGGTGAAGAACGCCACACGCTGGGTCAGGCCATCGCTGAGGCTGGCCTGTGCGACCGCGTTTTGTTCACGGGTTCGCTGCCGTCGGAAGAAGTGTTCGAGTGGTTGCACCGGGCTTGGGCATTGGTGTTGCCGTCGTTCCACGAGACGCAGGGCATCGTGCTGTTGGAGGCCAATGCTTGCGGCAAGCCGGTCGTCGCCTCCGATTTGCCGGGCACGCGCTCGGTGGTGCAGCAGGGCGAGAATGGCCTGCTCGTGCAACCGGGCGATGCCGCGCACTTGGCTGCCGCTATCCGGCAGGTTTTTGCCGACCCGGACTTGGCCCGTCAAATGGGCGCACGAGGCCGGGCGATTGCTGCCGAAAATTTCTCGTGGGAAAAAATCGCGCTCGAAACCGAGCGGCTCTATGGCAGCCTTTTGGCCGAGAAATTCGGCGTGAAGCAGCTATCCGACGAAGCGGCAACCGCTCACAGATAAATCCTGCGCCAGTCGCGTTTCAGGCCGACATATTTTCGCTCGGATGTCCCGGTGGCCGACGGCCATCGGGACATCTGTTTTTACCAAAAGGGTTTTGCAACAATTTGCGGCCGCGCCCCCAACAAATAAATTACACCGGAATCGGTGTCATTCACCGCTAAAAAAATGTTTCGAAGCAAACGGCGCGGAGGCTTGCCACTTACCAATTTCAACGCCTATTTTGGTTGAAAGGGCATCGAAATTGGGTAGATGCCGGGCTTTTCAAACAGGTGGTTTTTCGCAAGCGGCGGTTTTTTTGAGGTCACAGTAGCTCGGTTAATCGCGTCGCCCCCTTTTAAGTGCCTCATAGTTTTGTCCTCGTAAAACACAATACAGCGGATGAACAGACTTTACTTTCCCGAACAGGTCGCTCTCATGGAGGAGAAGGCAGAGCTGCGCCGCGCCACCCACGACCTTCGTGCGCTCACCGTCGGCCCACACGTTTCGGACGAGCAACGCGACTATCTCACCTCACTCAAAGACTCCGCCGAAATGCTCCGCGCACTCATCAACGAAGTGCTCGACCGCTCCCCAAATCTCTCGCCTGCCGCCAAACGCCCTGCCCACGAAGAAGCCATTTACGTCCGTGAAAACAACCGCCTCGTGCGCGTGCCGTGCGACGAAATCCTGTATTTCGAGAACGTCGGCGATTACATCCGCATCAAGACCACCAGCGGGCAGCACATCATTCATGGCACCTTGAAGAGCCTCGAAGAACGCCTTGACGACCCGCGCTTCCAAAAAGTCCACCGCACCTACATCGTCAACCTCGCCAAAATCAAAGACATCGAGGAAGGTAGCCTTATCATCGAAAAAACCGTCATCCCTGTCAGCCGCGCCCACCGTGCCGAGCTCATGTCGAGGCTTCGGGTGATTTGAGCGAGGGCTTCGGCCACTGGTTTTTGGGCTTGGCAACTTTGGACGGGGTTGCCGAGCACCGTTGCCTGACCGTCCGCGCATAGCAACAAACACACGCACACATAATCAACAAACACATAACATCAGAACACAATGCACAAACACAGCCTCCTCGTCGTCGAGGACTCACGCAGCATGGGCCAGTTCTTGGCCCTTCGTTTCTCCAAAAATTACAATGTTACGCTCTGCCAAGACCCACTCGATGCCTTGAAAAAAATCGAGCAAGGCTTGCGCCCCACTGCCGTCATCACCGATTTGAATATGCCGGGCATGAACGGCTACGACCTGCTCCAAGCCCTGCGCCGCCATTTGCCCAGTGTGCCGGTCATGGTGCTCAGTAGTGCGAAGGAAAGCAAAAGCCGCATCAAGGCCCTGCAATCCGGTGCGGACGATTTCATGTCCAAACCCTTCCACCCAGAGGAACTCGAAGTGCGGCTTGCCAAGATGATAGCCACGCCCGCTGCCCGCCCAGCGACCGTGAAGGCCGCAGCACCCCAGACAAATTCAAGCGTATGGCAGCTCGTGCCCACGTTCGCAAAATTGGCCCCCGCGTATGCAAGTTGAAAACAGGATTGAGCCGCCCGGAGGCGAGGCACATGGCATGACGGGCGGCTCAATCAATGACCAATCATAATCAAAACACGAAGAAGGCTATGACGAACCGCTACACCGACCACAAACCCTACGACGTGGTCAAACGCTTTTTCGATGTGCTGGCAGCCAGCGTCCTAATCCTGTTGCTCAGCCCTGTGTTCCTGCTCATCGCGTTGGGCCTCAAACTCGAATCGCCCGGCGCGCCCGTTTTTTACACATCGAAACGGGTCGGTCGCCGCTACAAGGAGTTTGATTTTTTCAAGTTCCGCTCCATGCGGCCCAACTCCGACCGGCTGTTGGCCCAGATGCAAAGCCTCAACCAGTACGCCATGAGCGGAGCGCCCGCCGCCACCGTGCTGGCCGGGATGCCCTTCGACGACGGCGAGATGCTCTTCGACGACGACGGCTGGGTCAACGAGCCGCGCTACCTCATGGAGCAAGAGCAAAAAGCGGAAAAGCCGTTCGTCAAAATCGCCAACGACCCGCGCATCACCCGTGTCGGTGCGTTCATCCGCAACACCAGCCTCGATGAGTTGCCGCAGCTTTTCAACGTCCTGAAAGGCGATATGTCGCTCGTCGGCAACCGCCCGCTGCCGCCTTACGAGGCCGAGCAACTGACCGCCGACCACGACATCGAACGCTTCCTCGCGCCCGCTGGCATCACCGGCTACTGGCAAGTGACCGAGCGCGGCAAAAGCGGCGTGGCTGCCGACAGCCGCAAACGCCTCGACGCCGAATACGCCCAGAAATACTCCTTCTGGCTCGACCTCTGGATTCTCTTCAAAACACCGGTGGCCGCTCTGCAAAGTGCAGACGTTTGACGCGGCACATGAAGGTTCGCAGAGTATCCAAGCCGTTGATTATCAAAACGATTTGGGTTTTTGCCCCATGAGATTATTCAAAAAAACAATCTCTGTCAGGAAGCCCAGTGCGGCAAGAAACAAACAATGAATAAGTCGCTGACATCACTGCTCTTTGGCATCGCCGCCCTCCTTTGGCTGGGGCGTTGTCGTCCTTTTGAGCCGAGGAGCACAGACACAGATATTACTGATAAAAACATCGGACAAATCGAGGTTCCCGATGGCTTCGAGTTTGCCAACGCCCTTGCGAGGCAGGTGCGCATCGTGTCCTCGAATGCAGCCAAGACACCCCTGCCGGGGCTTCCTTTTCGGTTGCTCCTGTTCCGGGAAGGCGGCGTGCCCGCCGATACGCTGCTGACTGCCCAAACCGACGCGGACGGCCGCTTCGAGTGGCCGCTCGAGCTGCCCCTAACGGCACGTCGTTTGCGGGCCGAACCGCTGCTCGCAGGTTTTGACCCAGCGGAACTCGACTTGCAAGCAGGCGGCAACGGGCCGCTCGAACTGAACCTCATGCGCCAGTTCGTGCAAGCACAAGACCGCACCGGCGGCACGAATTACTGCCTCGAATTTGACGGCACGGACGACGCGGCATCTTTTGCCAGCCTTTTCCCGATGCATACGCCCGGCAACCGGACGGTGATGTTTTGGGTCAAAAAACAAGACAACAACCCGCGCTCCGTGCTTTGGTCGCGCCCCGACGGCGCGGATGCCAATCGCTTCAACATCAGCATCGCCGACAACTGGGCCTGCAACTATCGCGGGCCGTCCGGCCCGCAGCGCGATTTGGCGGGCGGCGGCTTCCCGCTCACCGTCGGCACATGGACGCACATTGCCATCTCGCGCACAGGCAACACATACCGTTTTTACCAAAACGGCTTTTGGGCCTCAGCTTTCACGGATGCGTCCCCGAACCTGCCCACCGCACTCGGATGGCTGCTCGGCGGGCCGCCCAGCGCACCCTTCAAAGGTCAATTGGACGACCTGCAAATCTGGGACAAAGCCTTGTGGCCCAGCCAAATACAGGCGTTCATGCACACACCGCCGACAGGCGCGGAGACCGATTTGGCCGGGTATTGGCCCTTCGACGAGGGTGGCGGCGATGTCGCGCTCGACCTCGCCCCAAACTCCGACACCTGCCACCTCGGCACAGGCGCGACGGGCACTACCCCTGCTTTTGTGGTCTCCGACCGTGTGAGCGACAGTGACGGCGACGGCGTTCCCGACAACTTGGACGTAGCCCCGACCGATGCCAGCTATGCCTACGCCGCTTTTTGGCCCGCACAGAACCAACTGGGCACGCTCTTTTTTGAGGATGGCTTCCCGTACAAGGGCGATTACGACATGAACGACCTTGTGGTGAAATACCGTTTTGAGGAGCACCTCAACGCCGACCAACACCTGACAGAACTGCAAATCATCGTCGTCCTCGAAGCCATGGGCGCCAGCTACCGCAATGGGTTCGGCATCCACTTGCCTATCCCCGCCTCAAAAGTGGCCTCTGTCACTGGGCACAAGCGCACCGACCAGTACATCAACCTCGCCGCCAACGGCGTGGAAGCAGGCCAATCGGATGCTGTCATCATTGCCTTCGACAACGGCTTCGACCTCATGCGCCCGCCCGACGGCGGCTATGTGAACACCGACCCCGCCCGCAACAACATCGAGCCATACCTCATCACCATCACGGTCGAGTTCACCGAACCCATACCCCGTGCCCCCTTGGGCGCAATGCCTTACAACCCCTTTGCGATACTCAACCGCACACGCGGCCTCGAAGTACACCTGCCCGGTAAAATGCCAACTGCCCTGGCCGATGCCGGGATGTTTGGCACAGGCGACGACGACACGAACCTCGCCACAGGCAAGACCTACCAAACCCGCGAAAACCTACCCTGGGCACTCGATATGCCGCAGCCCATCCCGCATTTGAAGGAAAAACAGCCCATCAACCGAGGCTTCCTGAAATTCAACGAATGGGCCGAGAGCGGCGGCACCCTCTTCCCCGACTGGTATGTGGACTATCCCGGCTACCGAAACCCAGACATGATATATTGATGCAACCCGAAACCGCCCTGTCATTGCTTCGCAAACACTGGCATCGAGAAAAATTCTGGCAACAAACATTATTTAACCACGCTTCCAACACTATTTCACAAACATGAAAAACTTGCCACTCCTCCTGCTGTTCCTGACCACCTTGTCCTTCATGGCCTGTCGCCCGTTCGACCCGAAAGACGTGGAGGTGGACGTGACCCAGAAAACAATGGAGCAACTCGTCGTCCCCGACGGTTTCCAGTACAGCACCGTCACCGACCGCACACTCAAAATCACAGCGGTGGACAATGCGAATACCACCATGAAATACGTCCCCATCGTCGTGCTGCTCCGCGACGAGGATGAGACCACGCCCGACGACACACTCATCTTGGCCCAAACCGACGACAAAGGCTACTTCGAAGCAAAACTCGCACTCGGTGCCACCGAGAAACAGCTCGTCATCGAACCGATTTACCCCGGATTGCCGCCCGCTCAGGTTGACCTCGCATCGGCAGGCAGCATCGTCAACGTCGTGCTTGGCGAGGACAATCAAGCCGACGACCGCGCCAGCCATTCGAGCGAACAGCCGCGTGGCGGCATCACGCACGGCCCCAACGGCATGGCCGAAGATCGGGCAACTTACTCGTACATGGGCACTTACGACAGTCAGGGCGTGCCAAACTACCTGACCGAAGACCGCGACATCGTGAGCCAAGACATCCTCGACCTCATCGCCAATAACCTGCCCGAAAGCCAACCCGTGCCGCAATACCATCCGCAGTACATCGCCGACGGAACCATGACCAGCACGCCAATCACCGATTCGGCAGAGGTTTGGATAACATTCGTACACGAGGCAGCAGGCTATAAAAACTCGCTCGGCTATTACACCTACCCGACGGGCAGCACCCCGACCAACGCCTCGCAAATCAGCGTGCACAAAGTGATTTTCCCGAATCTCTCGTTCACAGGAAGCGGCGGCAACATGACCACTGGCGATAAGGTCTATCTCGGCACCTTCCCGCCCAACACGACCATTGGCTGGTTCCTTACCCCTGACGGTTGGACGGCCAATAGCCAACTCGTCACCGATAAAAACAACAAGCCCATCCGCTATTCCGATAGGCACCTCAACACCTTCACGAGCAATCAGTACCGCAACCACGTCGCCCAGCTCATTGACCCCAACCGCGAGCTCATCCTGCTCGGTTTTGAAGACCTCAACCGACCCAGCGGTGACAATGACTTCAACGACGCGATTTTTTACCTCACCGCTTCGCCTTTCGAGGCCATCAACCGCAACGGCATGGTCGAGACCACCATCGTCGGGGCCGACAGCGACGACGACGGCGTGGCCGACGGCACCGACCTCCGCCCCAACGACCCCAACGTGGCCTTCCGCAACTCGTACCCGGCACTCAACCAGTTCGGCAGCCTCGTTTTTGAAGACCGTTACCCGCTCAAAGGCGATTATGACCTGAACGACATGGTCGTGGATTACAACTTCGAGGAATACCTGAACACCGCCCAAAAAATGGTCTCCATGACCATCAGCGTCAAACTCCGGGCGATGGGCGCGAGCTTCCGCAACGGGTTCGGCATCGAGTTGCCAATTCCTGCCTCCAAAGTGGCCTCTGTCACCGGAGCGAAGCGTACCGACAACTTCATCACGCTCAATAGCAACGGCACGGACGCGGGACAAGGAAACGCCGTCATTATCTGCTTTGACAACGGCTACGACCTGTTGCGTTCGCCCGACGGCGGCTTCGTCAACACCGACCCCGACCGCCCCATCCTCTCGCCCTATGTGCAGACGATTGAGGTCGTTTTCACGGAGCCAATCCCGCGCTCCGAGATTGGGTACGCGCCCTACAACCCGTTCATTTTCATCAATCGCAACCGCCCGACCGAAGTCCACTTGCCCGGTGGGTTGCCCACCGATTTGGCCAATACCGCGCTGTTCGGCACGGGCGACGATGACACCAATCTTTCCACCGGGAAGACGTACATGACCGCCAACAACCTCCCTTGGGCCATCAATTTCCCGGCATCGTTCCCGTACTTGAAGGAAAAAGTCGCCATCAATCAGGGCTTCCTGAAATTCAACCAATGGGCCGAAAGCGGCGGCACCCTGTTCTCCGACTGGTATCAGGACAAAAGCGGCTATCGAAACACGGAGAAGATTTTTTAGTCGGTTAGTCAGAGTAGTCGGTTAGTCTGCTG
>JBKBIC010000055.1:0-23248 GCA_046299435.1 Saprospiraceae bacterium
CGTTCGAGTCGGGCAGCATGATGTTCGGGAACGTGAACACGAGGATGCCCCGGCCTTTGACCTCAAACTCGTAGGCATGGCTCGACGCGCCGGGCTGCACGCTGGCAGGGTCGAGCCAAGCGGAGAGCGTGTCGCGGATGACGATGTTGAAAGCCGTGTCGGTGCCGGTGTTTTGGAAACGGATGAGGTACTCGATGTCGGTGCCGGGCAGGACGTAATGCGCCGGGCCGTAGCCGACCGGGAAGCCCTGTTTGTCGTTCGGGTCATAGGAACCCTGATTGGGGCGGCACTCGATGTCGAGCCAAGCGTCGGCATCGTCGGGCGGGAATTGGCCGACAAAACCCGTTGTAAATGAGCCGTTTGTGGTGCAACCTTCGACTGTCAGCGCGGGCATGGACTGGCCGGGGTGGAAGATTTCCTGCTCCACTTCGAGCCGCCAAGTGCTGCCGTCGGCTGGCACGGAGATGTGCATCTCGCCGTTTTCGGGAAGGCCGGGCTGCGAGCCGCTGCGGAACATCACGCCGTCTTCGATGACGATGTATTCGAGCGACGAATTCATGTCGGCGGTACCTGCGTTGCGGATGCTGAATTTCAGCGAATCGCCCGCGCACTCCGCGCCCAAATCCACGTGCGCCCCTGACCAGAGCGGGTTTTGGCCGATGCAAAGCGTGTCCGGGTGGACGTGCGCCGCCACGCAGTGCGTTTGCCCCAAAACCGCGTTGCAGCTGACCTTCGCCCAGAGCCAAAACTGCCCGCAATCGTTCACGGCCACGTCGCCGACTTGAAAGCGGAGGACGTTGTTGCCCAAATCCGTGTACGGTTGGCTGGCCCCCTCGATTTCCAGAAACGGGTCAATTTCCAAGTCAACGTAGGCATCTTCGGCGATGGCCGTGCCCTCGTTGCAGTATTGGACAAAAATGGTGTTGCCCGAAAAACACCGCCGGAGGAAGCCGATGGTCACGTCCACCGTCATGGCTGGGCAAAGGCTGTCGGGTTTGACGGGGATGTGGACGGTGGCAGTGTCGCCGCTCGTCGCCACGGAGGCCGGGTAGCCGGGCTGGCAGAGCGACCAAAGTTGGTTGGGCAGCCACGCCGAGACTTGGTAATCGCCCGGCAGCACGCGCATCCGATACGAGCCGTCGGCCTGCGTGGTGGCGTAAAACGTCTCGCCGGTGCCCTGCCCGGCGGCGATGACGAGCCAATTTGCCAGCGCAGGGTCGCCCGCCGTGTCGCAGTCGCGGTTTTCGTCCATGTAAATATTGCCCCGGATGGTGCCGCAATCGCCGTTCGAGATGTCGGCCAAAACGGTGTATTCCGCCGAACAACCATTCGCGTCCGTGACGGTCACGGTGTAGTTGCCGCCCTGTTGGACAGTCAAAAACGGCCCGCCGCCACCGAACGGCGACCATTGGTACAGGTAAGGCGGTGTGCCGCCCGACACCTGCGCCAGCAGCGTGGCAAAAGCGCAACTATTGCCGCCGACGATGACGGTATCAATGACCAACGGCGTGGGCGCGGCGAGCGTGATGGTCGGCAGCGAGCCTGTGCAGCCGTTGGCATCGGTGACGGCCAGCGAAATCGAGAGCGGGCCGATGGGCTTGATGGAGAAGGTGTACGGGTTGTCATTGGTCACGAAGGCAGGTTCGGGTACGCCGTTGAGCGTGAGGTTCATGGTGTACGGAGCCGTGCCGCCGCTGATGTTTGCCGTGAAATTCGCTTCGCCGTCGCAGTCAATGAGTGTGGGCGCGATTTGGATGGAGATTTTCCCGACCTCTCCCCAAGCAACATTTGTGCAGCCGTTGAGCGGGTTGGTCACGGTCACGGAGTAGATGCCGGGCGCATTCACGAGGGGCGCGTCCGTATTCCCGCCGCTCACGATGTTGCCGTTGCTGGTGCCCCATGCCCAAGTGACGTTTTGCTGGTTGGACCATGCTTGGATGGCAACGGGCTGCGGATTGGCGCAGTTGAACGGGACATCTGTGGAGACGGTGACGGTGGGCGATGTGCCTTGCTGGACAACCACGCAATCCGTCGCGGTGCAGCCATTGCCGCTATCGGTCACGGTGAGGCAATAGGTACCGGGCGCGATGACCGAGGCGGTGATTTGGTTGGCATTGCCCACGATGAAAGGCCCCATCCAAAAGTAGGCAATGTCCGGCCCCGTCGAGGAGCCTATGCCGCTGACCACCACTTGGCCGCCGCCGTTGCAGCCAAACGCGCCGTTGACACTCGCCACCGCGACCGGAATTGCGATGTCTTGCACCACATCCACCGTTGCGGTGGCAGTGCAGCCGTTCTGTCCAGTGACCGTTAGGACATAGACACCGGGAACGACGACCGTAGGATTAAGCTGCACGGAAGTAAATCCATTTGGCCCAATCCACGAAAACGCCGCGCCGGGCATTCCAGAAGAAGCCGTCAGCACTGCCGTCGGTGCCGAACAAGTGAGCACAACGGGCGTATTGACTGAAATGGACGGAGCCACAACGTCCTCCGTCACCACTGCTGTCGCGGTGGCCGTGCAGCCGTCCGAGGGGTCGGTCACGGTGACGGTGTACAAGCCCGGTTCGCTCACGTCCGGGCTTTGGGACGTGGAAGAAAAGCCGCCCGGCCCCGACCACGCGAACTCCGGGTTTTGGACATTGGTCGTGGCTGGCAACGCGATGGATAGCGTGGCGCAGGTCAGCGTCGCGTCAATCGTGGACACTTCGCATTGTGCTTTTGCGGAAAAATGGGCGGCCAGCAAGCAGGCCAAGATGCTCAGGGAAAGGATGAAGTTTTTCATAAAAACACGGTTTGCAGATTTGGTGCGGCAGGCGCGGGTGCCCGCCAGTTTGTTAGGTGTTTGCCAAATCGGGAGTGGGCCGGCCCACATGGGATTTGATGATACAAAAGTTCGGCACGCGCTGCCCTTGTGCAAAGACAAAAAACGAGGATTGTAATTTTGAAACCAGAAATTAGAAATCAGAAATTATTGATTGTCAGTTTGTTGCACTTAATTTTGTAGCGATTTTTGTTTTTGGGTTTTCAAAAAAAATGCCCCAACTGGGTAGGGTTGGAACGCGGATGAAACGGATTGAGCGGATTTGCGCGGATTTTTTTGGAGCAGCCCATCAACAATCATCAATCATGTAATCGTCAATCATCAATCAAAAAATCCGCCCAATCCGTTTCATCCGCGTTCCAACCCTGCAAAAAGGTAAGCAAACATGGAAAAAACACTCCTCTGGGAAGCCTTCGGGGCATTGGACAAAACCGAGCGGCGCGAATTCGGGAAGTTCGTGCGCTCGCCGTTTTTCAACCAAAAACCGCAGCCCATCGCGCTGTTCGAATACCTGCGCGATTGCGCGGACGGCAAAACCGCACCCACTTCGGAGGCCGCGTGGCAGAAAATCGCGCCCGAAACAGCGGGCTACGACGACCAAAAAATGCGCCTCGCCAACAGCGAGTTGCTGCGCCTGCTCGAACATTTTTGGATGTACCGCGAAAAATTCGGCGATGCCGACCGCGCCAAAATCCGCCTCGCCGGGGCGTATCGCAAACGCAACCTCGGCAAGCATTTCCAGATTGCGCTGCGCGAGGCCCGCGCCGCCCGCGAGCGGCAGCCGTTCCGGCACGCGGAGTTTTACCACGACTTGAATTTGATTGAGTGGGAGCAGTACCAGTTCGCCACGACGGACAAGCGCACGGGCAAGTTCAACTTGCAGGAAGTGTCCGATTGGATGGATAAAACATTCATTGCCAGAAAGTTGCGCATGGCTTGTTTCGCGCTGGCGCAGCAGGCCGTGCAGCAAACGGACTTCCGGCCCGGTCTTTTGGAGGCGGTGCTGGCACACGTCGAGGCCGAAAATCTGGCCGACGAGCATCCGGCCATCGGGCTATACTTCCACTGTTTTCGCTTCCTGACCGACCCTTCTGCGGAGGCGCATTTTTTCAAGTTCCGGGAGATTTTGAACGGCCATGCGGGCAGTTTTCCGGCGGACGAGCTGCGGACGCTGTTCCTCTTGGCCATCAATTTCGGCGTAAAAAAAATCAACGAAAGCAAGCCCGCCTACCTCCGCGAGACACTCGGCCTCTACCAAGATGCCCTCGACCGGGGCCTCCTGCTCGAAAACGGCCTGCTCTCGCGCTTTGCCTACAACAACATCGCGGCCATCGCGCTGCGCGTCGGCGAGGTGGCGTGGGCCGAGGATTTCACGCTGCGCTACAAGCCGTTTTTGGAAAAACAACACCGCGAGGCCACGTTCAGCCTGAACCTTGCCCGCGTGGCCTACGCCCGCCGCGACTTCCGCACCGCGCTCGAAAACCTGCAACGCGCCGACTACAAAGACCTCATCAATCACCTGAACGCCAAGGTGTTGCAGTTGAAAATCTTTTACGAGACGGGGGAGTTCGACCTGCTCGACAGCCACCTTTCGAGCCTCAAAACTTTCATCCGGCGGCAGGGCGGCACCATCGGTTACCACCGCGAGAATTACCTCAACATCGTGCAGTACACCCGCCTGCTCGTGGCCCACAACCCGAACGACCGCACTGAACGCCTCGCCCTCCGCCAGCGCATCGAGGCGGAACCCACGCTGACCGAGCGCGAGTGGTTTTTGGAGGTGTTGCAAGTTTGAGGGCAAAAAGAAGCCCCCGCACGGATTGCTCCGGCGGAGGCCAACTATTCACTCACGTTACTTTTCGAGTTAGGGGAATTGGGAATTGGGAATTGGGAATTGGGAATTGGGAATTGGGAATTGGGAATTGGGAATTGGGAATTGGGAATTGGGAATTACTGGTCTTTCAGATTCTTTATGTAGCTGTTTATTTTGTAATGAAGGGTTTTGAGTTTTTCGGTCAATGCTTCGGATTGAGCATCTGAAATTAAATTCCTCTTATGAGCCTTTGTTAGCCACGTTTTTGTTTCCAGCAAAGAACCTCTTGCGTAATAAGAGAACTGTTTCTTTTCTTTAAAAAAATAGCGACCATGCCCTTCGGCAATATTTGCGGCGATAGAATCCGCCGCCCTTAAAAATTGATTTCCCGGATGTCCTTTGTCAAAATATGCCCACTCCGAAACGAGTTGCCATGTAAATTCTCCGACTTCCATAGCAAGCTGATATATCTCAAGGTCTTCTAGCTTCAGTGGCTCGTTTTCAGATTTCATGGTTTCCGTTCCTAATTTTTCCCTCAAAATTACCCCCAATTCCCAATTCCCAATTCCCAATTCCCAATTCCTAATTCCCAATTCCCAATTCCCAATGGGCAAACGCGGGCATGGCCTTGTAATTGGTCAAATCGTGCATCGAGGGCACGACCGAGATGTAGCCATTGGCCAACGCCCACTCGTCGGTATCGGTGCCGGGGTCGTCGTTGACGAATTTTCCGGTGAGCCAATAATACGGCTGCCCCGCCGGGTCGCGGCCTTCCATGAATTCTTCAATCCAGCGGGCTTCGGCTTGTCGGCAGATTTTCACGCCCCGGATGTCGGAGGCGGCTGCGGCTTTCGGGATGTTGATGTTCAGCAAGTTGCCGTGCGGGAAAGGCTGGGCGAGCGCGGCGGCGATGATTTTGCGGAGCCAGGGTTTGTACGGCTCGAAATCCGCGTCCTCGGCATAGTCCAACAGTGAAAACCCGATGCTGTCAATGCCTTCGAGCGATGCCTCCATAGCTGCCGAAAGCGTGCCGGAGTACAAAATGTTGATGCTCGAATTGCTGCCGTGATTGACCCCGGAGAGGCACAAATCAATGGTTTGGCCTTTGAGGACGACGTGTTTCGCCAGTTTCACGCAGTCAACGGGCGTGCCGCTACATTCCCACGAATCAATGCCCTCGAAGGTGCGGACTTTGCGGAGCCGAAGCGGGTCGCGGATGGTGATGGCGTGGCCTTGCCCGCTTTGCGGTGCATCGGGCGCGACCACCGTGACCGGGCCGAACTCGCGGGCCACTTCTACCAAAGCCCGGATGCCTGCGGCTGCGATGCCGTCGTCGTTTGTTACCAATATCATTGTTGATGGCGATTTGATGATGCGGTGATTCGTTGATTGGGGCAGCGATTTGCGGGCCGGGCAAAAGTCTGACATTTTGCAAGGCCGTTCGCCGGAGACGCGGAAGTTTAATAGACCTCTCAGCGCAACTCTGCGGGGTTTATGCGGGTTCTCTGCGGAACTCTGCGTAACAGCCCCCCACATGAGTTTATTCCGCTGAGTTCCGCAGAGAACCCGCAGAGTTGCGCTGAGATAAATGGCGTTTTCACAAGAAGTTTAATATGCCCCGCCCAACCGCGCCTTGCCGCCCGGTGGGGTCACAAACATTTCAAAATCAAGGTTTTGCATCTGCTTTAACCGTGATTCTATTATCCAAATCTGTTTCTTCGGCCATACCTTTGCCAAGCACTGTGAAACCAATCGCATAACCAGACAAACAATACTGCCATGATTCGCCTGCTATTTTCCCTGCTCGCGGGGCCGCTTTTTGCCGTCGCCGCGCTCGCCCAAACCCAAGTTTACATCCTCGACCAGCCTACCTGCATGAACCGTTTGGAGTACAAACGGCAGGGCAAAGCCGACGCGTTCGGCCTCATCACCTACACGGTCAGCCCGGATGCCAACCAATTGTACATGTTCGAGTTGGGCACCGAAAGCGGCCAAAAACTGGCCGCCGCGCCGAGGAGCGCCATCACTTGCCAGTCCCCGGCTTTGGGCGATGCGTTGGTGCGGAACATCAACGCGGGTACCATCAAAGCCTATTTTTTGCGGCCAGCCGACGGCGGTGGCTATTGGATGTCGGCCATCGGGGCAGCCATGCAGGTCGTGCGCGCTGGCTCATCTTATGTTTTTCGGGGGCACAACTATGGGTTTACGCTCGACACGACCAATTTGAGCTACGACCACAACCTCGCCACGCCCGAATCCAAAGCATACGTTTTCCACAATGGTCGCAACATGGATGACTGCCACCCGGTGTACACCTTCCGCCGCGAACCAGACCAAGTTTGCACCACGAAAAGCGACTTCGATTTCATGCCCGGACTCGGCATTTTGAGCGAGCGCACGGGCGCGACCGCCGCCGAAGCCGCCGAAAACGAGTTCCGGCTGGTGTCCATCAATGGCGTGGCGTATGCCGATTATGTACGTCTTTCGTGCGAAGGCAAAACACCCAAACGCACCAGCACGCCTGCGCCAACCACGCCGCCGCAAGCCGTGACCTACGGAACCACCACGCCACCGCAACAAAACGTGGCCCGCAACATCACCGAACCGGACAAAGAAGCCGCTGCTGCCCAAGCCCAGAACCCGCAGCCGCAAACTGCCCCAGCCCCAGCGGAATACGCCACCAAGCCCAGCACGCCCGTCGCCGTCGGTCCGCGCCCACCCATCAACTGCCCGGAAGGCCCCGGCGAAGGCTACCACATTGTGCAGCCCGGCGAAACGTTGATGGCCATCGCACGCGGCTACCGCGTCAAACTCGGCAGCCTCGTGGCGTGGAACGACCTCGACAACCCCGATTTGCTTGTGCCTTGCCAGAAAATTTACATCACGCCTCCGCCCGGCGGTGTGAAAACCCCGAAGGACAAAACCACCGGGAAAGTCGCCATTGCCACCAAGCCAACGAGCAAAACGACCTCCAAATCCGGCAAGTCCGGCAAAAAAGCCGCGCCCGCCCCGGCGACTTATGCCACCACCACGAAGCCGCAAGCGACCGAAGCCCCGGCAGTCATCCCGCAGGCCACCGCGCCCGTCATTCAATATGTGTACGTCCCAGTGCCGTCGCCGTGCCCGGTTCCCGCTGCCACAACTGCCACTGCACCAGCGACTTATGCCGCTGTGGAATCCGCGCCCGCACCTGTAACCTACGGCACCGAACAACCCGCGCTCGTGGCAAAACAGGCCGTGCAACCGCTCGTTGCGCCTGCGACCATTGTCCACACGGTGCGTCCCGGCGAGTCGCTGTACAGCATCGCGCAGTTGTATGGGTTCACCGCCGAGCGTTTCCGCAAAATGAACGGCCTGCCCGAAAACTTCGTCCTCCAACCCGGCATGGAACTCGTCACCAGCGACTGCACCTGCGACCCCACCACTGGCCGACCCATGCAGCCAGCCACTTACAGCCGCCCGGCGGCCAATCCCGCTGCCCTCGCGCCTACGACTTCTAATGCGCCACAAACCACTGGCAATCAAGTATTTGAAGAACAGTTGGTGTCAGCGAACAACCAACCGGCCCAGCCTGCAAAAACTGCCGAGGCCGTGCCCGCCAACTTCCGCGAACACACCGTCCAAGCAGGCGAAACGCTGGGCAGCATCGCCAACCGCTACGGCGTGTCCGCCGAAAAAATCGCCGACACGAACAGCCTCGAAAAAACCGAGACGCTCATCGTCGGGATGCGCCTCTTGGTGCCGAGGGATTGAATGTTCGGTGTCAAAAAGGAAAGGAATGGATGCTTGATTGGCTGCAGCCAATCAAGCATCCTTTCCTTTTTATGCCCAGTGTGTCCAAAACCCGATTTCCGGGAATGGGCGTTTCCTCAAAAGAAAAATACCTTCGTGCCATACTTGTTTTTCAACCAAATCTACTTTCTCGATGAAAAGAATCATTACACTTTTCAGCATGGCAGCGGCCATGCTCTTGACAATCAATCAGTTGACAGCACAGGCGGTACCTTTCTGGACGGAAAATTTCACCGCCGGATTCCCGACAGGCTGGACAAATGACGATGCCTCGCCCGGCAATGCTTTCTGGACTTGGTGCGCCAATCCTGAACTCAGCGACAACGACCCCGGCTGCCCCGACATCTGGAACACGCCAGCCAACCAGCAAAAACCCTTCGCCGCGCCTACGGCCAGCACGGGCTTCGTGACCCTCGATTCCGACGACTATGGCGAATTGCAGAACGACCACATCAGCCAAATGACCACCGGGGCGATTGATTGTTCCTCGAAATCGCAGGTGTGGCTCACCTTCGCCACGCACCTCGGCACCTATACTTACGATGCCGACGACAAAGCCATCATCAAAGTCAGCACGGACAAACAAAACTGGACGACGTTCCAAGTTTTCAGCGGCCTGACGACCTCCGTGCGCTGGTCCAAAAACCCGGAGTTCCCGGTGATTGACATCTCGGCTGCGGCAGCCAGCCAGACGACGGTTTACATCCAGTGGGAATGGACGGGCAACTACGAATACCATTGGAGCGTGGACGACGTGGAGCTCTACGACCGCGACCCAACGCCGCCCAACGACTTGGCAATCAGCGAGTTCTTCTTCCCCGCGTCCAGCTACGCCACGCCTGCGGCGCACATTGCCGACGATGTTTTTAGCTTCAGTGCCCGCCTCTCGAACAAAGGTTTGGAAGACCAAAGCGGCATCAAACTGAAAGCATGGGTCGAGAACGAGGCTGGGGCAGTGCTCCACGCGGATAGTATTTCCATTGCGTCGCTGGCCGTCGGCGTGGAGGATAGTTTGTACGAGCTGCCCAACACATTCACGCCGCAACTGGCCGAGGGCAAATACTACATCAAATACAGCGTGGGCAACCAATCGCCCGATGGCCGGCCAAACGACAACACGGCCACCGCCGAATTCGTGGTGACAGAGGGCCTGTTCGCCAAAGAAAAAGCCCCGGAACAAGGGTACCGCCCCTCCAATTGGAACGACACTTGGTATGTAGCAAACTACTACCGCCTCAGCGGCGGCAATTTTGACCAGTTCATCGCCCAAAGCGCGGATTTCGCCTTCACGACTGATACCGACGAACTGGCGGCAAAGGACGTAACCTCCGCCGTTTACCTGATGAAAGCCAACCCCGACATTGACGACGAGCTCAGCAACATAGACGATGCCGACTTCTTCACTTCCTTCGAGTGGGTCGGCCTCGCCGAATACGAAGCCCCCGACACCTTGGGCGACAATGGCTATGTGATGCAAAACGTGGTCATCAACGACTTCAACAGCGGCCAGCCCGGCGTGCTGCTCGAACCCGGTGGCCGCTACCTGCTCGGCATGAGCTATTCGCCGCCCAGCAGCAACGCCTTCCATGCCTTCAACAACGACGTGAACTACTACTTCACGTCCACGCTGATTTATACCGACGAGTGGTCGTCGTTCGGCACGGACGCGAACGCGGTGCTGCGCCTGAACATCAGCCTGTTCGTCACGACCGACGATAAACCGCTGGCCGACAATGTGTTGCGCGTGTTCCCGAACCCGGCCACGACGGAAACAAACCTCGTCTTTGACTTTGAAAAACCCACCGACGCGACCATCACCATCGCCGACCTGACGGGCAAAGTCATCTCCATCCAAGACCGCAACGGCCTGACCAACGAGCAAATCCGTGTCTCGACGGCCACACTCGCCAGCGGCACTTACCTTGCCCGCGTGGCAACCGCCGACGGCACGAAGACCGTGAAGTTTGCGATAGCGAAATGAGTTTTGGGAAGGCTCAATTAAAAATTGAAGAGGTTTAGCGGTGTACAGTCGCTAAACCTCTTTTTTATCCCAGTTTTAAAAAATCACCGGGGCTGACGATGTGGGCATTCGCAAATTTTTGCAACCCAATAAGGGCCTTGTCGCCAGTGATAAGGTATTCAGCGTCAACGAATTCCACGAGTCGGAGCACATTGTTGTCGTCCGGGTCGGGTGAGGCAATGGGCAATTCGTTGGTTGGTTCTAAAAGAGTGGCCGATATCAGAATTTCGCGTTCAATCACCTGTACCTCGCGTTCTGTCAAGTGAAATTTTTCGGAGAGTTTCTCCTGAATCTCGGCCAAAATCCACTCGGAAATAAAAATTTGGTGGTTGGTCACACACCTTTCAAAAGCCAACGCTGCGGTTCCTTTGAACAGGAAAACCGACAAGTAAACATTCGTGTCGAGGACCACTTTCACGAAACGGCTTCAAAAATGTCTTCCTCGGATTTGAACCCAAGTTCCAATGCGCGTTTGTTCATCTTTTTGCGGATGCTTTCCACACGGCGCAGATGAAAGTAGTCGGCGAGTGCTTTGCGAATCATGCCGTCAAAATCAAGGTTCATGGCCTTGGCATTTTGCTCGATTTCGGAGCGCAGGCCATCTTCGATGCTGATGGATATGGTGGACATGATGATTTGTTTTTGAGCAAAAATACATTGGTTGGAGCCAAAATCAGCGTGCCAAGAACTCCGTGATTTTTTTTGCCGCCCGCGCCGAGGCCCCGCCCGCGCCCAATTTTTCGCGCAATTCGGCATAGCCTGCTCGGATGTCGGCGGCCTTTTCGGAGGTCAAAATCGCGGCCAGTTCGGCCCGCAGGTTTTCCCGGTTCAAATCGCCCTGAATCAGCTCGCGCACGAGCGGCCTATCCAAAATCAGGTTGACGAGCGAGATGTATTTCACGTCCACGACCCGCTTGGCAATGGCGAACGAAATCGGATTGCCCGCGTAGCACACCACTTGCGGCACCCCGAACAGCGCGGTTTCGAGCGTCGAAGTACCCGATTTGACCAGCGCGGCCTGCGCCCCGGCGAGCAATTCGTAAGTTTTCCCCTGCACAAGTCGCACGTTTTCAAAGCCTTGCAAAAACGGCTGATAAAATTCGGCGGGCAAAGCCGACGCGCCGGCCACCACAAACTCGTGCTCCGGGAAATCGCGCACGACCGACAGCATGGCCGGTAAAATGCGCGAAACCTCCTGCCGACGGCTGCCGGGAAGCAAAGCGACGGTGGACGGTGGACGGTTGACGATGTGCCGGGCCGTCCACCGTCCACTGTCAACCGCATCCAGCAGCGGATGCCCGACAAATGCTACTTCCACGCCGTGTTTTCGGTAAAAATCCTGCTCGAACGGCAGGATGACGAGCATCTTATCCACGTCGCGGCGGATGTCGTGGACGCGGGATTGGTGCCAAGCCCAGATTTGCGGGGAGATGTAATAAATGACGCGGATGCCCCGGCGTTTGGCCCATTTGGCGATGCGAAGGTTGAAGCCCGGATAGTCAATCAAAACGAGCGCATCGGGTTGAAAATCAAGCACATCGGCTTTGCAAAAGGCGATGTTGCGGAGGATGGTGCGCAAGTTTTTGACGACCTCGAAGAAGCCCATGAACGCAAGGTCGCGGTAGTGCTTGACCAATGTCGCGCCAGCGGCCTGCATCAAATCGCCGCCCCAAGCGCGGATTTCCACGCCGGGCGACTCGCGCCGCAGGGCTTTTATCAAATTGGAACCGTGCAGGTCGCCGGAGGCTTCGCCTGCGATGAGATAGAGTTTCATGTTGGGTTGGCTATTTGGGTATTGGTTGATTTGTTGATTTGAGCGTCTCAAATAGCCGAATCACCAAATCAACAAATACCCAATTCACATCATCTGCACCACCTGCGATTGCGGCAGCATCTCGTTCCGCACGGCGATTTGGCGCAGCGTGTTTTCGGCCACCGTCAGGAAGGGGCGGCTGAGCAGCGGGTCGTTTTGCATGACTGCCGGGATGCCCACGTCGCCGCCTTCGCGGATGCTTTGCACGAGCGGGATTTGGCCGAGCAGGACGGACTGGCTGGCCCGCGCCAACTTCTTGCCGCCGCCTTCGCCGAAGATAAAGTATTTATTTTCAGGCAGTTCGGCGGGCGTGAACCACGACATATTTTCGACCACGCCCAAAATCGGGATGTTGATTTGCGGCAGCGCAAACATGTTCATGGCCTTCACTGCGTCGGCCAACGCGACTTCCTGTGGGGTCGTGACGAGCACCACGCCTGTGACCGGGACGGTTTGCACGAGGGTCAGTTGCACGTCGCCGGTGCCGGGCGGCAGGTCAACGATGAGGAAATCGAGCGGGTCCCAGACCACGTCGTTGAAAAACTGCTTGATGATGGCCGCCAGCCGAGGGCCGCGCAGCACGACGGCTTGTTCGGGGTCAATGATGTACCCGATGCTCATCGTCGGCATCCCGTAGGCATCGAGCGGCACCATTTTCGGGCCGCCGCCGAGGTCGGTGAGTTTGGGGCGCTGCCCGACGAGCCGGAGCATGGTCGGGATGCTGGGGCCGTACACGTCCGCGTCCATGAGGCCGACGCGGGCACCGAGTTTTTGGAGGCCAAGCGCGAGGTTGACGGCGACGGTGCTTTTGCCCACGCCGCCTTTGCCGCTGGCGACGGCGATGATGTTTTTGATGTGCGGCACGATGCTCGTCGGGGCCGAGCTGCTCGGGGCGCGGGCCACGAAATGCACGTTCACGTCGGCCTGCGGGAATTTGTCCAAGATGGCCGTCATGCAAGCCATGTTCAGGTGCGCCTTGCCGTCGCCTTGCAGGGAGCGCACTTCGAGGCTGAAATTGACGTGATTGCCCTGAATATCAAGGTTTTGTACCATGCCGACCGCCACGATGTCTTGCCCGGTCTGCGGGTCGCGCACGGTGCGGAGGGCCGCGAGGATGTCTTCTTTGTTCATTGAGTGAATGAGCGAATGAGTGAATGAGTGAATGAGTGAATGAGGAATTGCCTCGCCCATTCGTTGGCGGCAAAAGTCGGTCATTTTTCAATGAGTGAATGAGTGAGTGATGGAATGAGTGAATGGGTGAGGGACATTTTTGCGGGGCCATTCGTTCATGCCGTCATTCACCCATTCACTCATTCCATCATTCACTCATTGACCATGTACACGCCCAAACTTTTTGCCAACGAAAACACGCGCGAACTTATCGGGTTCATGCGCGAGCACCCGTTTGCCATGCTGGTCACGCAGCACGAGGGGCGGCCTTTCGCGTCGCACCTGCCGTTTGATATCGTGGAAAAAACCGCCGATAGCGGGCGGTTTTACTTGCAAGCCCACCTTGCCCGCGCCAATCCACAGTGGCGGAGTTTTGCGGAAAATGAGGAAGTTTTGGTCGTGTTCACGGGGCCGCACAGCTACGTCTCGTCGTCGTGGTACGCCGAAATGAACGTCTCGACTTGGAATTACGTCGCCGTCCATGCCTACGGCAAATTGCGGATTTTGGACGACGGCGAACTCCGCGACGCACTCGCCCGGCTGACCCGCCGCTACGAATCCGGCATGGAAAAACCGCTGTTCATGGAGGCCATGCCTGACGATTACATCACACGCCAACTGCGCGGCATCGTCGGGTTCGAGGTGGAAATCACTGCGCTGGAAGGCAAATGGAAACTCTCGCAAAACCGCTCGGACGCGGATTTCCGCCGCATCGTCGGCGAACTCGAAAAATCCGAACACGCTGATAGCCAAGCAGTTGCAGCCATGATGACAGGGATGAGGCATGAGGCATGAGGGATGGAGCGACGTGGACATTCCTCATCCTTCATGCCTCATCCCTATCGAAAACGCGACCGTCCGCAGCCGTCGGGTGGGGAAGCTTCCGGCCACGTTTTCCTCCAAAATCATGGCTTGGGCTTCGGGCATCTCGAACACTTCGGCCATGTTGCGGATGCGGGCAGCGGGCACGCCGACTGCCTTCAAATCGGCGACCAATGCCGCCGAGGGAAATTTCCCGATTTCTGATTTCAATATTTCGCACAGCCGGGCGCGGTTTTGCACACGGGCGGTATTCGTCTGAAAATCAGGGTGTTGCAGCAAATTTTCCAAGTTCAGAAAACGGCACAACCGCTCGAATTGCCGCTCCGTGCCGACGGCGAGCAGGAGCATTTGCCCGTCGGCGCAAGCAAAAAGGTCGCCATACGGCGCGATGTTCGGGTGCGCTGTGCCCATGCGCTGCGGGATGTGGCCGCTCATCAGGTAGTTCGAGGCTTGGTTGGCGAGCGAGGCCAGCGCGGACTCCATGAGCGAGGTCGTGACCGTCGCGCCCTCGCCCGTGCGGGCGCGCTGCAGCAGCGCGACGAGCACGCCCTCTTTCAGTTGGTGCGCGGCCAAAAGGTCAATCAGCGCGACGGGCATCCGAACGGGCGGGCGGTCGGGCTCGCCGCACATGAACAGGAAGCCGGCCTCGGCTTGCAGCACCATGTCGAAGGCCGGGCTTTCGTCCTCCGGGTCGGCGAAGGCATTGATTTGGGCGTATATAAGTCGTTGGTTTTCAGCGCGTAAGGTGTCGGCATCCATGCCCAACCGCCGGGCCGACGAGGGCTTGAAATTGGAAATCACGACATCGGCGGCGCGGGCATATTCGAGCGCGAGGGCGCGGTCGGTCGGGTCGGCAAGGTCGAGCAGCAGGTGTTTTTTGCCCCAATTGACGGCGCAGAAATAGGCCGACACGGGCGCGTCGGGGCTTTCGGAGGGCTGTTTCCAGCCGCGTGTGATGTCGCCGCCGGTGGTTTTGTTTTCGATTTTGACGACCTCCGCGCCCAGTTCGGCGAAGAACATCCCGACTGCTGGGCCAGCCAACACGCCCGCGAATTCGACTACTTTTAAGCCTTTGAAAATCATGCTTTTTGAGATTTCAGATTTGAGATGCCAGACAAATCCACCGTCCACCATGAAAATTTTTAGTGTTGAGCAAATCCGCGCTTGGGATGCCTATACCATTGAAAATGAGCCTGTTGCGTCGGTCGAATTGATGAACCGGGCAGCGGCTGCGTTCGTGGATTGGCTTGCTGGGCTGTTCGTCCAGCCCGACCAGCCAGTGCTTTGCGTATGCGGCACGGGCAACAACGGCGGCGACGGCGTGGCGGCAGCGCGGCTCCTGGACGCCCTGCATTTCGACGCGAAAGTATTGGTTTGCGATTTCGCCGGGAAACGCTCGCCGGATTTCGAGGCGCAAATCCACCTGCTGCCGCAGCACGGCGCGGTGCCTGTGCAATGGCTGAAAACCGCCGACGATTTGCCACAACTCGCTGAAAATGTGCTGGTTGTAGATGCGCTGTTCGGCTCCGGCCTTACCCGCGAGCCGTCGGGCGAGTTCGCCAAAATCATCGAATGGCTCAATGCGTTGCCCAACACGGTCGTCTCGATTGACCTGCCAAGCGGGCTTTTTGCCGACCGACACACGCCGGGCCTGACGGTGGAGGCCGACCGGACGTTCAGTTTTGAGCAGCCGAAACTGGCTTTCTTTTTCCCGGAAAATGCCCGCAGGGTAGGCGAGTGGGCATTCGGCAGCATCGGCTTGTCGCTTGATTTTCAGGCAAATACGCCGACGGATTTCCATTTTTTGACTTCTGCGGAAGCCGCCCGGCTGCGCCGCCCGCGCCGAAGATTCGACCACAAAGGCACGTTCGGGCACGCACTTTTGGCGGCGGGCAGCATCGGGAAAATGGGCGCGGCCACGCTCGCGGCGCGGGCCTGCCTGCGGGCGGGCGCGGGCTTGCTGACCGTTCATGTGCCGCGTGCAGGCGTGGAAATCCTGCAAAACGCCGCGCCCGAAGCCATGTGCAGCGCGGATGCCGTGACCGAAATGTGGACGACAGTGCCGGATTTGTCGCGGTTCGCGGCGGTAGGCGTTGGCCCCGGCATAGGGACGGGCAAGCCGACCGAACGTGCCCTCGAAAACCTACTCAAAAAAGCCGCTGTGCCGCTCGTGCTGGATGCCGACGCGCTGAATTTGCTGGCGCAAAACCCGGCTTGGTGGGCTTTTTTGCCGACAAATTCTGTGCTCACGCCGCACCCCAAAGAATTCGAGCGGCTGTTTGGCGCGACGGGAAACGACTTTGCAAGGCTGGATTTGCAGCGCAAAATGGCGCGTGAACACGGCGTTTTCATTGTGCTGAAAGGTGCGCACTCGGCCATCGCTTGCCCGGATGGGGAGGTTTGGTTCAATTCGACGGGCAACCCCGGCATGGCCACTGGCGGCAGCGGCGATGTGCTGACGGGCATCCTGACCGGGCTACTGGCACAAGGCTACGAACCAAAAAATGCCGTCCGGCTCGGTGTGTTTTTGCACGGTTTGGCGGGCGATTTGGCGGCGGCGGAGCGCAGCGAGGAGGCTTTGGTGGCGGGTGATTTGGTGGATTTTTTAGGCCGGGCTTGGCTGAAAATCGGGTCGTTGGCCTGACCGAGACGAGGGTTTCGGACATAAAAAAAGTCGGGGCGGCACACCGCCCCGACTTTTTTTCATGCCTAAAAACCCCATCTGACGGGTCAATCCACCACTAATTCAAACTCCACACGGCGGTTCATTTCGCGTCCGGCGGGCGTGGAATTGGCCGCGATGGGGCGCATCTCGCCGAAACCGGCGTAGCGCAGGCGGTTTTCTTTCACGCCCCGGAACACGAGGTAATCCACGCAAGCCTTCGCGCGGGCGGTCGAGAGCGCGAGGTTTTTCTCCTCGTCGCCTTGGTCGTCGGTGTGGCCGCTGATGGCAAGTTTGTAGTCCGGGTACTGTTTCAGGATGTTGAAAAGTTCGTCGAGCACGGCGTAGGACTGCATTTTCAAGACGGCTTTTCCGCTCTCGAATTGCACAGCTTTCGTGGCGAAGGCCAGTTTTTCCTTCACTTCTTGCTTGATTTCCGGGCAGCCGTCTGCCCCGGTGCCGGGCGAAGTCGGGCATTTGTCCATGTTGTCGGCCACGCCGTCGCCGTCGGTGTCGGGGCAGCCTTTGATTTTCCCGGCCACCGTCGGGCAGCCGTCATCTTTGTCGGCCACGCCGTCTTTGTCTTGGTCAGGGCAGCCGTTGAGGTCGCCGGGCGTGTCGGGGCAAGGGTCGTCCTTGTCGGCCACGCGGTCGCCGTCTTTGTCGGGGCAGCCGAAGAGCGGGCCGGGCACGTCGGGGCATTTGTCGTTGTTGTCAAAAGTGCCGTCGCCGTCGGAGTCTTTGGGTTGCGGACAGCCTTTGTTGGCGATGTTGCCGGGGTCGGTGGGGCAGAGGTCGTCTTTGTCGGGCACACCGTCAAAATCCGTGTCGGGGCAGCCGTTCCAGCGGCCGGGCGTGTCGGGGCATTCGTCATCGGCATCGGCAGTGCCGTCTTTGTCGCGGTCGGGGCAGCCTTTGACGGTGCCCGGCGCGTTCGGGCAGAGGTCGTCTTTGTCGGGCACACCGTCGCCGTCGGTATCGGGGCAGCCTTCGGTTTCGAGGGAGCCTTTTTGGTCGGGGCATTTATCCTCTTGGTCGCCGAGGCCGTCGCCGTCCTTGTCGGGGCAGCCGAGCGCGGAGGCCGGGCCGGGCAGTTCGGGGCAGCGGTCGGCGATGTCGGGGATGCTGTCCTTGTCCGTATCGGCGGGCGGCGGTGGGGGCGGCGGCACGATTTCGGATTTGTGCAAGAGGTACACGAAGCCCACGCCGAGTTGCAGGTTGTCGCGGTTGTCGTTCATGGCCTTGCGAAACTCGCCCTGTACATTGACGTAGGCGTACTTGGAAATGCGGAAATTCAGCCCGGCCCCGAACGGGAAATGCACGTCGGAACTGTCCAACGCCTCGGTGAAAAGCCCCGCGCCGGCAAACACATACGGCGAGACCTGCCGTAGTGGGTTCTGCGCACCGAGCTGGAACACAAGGTCGAGGCTGGCGGTGACGGTGTTGTCGGTCTTGTTCGGGAGTTTGGCGAGGGCCATTTTGACGGGCAGGCCGACGTTGAGGAAGGGGGCCACGTTTCGGAAATAGCCCACCTCGAAGCCCTGACTGACGCGGGCCGTGTTGTTGTAGAGCGAGCCGTAATCCACGACGTTCACTTTGGCGTGAATGGCGTTGCGGAATTCCGTGTTCTGGCTTGCAAGGGGGACGGCCACGCAGGCACAGGCCGCGAGGATTAAAATCTGCTTTCTCATTATTAAAAAAATCGGTTTTAAGATTCCGAGAGAAGATTGTCGAGCGCCAGATGCCGATGCGGCAATGCCCGGTTCCGCTTTGTCCAATCCCTCGGAGACGTATTAAATCAAAAAGGATACCAAGTGTTTTTAGTCTGTTAGTCAAGTAGCCAACCAACTAACAGGCTACCTGACTAATCGGCTGAAAAACTCCGGCAGGCACCGCCCGGCCAAACCGGAGGGTGCGTTGAACAACACGCAAATCCCGATGCCCGCCCGGCGGTCGAAGGCAATCTCGCTTTTGAAGCCGTTGACGTAGCCGCCATGGCAAACCAGCGTGTCACCGCCGCAAGCCAGCACCCGCCAGCCGAGGGCGTAGCTGGCCGTTTTTGGGCTGGGCCATTCGCCGAAATAGCGTCGCTCGTCCTCCGTGCGGATGCGCGGGCGGAACACCTCGTCGAGTGTCGAATCGGCCACGATGTCGGGTCGGTGGCCGAGCAGGACTTTGAGCCACTGGCCCATGTCGGACGCGCTCGCGTTCACGCCGCCCGCCGGGGCCGTGTTGTAATAATATGGCGTGATGCGTTGGCGGCCCGTCGGTTCGGCGTGGTTGGGGTTCTGGGTGATGCCCTCGAAAGTGAGCGAGGCATCGGTCATGCCTGCCGGGCGCAGGATTTTTTCGGTCAAAAGTTGCTCGTAGGTCTGCCCGGTCGCGCCGCGCATGACTTCTTCGATGAGCGAAAAAGCGATGTTTTGATACCTGAAAATGGTGCCTTCCTTGCCATAGATGCCCGCTTTGGGCAGCCAAGCGGCCATTTTTCGCAAATCCATGCCCTGTTCGATGAGGCTTGTGAAGGCTTGGTACGGCAGCCCGGTCGTGTGCGAAAGCAGGTGCGTCAGCTGCATCCGGCGGGCCTGTGCCGCGTCGCGGAGTTTGAATTCGGGGAAATGCCGTTGCACGGGGTCGTCCCAATTAAGTTGCTTTTCGGCGACCAAGATGCCCGTCAGCACGCCCGCAAAACCTTTGGAAAGCGAGCCGATGCGGAAGACCGTGTGCTCGTCCACCAGTTCCATGCTGCCGAGTGCGCGCCGACCGTAGCCTTTGCAAAAAATCACCGACGTGTCTTTTACGATGACCACCGCCGCGCCTGGCACGGCGTAGGTCGTCATCGCCAACTCGAAAAAGCGGTCGTAATCGGCCAGTGCCTCGGCCATTTGCGGGTCAACGGGTGTCGTCTTTTCGGCAAACGATTGGGCAAAAAACGCCCCGTCGGGGCGGGCGGCCACGCTGTTGCAATGCCAGTTGGCGGCCATGAGCAGGCCCGCGAAACCAAGTGTTTTTAGAAAAAGGAACCAGCGTTGGGTATCTGAAATCCAGCGTGTCTTCATCAAATCAAATGGGCGGTTGGTCTTAGTCAAGCAGAACGGTCGGGTCGAACTCGAAGCCCGGCAACACCGTTTCGCCGGAGAGTTTTTGGTCGAAATCAAGGGTCTCTGTGCTGCCATCGGCGCGGTACACGAACGATTTTTGGGCGTATGGGTCGAACAGCCACGCGAGCCGCACCCCGTTGGCAATCCACGCTTCCGACATTTTGGCTTTCAAATCCTCCAAATCATCGCTTGGGCTGAGCACTTCAATCACGAAATCCGGGACAACGCGGGCAAAGGTTTTTTTCTCGGCAGGCGAGAGCCGGGCATCCTTTTCGTTCGAGACCCATGCCGCGTCGGGCATCCGCTTGGAGCCGTCGGGCAGTACGAACAGGGCTTGTGAGCTGAATGTCCTGCCGAGTTTGGCCTTCAAATTCCAAACTCCGAGATGGGCGATGGCAACGGACTCTTTGCCGCTAGTTTCATAGGGAGAAGGAGGCATGATGGAGAGGTTTCCGTTTTTGTCGTGTTCAAGGCGCAGGTCAGGGTTTTCGCGGCAAAGTGCGAAAAATGCCTCGTCGTTCAGGCGTGGCAGGACGCGCCGGACGGTCAGCCCGTTGACTTTGAAGGAAATTTTTTCCCCAGATGTTTTTGATTTGGGTACGGTTGCGGTTGCTGTGCCCATTGTTCGGATTGGTTTTGGTGGCCCAAAAATCGCCATATTCAACTTTTCAACGCCTCGTTTTTCAACGCTTCCTTCAACGTGCCACGACCAATTTCTCCGTCGCCGATGCGCCGCGCTCGGTCAGGATTTGGTAGAAATACGTCCCGGTGGGCCAGTTGCGCGTGTCGAGTGTGTGGTTGTTTTGGCTGCCCAAGTCGAGCGGCTGCGCGGCCACTGTTTGGCCTAACAAGTTGAAAACCAAGAGTTTGCCCGTGCCGGTGATGTTGGCGGCGTTCGTCCATTCAATCAGGGCTTGGTCGCGGGCGGGGTTCGGCTGGCTTTGTTTCAAGGTGAATTCGGTCAGCGGCAACGTGACCGTGCCGACCGGGATGGTGTACTCCACGACGAGGTCGTCGAAGAAAAAGCCCGCGTAATTCTGGAAACCATCGGAGGCAAGGTCGAAGCGCAGCCACAGGTTTTGGCCCAAAAACGGCGACAAATCGAGGCACTCCTCCACCCAATCTTCCTGTTGGCCCTCGTAAATCGGCTCATCGAATGGCTGCGAGTTCACGCCCAGTTGGGTGTAGGTGCCGCAAAGCGGAGTCCAATTTGAGTTGTCGGAAGAGGCAAGGATTTGCACATAGTCGTAATCCTCCTCGATTGACCATTTGGCGAAAAAACGCGCCCGCGCTTCGACGGCAGTGGCCGGGATGGCGATGGGCTGTTTCAGGGTCATGGAATTGAACTCGTTTTCCTTGTAGTCGCCGACGGGCGAATCGGTGATGCTGGCCGGCGCGGAGACGTAAGTCTGGGCCGTGATGCCCCATTTATCCTTGTTCCATTTGCTCAGGTTGTTGCCCGGCTCCTCGAAAGCGGCCTCCAAGCCGGAACCAAAGGTTTTCACCAGCGTGTCCGTCCACGCCATTTGCCCGTTGTCGAGCGTGAGCAGCATGGAAAATTTCTGCCCGAACACGATGTCCGGCGCGAGGAACACATCGAACGCGCCATTGGCCGACTCAAACTGATTGATGGTGAACGTCTGCGGCGAACTGATGCCCGCGATATTGCCCGAAACGGGCGTGAGCGAGACGGTCAGCGGCCCGTCCTGAAACCCATAGCGGATAAGTGAAAACGGGATTTGCAGGCTTTTTTCGGTGAAACGGGCGGGGCTTTCGTCGGTCGCTTTGCCGAAGCGCAGCACCGCGAGCGCGGCTTTGATGTTTTGGTAAAGGGCGGTCTTGTTCAGGTAATCAATGGCCGTTTCGGGCGGCCAGAAACCGTAGCTGCCGGGGCCGACTTCGGGCGTGAACGCGAGGCTGTTGGTGGCAAAATACATCCAGTCGTCGCTCGTGCCGTTCACGGCGTAGCCGACGGTTTCGCTGGCTGTGCCCACTTTGTATTGGTTTTCGGCGGCCAAAAAATCGCCCAAAATCTTGAAGGCTGGCGTGGCGAGCGAGTCGTTGTAGCCCCAGGGGTAAATCAATAAGTTGCTGAATGTGTGGTAGTTGAGTGCGATTTGGAAGCCGTGTTCGAGGCAAAAGTCGCGCACCATCTGGCTCTCCGGCTCCGAAAAACCGGAGGGGCCGCGATAGGTGTCCGACCCCGGATTGGGCGAAGAGCCTTGGTCGTCGTTGCCCCAGAAATAGCCGTAGTTGCGGTTCAAGTCCACGCCGAAGGTGCCGTTGGGGTTGGCGCGGCGGTTTTTGCGGAACAGGCCGCCGCCCTGCGGGTTGGTAGCCTCGTTGAAAAGGTAGCCGTCGGGGTTGACGCAGGGGATGAAATACAGCTCCGCGTTGTTCACAATGTATTGAATCTGTGGGTCTTGCGCGTAGTTTTCGAGCAGGTGCCACAGGAAGAAAATCATCTGCGAGAGGCCGTTCGGTTCGCGGGCGTGGTGCAGCGCGGTGTAGAGCACTTCCGGCTCCGGCTCGTTGGCGTTCGGGTTGTCGGACACTTTGACGTACCAGAGCGGGCGGCCTTCGTGGGTCACGAGCGTGTCGCTGACCGGGGCGCGGCTGGTGATGAGGTTCGGGTATTTGTCCTTCATGTCGTCCAAGATGTCCAGCATTTCTTGGTAAGTGAAGTAGCCGCCCATCGAACCGGGCTTGTAATTGGCCGGAGTCGGGAAATTGAAAAGGTCGCTGGACGCGCCGCCACAGTCGCCGTTGCGCTGCGCCGCCACGAGCTGTTGGCTCTGGGCAACGTACCACGCTGAGACATCTGGAATCAAAACCTCTGTCTCGAAGCCCGCCTGCCGGATGATGTCCAGTTCGGTTTCCGACAAATCGGTGGTGAAGCTGCGGCCTTTTTCGAGCATCCCGTGGTCGGTTTCCACGCCGAGCGCGGCCAGCTGCGCGATGTCGCGGCCCAGCAAATTGACGCGGGCGCGGTGGTATTTTTCAGGTGTTTGGGCAAAAAGCGCGGCGCAAAGGCAGCCGAAAAGCAGGGAAAGGCTCAGTTTTTTCATCGTCCGAATTGGTTTGGCCGCTAAGGTACGCAGCCCGCCCAAGTCCGGCGGAAGTGGAAGGTTGGATGCAAGATTTTTGCGAAATGAAGTGAGCCATCTCCGTGCCCTCCGCCCCTCTGTGAGCCTCTGCGTTACTTTCGAGTAACGCAGAGGCTCACAGAGG
>JBKBIC010000056.1:0-23234 GCA_046299435.1 Saprospiraceae bacterium
CAGATAAATCTGTGGGCTGGGCATAAAAAACCTAACAGATTTCGGGCCCTCGGTGTCCTTTGACTCCTCAAAATCCGGTGGATTTTACCACACAGCCCACAGATTTATCTGTGGGAAAACAAGTCAAACATCTTCTAAAGAGTCGAAGTCGGGCAAAGGTATTTCATCCGACCGAACGGCGAGGTGCTCGCCTCAAACCCACTTGCCAATCGGGTCGTATTGGTATTGCGCCATTTTGTCGAGCAGCTCGGGCACGGTGGGGGCGACGATGCACAGACCCCGGTTTTGGGGTTTGAGGAAGCCGAACTCCACCATGTTGTCGAGCATGGCGAGCAGTGGGTCATAGTAGCCGCGCACGTTGAGCAGCCCGATGGGGTGCGGGTATTGGTGCAACTGGGCGAGCGTGAGTGCCTCGAAAATCTCGTCCATGGAGCCGTAGCCGCCGGGCATCGTGATGACCCCGTCGGTGCCGTGCAGCAGCAAGCTGCGCCGCTCGGACATGGACTCGACGACGAGCATTTCCTCCACTTCGGGGTGGCCCAGTTCGAGGTTGTTGAGTTGGTGGGTGATGATGCCGCGCACCTTGCCCCCGGCGGCGAGCGCGGCATCGGCCAGCACGCCCATCAGCCCGACGCTGCCGCCGCCATAGACGATTTGGATGCCACGTTGGGCGAGGGTTTGGCCGAGCTCGGTGGCGGCTTCGGCGAAATAGGGTTGGTTGCCTTTGTTGGCTCCGCAGTAAACGGCGACGGATTGCATGGTGTCGATGGGTGGATGTGCAGTGATGTGGCAGGCAGGGCTAAAAACTCGGCGGCAAAAATCAGTCACCGGGTTTCTTTTTCAGCGGCAGACGGGTAGTTTTGTGCCGCTTCCCTCCCAATTTTTATCCTCCTCCCTTTTTTCAGGCACATTCTCCCCGGCCAGCGCGACACCGCAGGCTGCTGCCGCCCGTGTTCTAATTGCTCCAAGCCTTTGGCTTTCAGGCATTTGGAGTTGCAGTTTAGTCATCACACGCACCCTGCATGAAATCTATTTTGAATCGCATCGCCAATTTCGGAATCCCCGACTCCATGCCACTTGATGAAACAGGCCGACTCCGGGCTGTCAACCTGTTCTCTGTTTTTTGGATTTTATCCGGGCTGGTCTTCGTGTGCCTTTGGCATTTTGCCGGCAGCTACCCTACCCAACAGCTTGTCAATTTTTGTTTCATCGCAACGCTGACTCTGCCGCTGGTATTCAACTACGCAGGCTATCATGCGCTTTCGAGGGTGTTTTTTGTCGGCGAATTGTATGCTATCTGTATCGCCACCGCGCTCTTGTACGGGCGAGGCACACTCTGCGAGTGGTTGGTCGCCGCGCTGCCGGCTGCGGGCTATTTTCTTGCCGAAAAGCCTCGGCACCTGCTCTACATATCGGCTGGCGTGGGTTCGTTTTGGACGATGCAATGGATTTATGACAACCACACCCCGCTCCTGCCGCTGCCGGCATTGCCTTTTTACGAATCTGTGCTCGGCACAATCATCTGTGTTTTCACCTATTTCATGGTGGTTTCGCTGCACAACCGCCGCCATAGGAGCGAACGAATGCTCAGCATCCGCAACCAACAACTGACTGACAAACAGGCCCTTATCGAGAGCCAGAACGAATCGCTCCTCGCCGCCAACCGCGCCCTTGACCAAAAACAACAGGCCCTCGAAACCCTCAACCGCGAGCTGCAACAATTCGCCAGCGTCGCCTCGCACGACATGAAAGAGCCGCTGCGCACCATCAGCAGCTTCTCAAAACTCCTCACCCGCCGCCTGCCCGAAGACCCGCAAAACCGCGAGCTGCTGGCCTTCATTGAGGATGCGGCCAAGCGCATGAACATCCTGCTCGAAGACCTCATCGGCTATGCCCGCGCGGGCGTGGAGCGCTCACCCCGGCAACCGGTGGATTTGAACGAAGTGTTCGAGCGGGTGCGGATGAACGTCTTCCAACAATTGGAACAGCAACACGCCACCCTCGAAGCCGTGCGCCTGCCCGTCGTCGTCGGGCACGAGACGCTGCTGATGCAGCTTTTCCAGAACATCATCTGCAACGGCCTGAAATACCACCGGCCAACGGTGTCGCCGGAGGTGTCGGTGCGTTTTGTGAAAAAGGACGGCGACATCCTGCTCGCCTTCCGCGACAACGGCATCGGCATCGGCAGCGAGAACCTCCAAAAAATCTTCGAGCCGTTCCGCCGCCTGCACACGCGCACCGAATTTGAGGGGAGCGGCATCGGGCTGGCTACCTGCAAAAAAATAACCGACGCATACGGTGGGCGCATCTGGGCCGAATCCGAAGTGGGCAAAGGCACCACTTTTTTCGTGCAACTGCCGGGTGAGATGCTTTTCGAGGCAGCCGACGTGCCGAACCCTGCACCGCCCTCGCCGGTCGCCGCCCGGCAATTCCCGAATACTATTGACGCACTTTAAATTCAGGAAAACCTTGAAAGTCTTTGTTCATCAAATCTTGACCGGCACACCGCCCGATGACGTGGAACAGCGCGGTACGCGCATCGTCTGGATGCTTTCGTGTCGGCTCCTGCCCGTCATCTGGGTAGCATCTGCCCTGTTTGCATGGAGTGGCGATTGGATAAACAGGGCCGTCTGCCTGTTTTTCTCGTTGGTTTTTTCAGTGCCGTTGTTGCTGATTCGGGCAGGCAAGGAATCAGCAGCCAAGTGGTTTTTCATGGGCGAGCTCACGCTTTTCACACTGGTGCTCCCGCTCCAAGCCGGGCCGAGCGCGACCACCGAATGGGTCGCCGTGCTGCTGCCGCTGGTGGCGTATGTGGTGTTCGACAAGGACTGGCACATCTCGTGGCTGGGTTTCGGGTTCGTGGTCTATTGCATCGTGCAGCTCATCTACCGCTACCACACGCCGTGGACGACCCCCGTCCTGCCCGGACTTTTCCACATGATTTTGGCGGGCACGGTGTCGGTGTTCGTGTATTGGTTACTGGTCATGTTCAAACAGGACATCATGCGGACGGAGCAAATCGTCCTCGAACAGCGCGACATCCTGCTCGCCAACCAGCAGGCCATCGCGGCGCAAAATGCCGAGCTGCTCGCTGCCAACGCCGAGCTCGAACGCCAACGGGCCACTCTCCAATCCCTGAACACCGAGCTGCGTCACTTCGCCCACGCCGCCTCGCACGACCTCAAAGAGCCGCTCCGCAACATGGGCAGTTTTGCGGCCCTGCTCTCGCGCCGCATCGGGACCGACCCGGACAACCACGAAATGCTGTCTTTCATCGAAAACGGGGCAAAACGCCTCAGCCAGATGCTTGACGACCTCATCGTCTATGGCCGCGTCGGGGCCGACCGGGCACCGGCGGAACCGATTTTTGTGGCCGATGTGCTTGCCATCATTGAGCAAAACTTGCGGAACCAACTGCTGCAAGCCGGAGGGCGCATCGAGTGCCAAGGGGTGATGCCCGTCATCCGCGCCCACCGCACTTTGTTGGTGCAGCTTTTCCAGAACCTCGTGTCGAACGGGCTGAAATACCGCCGCGATGGGGTGCCGCCCGTTGTGCAAATTCGTTTCACCCGCAAGGACGACAACCTGCTTTTTGTCGTCCGCGACAACGGCATCGGAATTCCGGCCAAATATTTGAAGCGTGTGTTCGAGCCGTTCCGCCGCCTGCACAACCGCTCGGAATACGAGGGCAGCGGTATAGGGCTGGCTACTTGCAAAAAAATCGTGGAGCAATACGGCGGGCGCATCTGGGCCGAATCCACAGGCCCCGAAACCGGTACGGCATTTTTCATCGAATTGCCCGGCAGCATGGGCAAATCGCCGGGCGATGCCGAGGCTGAAAATCTGTCCGCAAACCTCCGCGAGGTCGCGTTTCCGGTGGGGCACCGCACACACTCAACTGTCTTGTTTTGAAGAAGTTATTGCGAAAATTGATGCAGCGACGCAAGTCCGGCCCCGCCATCTCCGCCGCCAGCGACCGGGGGGCAAGGGGCGTTTGGGTGCTCTCGCGGATGCTCACCCCGGTCACTTGGGTAGCAGCACTGGGCTATCTTTTTTCGGGGCAAATCCCCAACATGGCATTGGCGATGTCGGTGGCAGTTGTGTTCTCGTTGCCCCCCTTGCTCATCCATTTTGGCCGGCCGCACGCCGCCAAACGGATGTTTTTGTTCCAGTTTCTGTTTTTGGTGTTCATCGTGCCTTTGGCCGTCGGGCCGCCGGCCATGACGGAGTGGGTGGCCATCCTGCTGCCGGCCATCGGCTATTTCCTCTTCGAGGAGGAGCGGCACTCGCTTTACCTGCTGCTTGGGCTGGCGAGCTATGGGCTGATAAAGTGCATCTACCACTTCCACACCCCTTGGATGCCGCCTGCCCTCCTCGATTTTTACCACTTCATGCTGGCCTCGGCGGTGTGCCTGTTTGTGTACTGGCTGTTGGTCATTTTCAAGCGTGATACTGTCCAATCCGAGGCCATCATCCGCGAGCAACACAAAGTCTTGCTCGAAAACCAAGAGGCTATGGCCCGCCAAAACGCCGACTTACGGCACTTTGCCCATGCCGTGTCGCACGATTTGAAAGAACCACTGCGCAACATCGGCAGCTTCTCGAACCTGCTGGCCCGGCGCATCGGCGACGACCCCAGTCAGCGCGAACTCCTGCACTTCATCGAAGACGGAGCCAAACGCATGAGCCGCCTGCTCGACGACCTCATCGGCTACGCCCAAGTGGGGATGCACAACTCGCCCGCCGAACCCGTCGAACTGAACGACCTGCTCAAAGTCGTGCGCCTCAACCTGCGGCTGCGGCTCGAACAGCTCGGCGGGCGCATCGAGGCCATGTCGCTGCCCGCGCTGCTGGCGCATCGCACGCTTTTCATGCAATTGTTTCAGAACATCGTGGGCAACGGCCTGAAATACAGCCGCCCCGACGTGCCGCCCGTCGTGCAAATCCGCTGCCTGCGAAAAGACGGCAACCTGCTTTTCGTCTTTCGGGACAATGGCATCGGCATCGCGCCCGAACACTTGGAGCGGATTTTCGAGCCGTTCCGCCGCCTGCACAACCGCTCGGAATTCGAGGGCAGCGGCATCGGGCTGGCCACCTGCCGCAAAATCGTGGAGCAATATGGCGGGCGCATCTGGGCCGAATCCACGCCCGGCGAGGGCACGGCTTTTTTTGTCGAACTGCCCGCCGGGATGCTCATGGAAGCACCCGAACAAAGACACGGAGAGCGTTGGACGGCCCTCAATGCCGAAGCAGAGACGTTTTTATGAGCAAAACCCGAAAAGCCCCCTCCCAACCCGAACTTTTCCAAACTCTGCACGCCTTGCTCGCATTTTTTAGGGACATCGTTTTCAAGAAAATACCCGCCACAGAAGACCTGGGCGTGCGGGTTGTGTGGGCCATTTCGCGGGTGCTGGCCCCGGTGCTCTGGGTTTCCGCGCCTGTGTTCCTCGCGGCGGGCGGCCTGATGAACATCGTGACGACACTCGCCATTTCCGTCATTTTCACCATGCCGTTGGTGCTCATCAGGCTGGGGCGAAAGCGGGCGGCTAAGCAGTGTTTCCTGTTCGAGTTGGTGCTCGTGGCCGTCCTACTCCCGCTCCAAGACGGGCGAAATGCCTCGATGGAATGGGTCGTCATCCTGATTCCGCTGGTGGCTTACGTGATTTTCGACCGCGAGTGGCACTGGCTTTGGTTGGGCATCGGGCTGGTCGGGTACATCCTCATTCAAGCCATTTATCGGTTTCACACGCCATGGATGGAGCCGGTCGAGCCGGAGTTTTACCAGTTCACGCTGGCGGTTTCAATCTGTGTTTTTGTGTACTGGTTGGTGGTGGTTTTCAAACAAGACACGCTCCGCTCGGAGTCCGTGCGGCTGGCCCAACACCGCGAACTGCTCGAAAACCAAGCCATCATCGCCAAACAGAACGAGGAATTGCGCCATTTTGCCCACGCCGTGTCGCACGATTTGAAGGAGCCGCTGCGCAACATCGGCAGTTTTTCCACGCTGCTCTCGCGCCGCATCGGCGACGATCCGGCCAAACGCGAACTGCTCGGATTCATCGAAACAGGAGCCAAGCGCATGGCTTTTTTGCTCGACGACCTCATCAATTACGCGCAAGTAGGCATCGAAAACGCGCCCGCTGAACCGATTGACCTGAACACCGTCTTATGCGACGTGGAAACCACCCTTGCCTTGCAACAGGGGCAGGCGGCGGGGCGCATCGAAGCCATGCCCTTGCCTGTGGTGGTCGGGCACGCCGCGCCGCTGACCCAACTTTTGCAAAACATCGTGAGCAACGGGCTGAAATACCGCCGCCCCGATGTGCCGCCCGTCGTGCAAATCCGCTACCTGCGAAAAGACGGCAACTTGCTGCTCGTCTTCCGCGACAACGGCATCGGCATCGAGCCGCAAAACTTGGAAAAAATCTTCGAGCCGTTCCGTCGCTTGCACAACCGCGCAGAGTTCGACGGCAGCGGCATCGGGCTAGCGACCTGTCGCAAAATCGTGGAGCAGTACGGCGGGCGCATCTGGGCCGAATCCGCGCCCGGCGAAGGCACGGCCGTCATGGTGGAGCTGCCCGAAGGGATGCTGTTCGAGGAAGCCAGACCCAAACTTGACGGCTCGAAACCGCGTGTTCCCGCCAAATAAGACCGGCCCGGCGGACGTGCGTCCGCCGGGCCGGTTGGGTAAAAACGGATGCGCTCGCCTCAGCCGCCCCAAGCACGGTCGCCTTTTTTGTACGGGATGGTCTCGTAGCGGCCCGGCACCATCGTCCAGCGCAGCACCTGCGTGGAGCCTACTTCCGAGGTGAAAAAACCGAACAGCGACAGTTCCCAAAACAACCGGAACCAATGCACCGGCTCATCGGCCTTTTTGTTTTTGGTGTAGGCGCGTTGCTCCGCGTCCAGTTCGGCGAGGAAGTCGTGGCGTTGCTGACGGCTGGCCTTCATGAAGGTTTTGCCGTAGCGTTTTTTGCACTCCTCGTCCAATTTGGTGAGGCCGTTGAGGGCGATTTTTTGCTCGCGCTCCTCGTGGCAATCGCTGATAAAGCGAGCCATGAACTGCCCGACGGTTTTTGCGTCCTTCGCGCCGGGCGTGGTGGTGCGCGGCAAAATCACGTCCGCCATTTCGTCCATGATTTTGATTTGCTTTTTGGTGAAAAGGCCGATGCCGGGCGCGTCGCCGTCGTAATCCTCAACAACGCGGCTGGCGGTGGCGAACAGGGAATCGGTCGAGAGCAGGGTGCCGCCCATGACCATTGCTATGCGGGATATGGCTTCTCTTCTGTCCATGATATTTCGAGAGAGTGATGAGTTGTGAGTGATGAATGATGAGTTTTGTATGAAAAGTGTTGTCAGATGGCTCATCACTTTTCATTCATAACTCATCGCTTTGAAAATCAAAGGTTTCCTTTTTTCAATTCCGACACCGCGAAATCCGCCGCCCGCGCCGTCAGGGCCATGTAGGTCAACGACGGGTTGACGCAGGAGGCCGAGGTCATGCACGAGCCGTCGGTGACGAACACGTTGGGCACGTCGTGCATGGCGTTGTGGCGGTTGAGCACGGAGGTTTTCGGGTCGTTGCCCATGCGGGCGGTGCCCATTTCGTGGATGGCCATGCCGGGGAACGAGCCGTTGTCGTAGGGTTTGACGTTTTTCACGCCAGCGGCTTCGAGCATTTCGGCGGCATCGGCAATCATGTCTTTGCGCATCCGGTTTTCGTTGTCTTTCAGTTCGCAGTCAATAGCGAGCACGGGCTGGCCCCACTTGTCTTTTTTCGATTTGTCAATCCAGACTTTGTTTTCGTAGTAAGGCAGCATCTCGCCGAAGCCGCCGAGGCCCATGCGCCACACGCCGGGTTCGGTGAGGGTGTCCTTGAACGCGCCGCCGATGTTCAGTTCGGCCACTTCGCGTGCCCAACCGAGTCGGCCTGCGCCGCCCTGATAACCGAAGCCGCGCAGGTAGTCGCGTTTTTCGCCGTTCAGGTTGCGGTAGCGCGGGACGTAGATGCCGTTCGGGCGGCGGCCTTCGACGTAATAGTCCTCGAAACCTTCCGCGTCGCCGCTTGCGCCGCAGCGGAAGTGGTGGTCCATGAGGTTGTGGCCGAGCTGGCCGGAGGAGTTGCCGAGGCCGTTCGGGAAAGCATCGGACACGGAATTGAGCAGGATGAACGTCGAGGCCAGCGTGGAACCGCAAACGAAGATGACTTTGGCCGTGTACTCGCGGGTTTCCATCGTCTCGGCATCAATGACGAGCACGCCCTTTGCGCGTTTTTTGTCCTTGTCGTACAGGATTTGGTTGACGATGGAAAACGGGCGCAAGGTCAGGTTGCCCGTCGCCACCGCCGCCGGCAGCGTGGCCGATTGCGTGCTGAAATACGCCCCGAACGGGCAGCCGCGCGAGCACCAGTTGCGGTATTGGCAGGAGGCGCGGCCGTTGTGCGGCTGCGTCAGATTGGCCACGCGACCGATAATCATGGTGCGCTGGCCGGGCCATTTGGCTTTGATGCGCTTGGCGACTTCTTGCTCCACGATGTTCATGTGCATCGGCGGCAGGTATTTGCCGTCGGGCAGCTGCGGCAGGCCGTCCACCGTGCCGCTGATGCCCGCGAAGGTCTCGACGTAATCGTACCACGGCGCGATGTCTTTGTAGCGGATAGGCCAGTCAACAGCGATGCCTTCTTTGGCGTTGGCCTCGAAATCGAGGTCGCCCCAGCGATAGCATTGGCGGCCCCACATGAGCGATTTGCCGCCGACGTGGAAGCCCCGGTACCAGTCGAACCGCTTGACCTCCGTGTACGGACATTCGAGGTCGTTGACCCACCACGACTCGTTGAACTCCGTGTACGGATAATCGCGTTTTTGCACCGGGTGCGTGGCTTTTTGGGCCGTCGTGATGCGGCCCCGGTGCGCGTACTCCCAGATGGGCTTGTTGCTCTGCTCGTAGTCTTTGACGTGCTCGATGTTTTTGCCGCGTTCGAGCAGGAGCGTTTTGAGACCTTTTTCGGTCAGTTCTTTCGCCGCCCAGCCGCCGGAGATGCCGGAGCCGATGACGATTGCGTCGTACTGATAATCAGCCATTTGTGTGAAAATTCCAGCCTTCATTTTCAAGAAAAAAATAGAGGCCGAAGGTTTGAGTGTGAAACGATTTGCTTGCGTGGTGGAACAATTTGGCTGGATGTGGCGGGGCGGTGTTTTGGAGAAATATGGCTTTCCGGTATTCACTTTTACTTTTGCAAAAAATCAATCCTGATGAAGCAGCAATTAGAGTTGCCTTTGGAAAAGGCCGACAACAAAACAGGCCAGAAACGAGTGCAACAAAACGGCGTGGCGACCACGGACCTGACTTTTTCTGCTTACGTCGGCGAAAACGAGGACGTGTTCCCGCTCATCCTTGATTTGCACGTCCCCGCTGGTTCGTTGGTGGCCGATGCAACGTTTGGGCAGGGTGTTTTTTGGAACAAAGTTGACCTTGCCAACTATCGTTTGCTGGCCTCTGATCTTTTCTTGAAGCCCGAAACGCTTGTGCGTTGGCGAGCCGTTTCGCCCAAAACTGGGGTTGATTGCCGCAAACTGCCGTATCCTGATGCTCATCTCGATTGTCTTGTGCTCGACCCGCCGTACCTCGAAAGTTTTTACCGCGAGGACAAAGGACAAATCGGGGGGCAAGGCACGCACACTGCTTTCCGCCGGGCTTATTCTTCTAATATCGGCACCGAACTTTCCGAGGGCAAATGGCACGACGCAGTCGTCAATATGTACGAGAAAGCGGGGCGTGAGGCGTTTCGTGTTTTGAAAGAAAAAGGCGTTTTGATCGTCAAGTGCCAAGATGAGGTCAGTGCCAACCGCCAAAGGCTCACGCACGTCGAAATCATCACAGGCTACGAAAGTTTGGGGTTTTACACCAAAGATTTGTTCATCGTCGTCCGCACCAACAAGCCCGTCGTAAGCCGTGTGGTCAAGCAAATCCACGCCCGCAAAAACCACTCGTATTTCATCGTTTTTGTCAAGCAACGGATGAGGATTTCAAACGCCCGTGTCATCGGTGCAGGCGTTCCAAAACCGTGAACAGGTCACTCTCGAATGGCGGCTGGAGCGGCAAGCTGATCGGGATGATTGATTTGATAAGGTTTTGTCTGATTTCTTCCGGGTATTTGGAGTAGTTGGAAGGCGGCAAATCACGGTTCAGGGCAAAGGCAAATTCCCAACGCCCCCGGAAAGCAAAAAGATTGACGGCCAACACATCGAAATCGCTGTAACGAAGGCAAGTAGTCGTGATTGCTTCACCGCTCGCAAGCCTTATGGTGCGTTTATCGGAGGCATCACATTGGAATCGTCCCTCGTATTCACTATCCGAAATTTTCCGCACTGTGTTTGTTTGCAGCGATTTTGTCTCGATTGAAAAATTCTTGCCTTTGTAAGTCACCAGTAAATCGTGTTTGTTGGAGCGGTCGTGGTCGTCAAATTTCTTAAAGCCTGAAATCCGCTTGTCACTTGCAATCATTTCTCGAAGTTTGGCCTCTGCCAGATAGCCGATGACGAACCCGCGTAAGCTTGGGTTTTCAAGTATCAGGCTTTCAAGGTCGGAGACTTTGATTTGCCAATTTTCGAGGATGTTGCCGTCCGCTAAAAACATCTGATATATAGGCACCTCGAACGCGCTTGCCAACACCTCTATGTTTTTCAACGAGACGTTTCGCAGCCCTCGCTCAATATCGCTCAAATAACTCCTGTCCAAATCTGTGATTGCAGATAATTGCTCCTGCGACAGGCCCTTCGCCACCCTGATGCTTTTGACCTTTTTGCCGAACTCGGATAGAATTTTGTCCATGCCGCAATGTTAGGATGCGGCCTTTGCAAGGCTTGTAGGTTATGAGTCACAGCGGGGTTGGGTTGGGGTTAGGCCGGGCCTTTTCGGGGCAATGATTGAGGCGGAGAACTTGGTGCCTATTCCAATTCAAGTTTCAAATCCGAAAACCTGGCACTCGCATCTTTTGCCCAATCCCTCAGCACTCGTTCGGCGGTTTTCAAATCAGGCGCGGCCAATGCCACCCGAAAATCGCGCACGCTCTGCAAATCCTCGTCGTGTTCTGCGTCGCTATGCACCACACCTTCCGAACATTTTTTGCAGAGCGTCCGATAGGAATTGCGCCAGTCCTCGGTTTGGCAGCCGTGTGTTTCGCAAAGGCTTTCCAGCACGTCCATCTTCCATTTTTCATCCTCGTCCGTCTGGAACGAATAGGTTTTGAAAGCCGATTTTTCGAGCAACTGCAATTCATCGAACACAAAATACCTGCGCCCTTCGAGCACCCGCTCGCCATTGGGGGCGCCATCGTTCAGTATGAGGTCGCCATATCGCCGTTGGCTTTGCGGAAGCGGTATGTTGACGATGCAGGCACGGGCGGGGTCAATGCGTTGCGACCAGACGACCTCGCGGTTTGTGGACAATCGAATAGGCGTGATTCCGAGGTTCAGTTCAATGGGGTCATCATTGTCCGGCAAGTTCACTCCAAAAAAACGCCACCCTTTTTTGGCTGTACGCCAATCGCCGAGGACGGTAGCTGCTGTGGCGAGGTTCCACCAAGTGGGTTGGTCGTCGGGGTCAAATTCGGCTGCCTTTTGGTTGAGGTCGTAGCATTTTTGCCAGTTCCTTTTTGATTTATGGATGAGCGCGAGGTTGAAATACAAGGCTGCGTCGTTGGGAAATTCGCGGATAGCTTGCTCGTAAACCCGAACTGCCCCGTCCATGTCTCCCTTCGATTCAAGTTCGGTTGCTTGCTCGATAAAGTCCTGTGGTCGTGTCATTTACATCAGGATTTTTCAAGGCCAAACAACGTACTTACCTCGATTTCAAAGCCCGCCAGCACCTCCGACACCACCACGCCCTCGGCTTCTTGGATGCAGGTGAGGCGATAGGCATTTTCTTTCATGTTGAACACCTCAACGGTCTGGTTCATCGGGTCAATGACCCAGTATTCCTTCACGGCGTAGCGTTCGTACAGGTCTTTTTTGATGCCCCGGTCGTTTTTGCCCGTGCCGGGGGAGATGATTTCCACAATCAAGTCGGGTGCGCCATTGATGTAGCCTTTTTCGATGATGAAACTGCGTTCGCTCGAAATGAACACGATGTCTGGCTGCGGACAATTGCCATCGTCAAAAAATACGTCCATCGGAGCAGAGACCACTTTGCCAAGTCTTTTTTCTGAAGCGAATATCCGCATCCGGGCAAACAGCTCGGCATGGACATCCTGATGGTTGAAGGAGGGCGAGGCACGTTTCACGAGGTTTCCGTTTAAGAGTTCATAGATAAAGTTGTCATTGTCAGCGAGTTCCATGTTGCGGAACTCCTGAAAAGTCATACGCGGCGGAGCAATGGTCGTCGTCATCGGCTGGTTGATTTTTTTGACAAATTTAGGGTTTCAGGGGTCACACGTCGCAGCGCGTCACGCCGTCGCGGAGGGCTGCGATTGGGTCTTTCCAAGTGGGGATGAACTCTTGGGCGACGTAGCCTTTGAAGCCAGTTTCCAATATTGCCTTCATAATGGCGGGATAATAAATCTCTTGTGTCTCGTCTATTTCGTGGCGGCCCGGCACGCCTGCTGTGTGATAATGGGCGAAATAGAAATGATACTTCCGAATTGTGTCAATCACATTGCCCTCATTGATTTGCATGTGATAGATGTCATAGAGCAGCTTGAAATTCGGGGAGCCGAGCATATCGCACAGGGCCACGCCCCAAAGGCTCGAATCGCACATGTAATCCTTGTGGTCAACCTTCGTGTTGAACAGCTCCATGACCAGCACCACGCCGTGTTTTTCGGCCAGCGGCATGATTTTCCGCAGGCCCTCGGCGCAGTTCCGCATCCCCACCAAATCGTTCATGCCTCGGCGGTTGCCGCTGAAACAGATGAGGTTCTTGTAGCCAGCGGCGGCCACTTTCGGAATCATCTCCGCGTAGTTTTTGATGAGCTGCTCGTGGAATTTCGGTTCGTTCCAGCCGTCCACGAGGTTGATTTCCGCGCCATTGCACATCGAAGAGTCGAGGCCGTGCTTTTTCAGGATGTGCCATTCTGACGGGCCGATGAGGTCTATTGCTTTGATTCCCAGCGACTTGGCCGCGACGCACAAGTCGTCGAGCGGCATATCGCCGTAGCACCAGCGGCAGACGGAGTGGTTGATGTTGCCTTTCAATGGTTGAGGATTTGAGGATTCGAGGATTTGAGCATTTGATGCGAACGACAGCGCGGGCGAAACGGCCAGCGCAGCCGCACCTGCGACCATCTGTTTCAGGGCGCGGCGACGGGTTTGTTTTTCAGTCATGGCGTGGTGTGGTTTGGAAAAGAGCGTCCGTTGGCTCTACATGGCAAGGCGGCTCAAAGGTGGAATTTGCCGCACAAATTCCGCTTGTCCGGGGCAAGAAAAAATCTTGACTTGGCCGAATTGGGCGTTAGCCAAACTTTGTACGAGAAAAGGCGGCGCAACCGGATTGGCTGCGCCGCCTTTTTTGACTGTGCTTGGCCGGCAGGAGCTTGGAATCATTTGGCAAAAACCTCGTCGGCGGTCATCTCAAAATCGGGCAAAACTGGGGCCGCGCTGCATACGGCATTGCCTTCGCACACCACCACGCTCGTCGGCGACGTGTACACCGAGACCGTCTTCTCCACCGGCGCGATTTGCCAAAGCACCTGCACGCCCGCGCTGAAGTATTCGCGCCGTTTCCGCACGATGTCGTCGTGGCGGTCGGTCGGCGAGATGATTTCGATGACAAAACCGGAGACATATTCGTCATGGCTCTGAATCTGGGTGCGCGTCAGCAGGGCCAAGTCGGGCTTCCGCATTTGAAAAGGCGAGGTCAGTAATTCGACCTCGCTGGCAAGTTCGGCCCGCTCGGCATAGGCTTGGGTTTGAGCGAAGCGGCGGGTGAGGTTTTGGATAATGTGGAACTGTTTGATGTTCATGTCGCTGGGGTATTTTTCGACGATGCCGTTGTTGAATTCATACTTGAAGCCGTCCTCGCGGTTCGAGTATTTGCGTCGAAATTCTGCCAGCGTCAGCAGCCGGGGCTGGGGTTTTGCTTTTTGCGAATGCCCGTTGGCAACGGGCGAGGGAGCAATCGCGGTTGTCATTTTCAGGAAAGTTTGCTGCAAAAATAACCGCCCAAAACAGAAAAACGCCGACCCAAAGCCTTCACCAAAAAATCTAACCAAACGGTTAAATTTTTTGATGAAAACCCTTGCGGCTTCGGAAGCGGTGCATTTACCTTCGCCCCCAGATTGACCAAACGGTTAAACCACAATGGAAAACCCACAGCAGCCAACCCTGACCGAGACCGAGCAAAAAATCTTCGATGCCGCCCATGAGGTGTTCGTGCAACGCGGGCTGGACGGCGCGAAAATGCAGGAGATTGCCGACCGCGCTGGCATCAACAAGGCTCTGTTGCACTACTATTTCCGCAGCAAGGAAAAACTGTTCGAGACCATCGCGCGTGCCATCTTGAACCGGAACGTGCCCGTCATTCGCGGCATCATTGAGAGTGATTTGGTGCTCGAAACCAAGATCGAGCGACTCATCGCGCAGTACATCGCCGTCGTCTCGCGCAATTCGTACCTGCCCATTTTCCTGATTTCGGAAATGAACAAGCACCCCGACCGGTTTTTCGGCTCCATTTTCCCGCAAGAGTTGCCGCGCCCGGAGGTGTTCGTGCGGCAAGTGAACGAAGCCGTCGCCGAAGGCCGCATCCGGGCGGTTGACCCGCGCCACCTCATCGTCAACGTCATGTCCATGTGCCTCATGCCCTTCGTTGCCAAACCCATGCTGCGTGTGCTGCTTGGCATGGCCCCAGAGGAATGGGACAAGTTCATCCAGCAACGCACCCGCGAAGTCACCGAGTTTGTGTTTGCATCACTAAGGCCCTGATTTTCAACAAACTACACCGATATGAAAACACTCTTAAACTTGGAAGAATGGGCGGTTTTTCTGCTCTGCATCTACCTTTTCAGCCGCTTGCCGTTCGCGTGGTGGTGGTTTCCCGCGCTCATTTTGCTGCCCGACGTGGGGATGCTCGGCTACCTCATCAACCCCGAAATCGGTGCATGGACGTACAATTTGCTGCACCATCGGGGCATCGCAGCCGTCGTTGCCGTCATCGGTTTGTGGCTCGCCAGCCCCGCTTGGCAGTTGGCCGCGCTCATTTTGTTCGCCCACATTTCGATGGACAGGGCACTGGGCTACGGCCTGAAATTCACGGATAGTTTCCAAAATACCCACCTTGGCATTTTGCCTTCGCCAAAACACAAGTAATTGACCATGAGTTATTTAAGTCGAATTTGGCCCATGCTTGCCTTGCTCGCCGCGCCGTTTTTGGCCGCCGCGACGGACTCCCTCACCGTCGAGCAATGCCGCCAACTTGCATTGCAAAACAGCCCTTTGCAGCAAAAAAAACTGCTGGCCGAAAGCATCGCAGCCCTGCAACTCCGCAACGTGCGGAGCAATTCACTACCCCGGTTTTCGGTCAATGGACAGGCCACTTGGCAAAGCGACGTGTTCGGGCTGCCCATTTCGTCGCCGCTTTTTGAGGTGCCTACCGTGCCAAAAGACCAATATAAACTCGCGCTCGACGTGGCCGAACGGCTCTACGACGGCGGCTCCGACAAAATAGCTCGGCAGCAGCGCGACCTCGAAAATCAACTCGCCGCCGCGCAAGTGGACGTGGACGTGTTCCAACTCCGCGAGGTCGTCACCGACCTATTTTTCAAAACTTTGTTGTTGCAAAAGACTGATTATGTGCTACTTGCGACGCTTGACGACCTGCAAAGGCGGCTCCGGCAAACCGAGGCGATGGTCGCCGAAGGCGTGGCCCTTCGCACCGCCGCCGACCAAATCCGAATCCAAGTTTTGAAGACCAACCAACAAATCGCCGCCACGCGAGCCGACAAAACCGCCCTCCTCGAAACGCTGGCAAAATGGCTTGGACGTGAAAACGTGGATTTTGCGCTGTCGCCCCCCAGCCCCCTGAAGGGGGAGCCAAACGCTGCACCGTCGCAAACTCCCCCTTCAGGGGGTGGGGGGGGCAGACCCGAAACCCAACTCTTTGCGCTCCAACAACGCAACCTCGCGCTCGCCAAATCCGCGCTCGATTTGAAGGCTCGACCGAAAGTGGAAGCCTTCGTGCAGACGGGCTTCGGGCGGCCCAATCCGTTCAATTTTTTCGAGACGGGTTTCGAGCCGTTTGCCATTGTCGGTCTGCGGGCGACATGGACTCCATACGATTGGGGCAACCGCCGCCGCGACGCGCAAGTGCTTGATTTACAGGCAAAAAACGTGGCTGTGCAGCAGCAAGCCTTTGACCAGAGGCTCGGTGCTTCGCTCGTGAAAGACCGCTCCGACGCGGCCAAAATGGAAGGCCAATTGAAGCAAGACGCAGACATCATCGCCCTGCAAGAAGACATCGTGAAACGCACCGAAGCCCAAGTGAAAAACGGCGTGGCGACTGTGACCGACTACCTCGCGCAGGTCAATTTGCTGACCCAAGCCCGCCTGACGCGGGCCACGCACGAGGTGCAGATGTGGCAGGCGCAGGAAAATTTGCGGGCGAAAACGGGCGAGTGATTTTTGCTTAACTTTCTCATTATCAAATTTTTACAAAAAATTTTATGCGATGAAGTTCATCCAATCAACATACCGTTTCTGGCCGCTGGCCTTGTTCATTTTGCCGTTCGCGGCCTGCCAAAAATCCGCCCCGCGCGCCGATGCTTACGGCAATTTTGAGGCCGACGAACGCCTCGTTTCCGCCGAAGCCGCCGGGAAAATCGTGGAACTCCGCGTCGAAGAAGGCCAAGACGTGCAGGCCGGGCAAGTCGTCGGGCGCGTGGATTCGGCGCAAATCGTGCTGCGAATCGAGCAGTTGCAAGCCTCGAAACGTGCCGTCGCGGCCAAAAGCCCGGCCATCGGCGCGCAGTTGGCGGTGTTTGAAAAACAACTTTCCGCCGTCAAACAGCAGCTCGCCACGCTCGACCGCGAGAAACGCCGCGTCGAAAATTTGCTCAAATCCGATGCAGCCACGCCCAAGCAATTGGACGATTTGAACGCCCAAATTGAGGCCGCGCAACGGCAAATGGACGTGATTTTGGAGCAAAAAACGGCCAGCAACGCCTCGCTCGACGTGCAAAAAGGCGGCCTGCTCGCCGAGATTTTGCCCCTCGAAAAACAAATCGCCCAACTCGAAGACCAGTTGGCAAAATGCCGCATCGCCAGCCCGACGGCGGGCACGGTGCTGACCAAATACGCCGATGCAGGCGAGGTGACGGCGCCCGGAAAACCGATTTTCAAAGTGGCTGAAATGGGCAACATGGTGCTGCGGGCTTACGTCAGCGGCGCGCAGTTGGGCGAGGTTTCGCTTGGTCGCCAAGTCCGCATTTTTATTGACGACAAAGACCCGCGCGGGTACAGCCTCACGGGCAGCATCACCTGGGTTTCGCCCAAAGCCGAGTTCACGCCGAAAGTCATCCAGACGAAAGACGAGCGCGTGAACCTCGTGTACGCCATCAAAATCAACGTGCCGAACGCAGACCGGAAACTGAAAATCGGGATGCCGGGCGAGGTGTATTTCAACTAAATCTCAGTGCCCTCCGTGCCTCTGTGTTTAATTTTCAACACAGAGGCACGGAGGGCACTGAGCATGACACAAGGCCATGCAAAGCATTGTTGTTCAAGATATTAGCAAATCTTTCGCCGCAGATGAGACTTTGAAAAACGTCTCGTTCGAGGTGCGGGCGGGCGAACTTTTCGGCCTCATCGGGCCGGACGGCGCGGGCAAAACCACGTTGCTCCGTATCCTCGCTACCTTGCTGCTGCCGAGCAGCGGCTCGGCGACGGTGGCCGGGCTGGACGTGGTCAAAGATTTCCGACAGTTGCGGCAAATCATCGGCTATATGCCGGGCCGGTTTTCGCTCTACCAAGACCTGAGCGTGGCGGAGAATTTGGAGTTTTTCGCGGCGGTTTTCGGCACTACTGTCCGCGAAAATTATGACCTCATCGCGCCGATTTACAGCCAAATCGAGCCGTTCAAAAACCGACGCGCCGGGGCACTTTCCGGCGGCATGAAACAAAAACTCGCGCTCTCATGCGCCCTCATCCATCGCCCGGAAATTTTGCTTTTGGACGAGCCGGGCACGGGCGTTGACCCGGTGAGCCGCAAGGAATTTTGGGATATGCTACGCCTGCTGCACGGGCAGGGCATGACGATTTTGGTCAGCACGCCCAACATGGACGAGGCCGCCCTGTGCGACCGCGTGGCCCTGCTGCAAAAAGGCGAAATCCTCGCCGTGGACACCCCAGAGGGGGTGCGCCGCAGCTACCAAAAACCGCTTTTTGCCGTGCGTTCCGACGATATGTACCGCCTGATTCAGGATTTGCGGACGATGCCCGGCGCGGCGGATTGCTTCGGTTTCGGAGAGTACGCGCACCTTTCGCTGCGTGCGGACGCGCAGTTTTCAAATGCCAACGTCATTCAATCCTCGCTGAAAGTGGCCGAAATCGTGCTGTTTTTAATTGACAAAGGCCATGAAAACGTGGAGGTGCGCCCCATCACCGCAGACATCGAGGATTGTTTCATTGAGTTGATGGTGGACAGTGGACGGTAGGCGGAATTTTTCTCCCGCCTGCCACTTACCGTCTGCCGTCAACCGTCCATCGTCAACCGTCCATCATGGAACTCAACAACATCGCATCCTTCCTCGACTACTACGCCCGCATCCGCGAGCGCACCCGCCGCGTGGTGCTGTGCATCCCGCCGGAGCAGTTGGAGTGGACGTACCGCCCCGGAAAATTCACGCTCGGCGACCTCGTGCGGCACATCGCGGCCATCGAACGCTGGCTTTATGCCGAAAACGTGGAAGGCCGACCGGCCCGATACGCGGGCTGCGGTGCCGACTTGGCCGAAGGCTGGGACGCGACGCTGGCCTATTTTGACGAAATGCACCGCCAGTCGCTGGAAATTTTCGGGCGGCTCAGCCCGCAGGATTTGCAGGCAAAAATCCAAACGCCCAGCGGCCAGCCCATCACTTGTTGGAAATGGCTGCGTGCGCTGGTCGAGCACGAAATCCACCATCGTGGGCAGATTTACTTGTACCTAAATATGCTCGGCATCGCTACGCCGCCGCTGTACGGCCTGACAGCGGAGGAAGTGCAGAGGCTTTCAAAAACCGCAAACGATTGATTCACAATGGAAAACGTCATTACCGTTGACCGGCTGACCAAGACTTTCGGTGCGTTCAAGGCCGTCAACGAAATCTCGTTCGAGGTCGGGCGCGGCGAGATTTTTGGCTTCCTCGGCGCCAACGGCGCGGGCAAAACCACCGCGCTGAAAATGCTCACCGGCCTGCTCACGCCCACGCGGGGCCGGGCGATGGTGGCGGGCTTCGATGTGGGCCGCCAACCCGAACAGGTGAAACGCCGCATCGGGTACATGAGCCAAAAATTCAGCCTATACGAAGACCTCACCGTGCGCGAGAATATCCGATTCTGGGGCGGTATTTATGGCTTGAAAACCAATGTGTTGCGCGAAAAAATGGCTACGGTTTTGGCAAATTTGGAACTGACCACGCAAGCCGATTCGCTGGTGCAAAGCCTGCCACTGGGTTGGCGGCAAAAACTGGCCTTCGCCGTCGCGCAGCTGCACGAGCCAGCCATTGTGTTCCTCGACGAACCGACTTCGGGCGTTGACCCGCTCACGCGGCGGCAGTTTTGGGAGGGCATTTACGAGGCGGCGCGGCGCGGCGTGACGCTCATGGTGACGACGCACTACATGGAGGAGGCCGAATACTGCGACCGCGTGAGCATGATGGTGGACGGCAAAATCGAGGCGTTGGACACGCCGCGCGGGCTGCGCGAACGCTTCGGAGCGAAGGACATGGACGAGGTGTTCAGGGTGCTGGCGCGGGGGAAGTGATTTGGGTTTTCGAACGATGATTTACGATTTAAAGAACTGATTGTCAAATGAATAGATTTTTTGCCTTCGTCAAAAAAGAGTTCCGGCACATCCTGCGCGACCGCCGGACATTGATGATTTTGTTCGGGATGCCCATCGCGCAGGTGCTGCTTTTTGGCTTCGTGCTGACCAACGAAATCAAAAACGCTGCCGTCGCCGTGCTCGACCCCAGCCGCGACGAAGCCAGCATCGCCCTGACCAACAAGCTGCTGTCAAGCGGCTATTTCCGGCTGGAAAAATCGCTCACGCACGCGGGCGAACTCGAAGGCGCGTTCCGGGCGGGCAAGGTGAAAATGGCCGTCGTGTTCCCCGAAAATTTTGCCCAAACGCTCGCCCACGAGGGCACCGCCCAACTCCAGCTCATCGGCGACGCATCCGACCCAAACACTGCGACGACGCTCATCAACTACGCCCAAGCCATCGTAACCGATTGGCAATCAACGCAAAACTCGTCCATTCCTCATCCCTCATCCCTCATCGCCGTGCAAACGCGGATGCTCTACAACCCTGAATTGAAGTCGGTTTTCGGCTTCGTGCCGGGCGTGATGACGCTGATTCTGATGCTCATTTCGGCCATGATGACCAGCATCACCATTGCCCGCGAAAAAGAAATGGGCACGATGGAAGTGCTGTTGGCCTCGCCGCTGCGCCCGTTTCAAATCATCTTGGGCAAGGCCGTGCCGTACCTCGCGCTGTCTTTTTTGAACGCGATGATTGTCGTGCTGCTCGGCATTTTCGTGTTCGGGATGCCGATGAACGGCAGCGTGGGCTTGCTGGCCGCCGAGTGCGCGTTGTACACTTTCGTCGCGCTGTGCCTCGGCATTTTCATTTCGACGCGGGCAGCCTCGCAACAGCAGGCCATGTTCATGTCCGCGCTCGGCCTGATGATGCCGACGATGCTGCTCAGCGGCTTCATTTTTCCGCGCGAATCCATGCCGCTTCCCCTGCAAATCGTGGGCAATGCCATCCCGGCGACGTGGTTCAACCAAATCATCAAAGGCGTGATGATAAAAGGCGTGGGCCTGCGCCATTTGTGGTTCCAGACGGCTGTGCTGGGGGCTATGTCGTTGATTTTCATTGGGTTGAGCGTGCGGAATTTCAAGAACAGGTTGGAATAGTGGAAGAGGGGGAAAGTTGAGGAGTTGAAAACAATTCAACCCCTCAACTCTCAATTCAACTTTTCAACCAATTCAACCCTTCAACTTTACCAATGCGCACACTCCTCTTCCTCGTCCAGAAAGAATTCCTGCAAATCTTCCGCAACAAGACCATGTTGCCGATGATGCTTTTCATGCCCATTTTTCAGATGCTGCTGCTGGCGTTCGCAGCCAACTACGAGGTCAAAAACCTGAACCTCAGCGTCATTGACCGCGACTTGTCCGGCGCGTCGCGGCAGCTGACGGGCAAGTTTGCGCACAACCACCACTTCCGCCTGCGCGAGGCCGTGTTTTCCGAAAAACTCGCCCTCGAAGGCGTGGCCGAGGACAGCACGGATTTGGTTTTGGAAATCCCGCACGGCTTCGAACGCGACCTCGTGCGCGAGGGGAACGCAGCCATTTCGCTGACTGCCAATGCGATAAACGCCCAAAAAGCGGGTATTGCCAGCGGTTACGCCACTCAAATCATCCGCGAGTTCAACCGCGAGTTTGCCGAAAAATGGGTTCCTCGCCTCGCCAGCCTCGACGGCGGTCAAATCCTCGCATCCTCAAATCCTCAAATCCTCATTGAGTATTCCAACTGGTACAACCCGCGCCTCGATTACAAGACCTTCATGGTGCCCGGTATTTTGGGCGAATTGGTCGCGCTCATCATTTGCATGCTTACCGCACTGAACATTGTGCGGGAGCGCGAGGTGGGCACCATCGAGCAAATCAACGTCTCGCCCGTGCGGAAATGGCAGTTCATCGCCGGGAAATTCATCCCGTTTTGGCTCATTTCGCTGTTCATCATGACGGTCGGCCTGACGGTGGGCAAATTGGTTTTTGACATCCCGATGCTCGGCAGTTTGTGGTTGGTTTTCGGGTACACGGCGGCTTTCATGCCGGCCATGTTGGGCCTCGGTTTTCTGATTTCCAATTTTGCCGAAACACAGCAGCAGGCCCTGTTCACGGCGTGGTTCTTCCTCATCATTTTTATCCTGATGTGCGGGCTTTTCACGCCCGTCGAGAGTATGCCCGATTGGGCGCAGACGGTCAATCGGCTGAACCCAGTGGCCTATTTCGTGCAATTTATGCGGCTCGTCCTGCTGAAAGGCAGTGGTTTCGAGGACATCAAACACAACCTTTTCACCGTGCTGGGCTACGCGGCGGTGGTCAATACGCTGGCCGTGTGGACGTACCGGAAACGGGCGTGATTACGGGGATTTCTTGGCGGATGCCGCTTGGTGCTCAGCCACTCGAAATTGCACGATGCGCCCAATCAAATCCAGCGGGAGCGGCTCGTCGTGCGGGAATTGCACGGAACCTTTGCCCTGTTTGTAGCGGGCAAGTTCGGCGGCGAATTGCGCGTGCCCCGTCGGGGTGGCGTAAAAGCCGATGTGCTTGGCGTAGCCGGCGAAATAGACCAGCGGTTTCTTGCTCAATTTGTACGCGGGCATCCCGTAGGCGATGGATTCCGCTGCGTCGGGCGCGTTGTCGCGTATCGTTTTGCGGATGTCTTGGAGGCGCGTTTGCACCTCGTCGGGGAAAGCTTTGAGGTAATCGTCCACGTTTTGGATGTGCTGCTTTGTCATGTTGCAGGGTGTTTTCCGGCAAATGTCGTTCGGCTACTCGAACAGGCCGTCTGCGGGCGGTCATGCTGCTTTGTAAAAAAAAATCGGCAGCCGAGGAAGACCACGACTGCCGAGACAAACCAGAATCACTTCATGTTTTTTTACGGGAGGATGACCTTGTCAATCGCGTGTACCACGCCGTTGTTGGCCTGCACGTCCACGACCGCAATGTTAGCGGTGCGGCTCTGCGCGTCCACGATTTTCGCGCCGCCCGTGAGGTCAACTTTGAACTTGCCGCCGCCGAAAGTGGTCACTTCCTGCTCGTCGGTGAGCTGCGTGGAAAGGACGTTCGCACCGTTCACGACGTGGTATTGGAGCACGGCGTTCAGGGTAGCAGCGTCGATATCGTTGAGGCTCGACGCACTCAATTCCGTCAAAAGCGCGGTGAAGGCCGCATTGGTCGGGGCAAAAACCGTGAACGGACCCGTGCCAGAAAGCAGCGCGACGTAATCCACGCCCAAGTCCGAGCGGGTGAGCG
>JBKBIC010000057.1:0-23015 GCA_046299435.1 Saprospiraceae bacterium
CCGAAAAACGACACACAAAACACGACACACGCCAATCAAAACTCAAAACTCTTCCACAAGGCATCTTCCGGCAACGGGGCTTCGAGCCGGACGCGCTCGCGGTTGACCGGATGGTTGAACGCCAGCCGCCAAGCGTGGAGGTTGATGGAGCGGTCTTTGTTGCCGCGCCGCGCGCCGTATTTCACATCGCCTTTCACCGGGCAACCGATGGCGGCGAGTTGGGCGCGAATTTGGTGGTGCCGCCCGGTCAGCGGGCGCACGAGCAGGAGGTGGTAGTTCTCGCTGGATGCCAGCACTTTGTATTGCAGTTCGGCGCGTTCGGTGCCGGGTTTTTCCTCTTCAAATGCTTGGCTGATGTTCTTCGCTTCGTTTTTGCGGAGCCAATGGACGAGCGTGCCTTCCGGCTGGGGCGGCGCGTCCTTCACGATGGCCAAGTATTCCTTTTCGACCGTCCGCTCCTCGAACTGCCGCGTGAGCACGGTCATCGCCGATTTGCTTTTGGCAAAAAGCACCACGCCCGTCACCGGTCGGTCAATGCGATGCACGGCGTGCAGCGGGTGATGGCAATAGGCTTCGGCCTGCGCCAAAAAGGTTTGGTCGCCGGTTTTGTCGGCTTGCACGGCCACGCCCGCAGGCTTGTTGAAGGCGATGAACTGGTTGTTTTTGACGAGAATTTGCAGCAAGCGAGCAGGAGTGATGATTGATGAACGATAAGTGATGAACGCGCAGCCCTTGTGAGATAAACACTATTTTACCTCCTCGTAATCAATGTATTCGCTGTCGTCCGGCTTTGTTTTGGAGGGTGGTGAGGCGGGCGGTGGCGGGGTCTGGAAATGCACGTCTTGGCGGGGCGGCGGCGGCGGGGCGGGCGGGCGAAAGTGGGTCGCCAACCACGGACGCACGAACGTCTGGTAAATCCAGAGCAGCACGAGGATGTTGAAAATCCACTTGAAAATCATGGTGTTTGAAAGTTGAAGGGTTGAAGGCGGGGTTGAAAAGTTGAAGCATGGCTTTCAACTTTTCAACCCTATCGCTCTTTTCAACTATCCGTCACGCTGTCGGTACTTCCGCGCCCATGCGCGGCACGGCGGCCTGCATTTTCCGCTCGAATTTTGGATAGACGCGGGGCGTGGGCGTGATGTCGAGCGCGATGTCGAGCACTTCTTCCATTTTGCTGACGTAGCGGAACGACAAGCCTTGGATGAATTCCGGTTCGATTTCCTCGACGTGTTTTTCGTTCACGCTGCACAGGATGACCTCTTTGATGCCGGCGCGTTTGGCGGCCAGGATTTTTTCCTTGATACCGCCGACGGGCAGCACTTTGCCGCGCAGGGTGATTTCGCCCGTCATGGCAAGGAAGGGTTTGACGGTTTTGCCCGTGAAGGCAGAGGTCAACGCGGTGAGCATGGTGATGCCCGCCGAGGGGCCGTCCTTCGGAATCGCGCCTTCGGGGACGTGGACGTGGACATCGTACTTGTCGAACATTTCGGGGTCAATGCCCAATTCCTCGGCGCGGGCTTTGATGTAGGTGAGCGCGGTCGAGACGCTTTCTTTCATCACATCTCCCAGATTGCCAGTGAGTTGCAAGCGGCCGCTGCCTTTGGAGAGCGTGGTTTCGATGAACAAAATCTCGCCGCCCACGGCCGTCCACGCGAGGCCGACTGCCACGCCGGGGCCTTGCTGTTCAGTGTAGGTGTCGCTGCTGTGCTTGGTCGGGCCGAGGATGGCGCGGAGGTGTTCGGGCCGGATGTTCACGTCGTATTTTTCCTCCATAGCCACCTTTTTGGCGACGGAGCGCATCACGCCGCCGATTTCGCGGGCGAGGTTGCGCACGCCGCTTTCGGCGGTGTATTCTTGGATGATTTTGACGAGGGCTTTGTCCGAAATTTTGACCTGTGCGGGCTTCAAGCCGTGTTCTTTGCGCTGTTCGGGGATGAGGTGCCGCTTGGCGATTTCGACCTTTTCCTCCAAGCTGTACCCGGCGATTTCGATGATTTCCATGCGGTCGAGGAGGGCCGGCTGCACGGGGCCGAGGTCGTTGGCGGTGGCGATGAACATGACCTTCGAGAGGTCGTACTCGAGTTCGAGGTAGTTGTCGTAAAACGTCGCATTTTGTTCAGGGTCAAGCACTTCGAGCAGCGCGGAGGATGGGTCGCCGCGAAAATCCTTGCCCACTTTGTCTATCTCGTCGAGGATGAAAACCGGGTTGACGGTCTTGGCTTTTTTCAAAGATTGGATGATGCGGCCTGGCATGGCCCCGATGTACGTTTTGCGGTGGCCGCGAATCTCGGATTCGTCGTGCAGGCCGCCCAAGCTCATGCGGACGTACTTGCGTTTCAAAGCCTTGGCGACCGACGCGCCGAGGGAGGTTTTGCCCACGCCCGGAGGGCCGACGAGGCACAAAATCGGGGCTTTCATGTCGCCTTTCAGTTTCAGGACGGCCAAGTGTTCGAGGATGCGCTCTTTGACTTTCGTGAGGCCGTAGTGGTCTTTGTCGAGCACGGCCTGCACTTTTTTGAGGTCGAAATTATCCTTCGTGGCTTCTTCCCAGGGGAGGTCAACGAGGGTTTCCAAATAGTTCAGCCCGATGGCATACTCCGCGATTTGGGGGTTGACGCGGCGCAGTTTGTTGACCTCTTTGGCAAAGGCTTCCTGCACGTTTTTGCCCCACTTTTTCTTTTTGGCGCGGGTGACGAGCACGTTGATTTCTTCTTCCTGCGGGTTCTGGCCGAGCTCTTCTTGGATGGTTTTGAGCTGTTGGTTGAGGAAGTAGTCGCGCTGTTGTTTTTCGATGTCGGTGCGGACTTTGTTCTCTATTTGGTCTTTGAGCTCCAAAAGTTGCAGCTCGCCGTCCATGTGTTGCAGGATTTTGCTGGCCTTTTCTTTCAGGTTCGAGAGTTCGAGCAAATCCTGTTTGTCTTGGAGTTTGATGCCGAGGTTGGAGGCGATGAAGTTGAGCAGGAAGTTGTCGTTGTTGATGTTTTTCAGCATCACGACGGCCTCCGATGGGATTTGTGGCGAGAGTTCGATGATTTGCCGTGCGGCATCGCGGATGCTCGAAATGAGGGCGCGGAATTCGAGCTTGTTTTTCGGGGTGTCGTATTCCAATGTGTGGATGCGCCCGACCATGAATGGGTCTTCGGATAGCATCTCGTCCAATTGGAAACGCTTGCGGCCTTGCAGGATGGCCGTCGTGGAGCCGTCGGGCATCCGCAGGAGTTTGAGGATGCGGGCTACCGTGCCCACGCGGTAAAGGTCGCGGGCGGTCGGGTTTTCGATTTTTACGTCGCGCTGGCTGAGCACGCCCACGAGGCGGTCGCCTTCGTAGGCTTTTTGCACGGCGCGGATGCTTTTGTCACGCCCGATGGTGATGGGCGTGACGATGCCGGGGAAGAGCACGGTGTTTTTGAGCGGCACGATGGGCACATCGTCCGGGAAAACCTCACCTATTTTGGCTTCTTCGTCATCTTCGAGGGAGAAAAGCGGCACGAATTCGGGTTCGTCGTCCGTCTGGGGCTGTACGCCAAATTGGTCGAACATATTCATTGATAGTGAGTGGCTGTGGGCCGGTTTCGTGCAAACTAACGGACGAACGCCCAATTGCTTGCGGGCAAAATCGGTTTGTGTCAAACTGGCAGCAAATGTCGGCAAAAGGCTGCCCACCGCAGGGGGCAAAATGCTTGCCACGCGCAAAACAAGCTGTTTTTTGGCAGCAAATGCCGACAATTAGGCAGCCTGCGACTCACCCAGCGGCGAACGTCCCGTTTTTCAGCGCGTCCAATTTTTCCTGCAATTTTTGGTCGATCGCGGCCTTCTCGGCGGCGATGCGGGCGGCGACGGCGTGGGTGCCGACTTCGGTCTCGAACTGCAATTTTTGGTGGGTGGCGTTTTGGAGCAGCGTCGTTTTTTCGAGGTTCGACATCTCGAAGACGTGCTCGTGTTCGTGCAGGAGGTAGTCGTATGGGCTGCGGTAGGAAATCAATTTGACCGCGATGGGCGCGGTCTCGATGGCCACGAACAGCAGCGTGATGAAAATACTGGCGTAAAAAATGGCCCAGCTCCGGCCGGAAAGCCGCGAAAGTGCTTCCATCCGGGCGGCCATGCCGTCGTAGCGCGAGCGTTGCAGGCTGCCGGTTTCGGCTTGGATTTTTGTCTCCAAATCGCGGACCGCCTGCTCTTTTTGCTGGATTTGCGGCGTGGCGAGGGTCAAAAGCGCGGCCAATTCGGCTTCGGCGCGGTCGGCATCGGCTTTTTTGGCCTTGTAAATCGGGCCGAGATTTTGTTTGCGGGAGCCGCCCGTGCCGTCGGCTTCTTGGATGGCCATGCGCAAAAGCGTGTCGCGTTGGGCGGTCTTGGCCGCGATTTCGGATTTCAGGGCCGCGATTTGGGTGCGCTCGTCGGCGATTTGTGCCTCGAAGCGGGCCTTCACGCGGTCTTCTTGGTTTTTGAAGACCTCCTGCTCCATGACCACCAGCTCGGCTTGGATTTCTTTTTCAAAAATCTTCATTTCGAGCGGCTTGGAAATGACCAATGCGAGCAGTGCGGCCAGCACAAGGCGCGGAAAAGCCACGAACAAATCGCGCCACCACCGTCCGAAACTCTTCATGCTCAACACGATGTAACGGTCAAGATTGAAAATCATCAGGCCCCAGACTAAGCCAAAAAGCCCGGCGAAGAGGTACGACCCGAATACCGTGAACAGCGCGTAGGAGGCCGAAAAAAAGGCCAAAACCCCCGTGAAAAACACCGTCGCACCGATGCCGATGTATTTGTTGCGGTCGCTGGGGCAGCGTTCGAGCATGGCAAAGTCCACGCCGGAGCAATAGAGGAAGAAGTTTTCGATGGATTTCATAGCCGACTTTTTTATGCAAGGTACTGGATTAAGCATTGTACCGAGACATAAACTTTTGATGCGGCAGAAAAATTTGCGGCGCGGGGAAGTTTTTTTGGCAAAGAGTTTCCAAAACGACGGGCAGGTGTAACAGTGCCCGCTCAATTCATCGCCACATCTGGGACTTTGCCTGCTGGCACAGAAAGTGCGGCCATTATCAAAGTAAAAATTGGGACTGTGGCAATCGAAAGCCCCAACCACAGTGGGATTTCGATGAGAAAGAGAACCAAAAACGCCAAGACCGCGCCATCCACCAAACCAGTCAATATAAAAAGAGAGAAAAACGCTGCCGCTCGTTTCCACGATTTTCGTGGCGCATCAGCGGATTTCACGGTTTTGCTTTTGATGAATTGGCGCAGCATTTTCTTTTCCGATTTGCGGTGCGATGTAATTCCCGAATGGGTGCATCCCTCTGTTGAATTCATTTTTTGGAAAAACGCCCTTGACTGCGCGGATGGGTTTTCCGCAAAAACAGGGCTAGAAAACAACAGCACAACAGCCGCAAGCATAATTTCAAGGAGCGGCAAAGGATGTTTTAAGTTGTTGGTAATCATTGGTTTATGTCTTTTTTCGTGTTTGATGAAATAATCCAAAGCCCATGTACGTCCGCAGGACATAGGGCGCGTAGTCGTCTAAATTTTTCAGCGAAGGGCCATAGGTCGTGGACAAAGACACACGAAGGCCAACCTTCGATCTGAAAAGCCGGTATCGAACGACGTCAAATTTGGTAAATATTTGAGAAGGAAACAGAGCAAGTCCTCCGCAGACATTCAAGGTCGTGCGCCAGCGCAAAAAGGTCGTCATTGTCTGGTTCACTTCGGCTCCCAAGTAGGGTACGGTGAGTGTCTGGGAATCATCTTTATTGAACGGAGGGTAATACACCGCGTTTGGTTCGCTTTGAACCCCCAAATCGAATCTTAACAAGGTGTTTGGGGTCAAAAAAGAGCCGACTTGGGCCGTGACAATCGTGGCGGGCAACGGTGAATTCTTGGTCAAAGTTTGCCTCCATTCTACTCCGTACTGTTGGCTGTGAAGCACGGCCAGCTTTGCAAAAGCAAGCACAAGGAAGATTTTTCGCATAAGATGAGTTTTCGCTTTGAAAACGAAATGGGTTCTCGGATGCTGCGAAGCGTTTTTGAGGAATGTTGTTTTTCGGCAAAAAGAGATTTTCAGGTTGACTTTCGTCAGCAACCAAAACCGTCCGCCCGCCGTTCCTTTGCCCAAAAATCACAGCCGATGACAACCGCCGACCTCGCCGCCATGCGGCAACATTATGCCCGCGAATCCCTCTCCGAGACCGACGTGCGCCCTGACCCATTTGCCCAGTTTGCGGCGTGGTTCGAAGAGGCCCTCAGCAGCGAACTGCCCGAACCTAACGCCATGACCCTCGCCACTGCTACGCGAGAAGGCCAGCCCTCCGCCCGCACAGTGCTGCTCAAAGGTGTTGACAATCAAGGGTTTGTGTTTTACACCAACTATGGCAGCCGCAAGGCCGACGAGTTAGCGGCCAATCCTCGTGCCGCGCTGTTGTTCACATGGCTCGAATTGCAGCGTCAAATCCGCATCGAAGGCACGGTGGAAAAAGTCAGTGCGGAGGAGTCGGAAGCCTATTTCCAGAGCCGCCCCCGTGAAAGCCAAATCGGGGCTTGGGCCAGCCCGCAAAGCCAAGTCGTGGCCGGGCGCGAGGCACTCGAAGCCCGTGTGGCCGAGCTCGAAGCCCAATTTGCAGGCATCGAAAAACTTCCACTCCCGCCCACTTGGGGCGGCTATCGGCTGCGCCCGCACTTGTTCGAGTTTTGGCAGGGCCGCCCCAGCCGTCTCCACGACCGCATCCAGTTTTCAAAAAACGGGGAAGGCTGGGCAATCGAGCGGCTCGCACCTTGATTCAATGCGCGAATGGGCCAATGCGCGAATGAGCGAGTTTGTCTGAACAATCGGCTTTGATGCGGCGTTTGGCGCGTTTGGTTCGGGAGCAAAGGAATTGCCTAATTTTGCCGCCAATTCGTGCGCCCCACTCACCCATCACTCATTCACTCATTGCACTCATTCACTCATTGACTATGTATCCGATACAACTCACCGCGCCGATGGCTAAAGACCTGACCGACTTCGGCTTTGAGTCGCTCCAAACGCCCGAGCAAGTCGCGCAAACCCTTGAAAATCAAGAAGGCACGACGCTTCTGGTGGTCAATAGCGTCTGCGGCTGCGCGGCAGCCAACGCCCGCCCCGGCGCAAAAATGTCGCTCGAAGGCAGCAAACGCCCGGCTAAATTGGTGACGGTTTTCGCTGGCGTGGACGGCGAAGCAGTCGCCAAAGCCCGCGAATACCTGCTGCCATACCCGCCCTCGTCGCCTTCCATTGCGTTGTTCAAGGACGGGAAGTTGGTGCATTTCCTCGAACGCCGCCACATCGAAGGCCGTTCGGCGGGCATCATTTCCGAAAATTTGAAAATGGCTTACGAACAGTATTGCTGAACCCGAACGCGCTCAAAATGAATGGGTTGCGGGGTAGCGTTTGCGCTCCGCGACCCATTCATTTTTTCATGAACCGCCGCGCGCGGCCTTCGGCATTGGCCCGCACGTCGAGGTAATAAAGGTTCAAATCGCCCGCGTGGTAGTTTTTGGTGCGTATGAAAACACTGCCCGGAAACTTGGGCTTCGAGCAAAGCAACACGCCTTTGCACACCTCCGCGTCGCAGATTTGCGGCAGCACTTTCCCGAATTTCAGCAGCACCGCGCCTTCGTGCTCCGTGCGTGGCACGTACTTCCCTTCTTCAATCGTCCACGAAAGCGGATTGGTGCATATCACATTGGTTTCAAAGGCTTTGCGTTGGCCGAACCGCCGCTCCCAAGTGCGCCACGAGCAAAAACAGCCCGTCTGGTCGGGGGTTTCGCAGGGCGGGATTTTTGAGAAAAAACCCTTCGGCACAGGCCAGCCGGCGATGTAGGCAACGACTAATTTTTCCCCCAGCGGTTTTCCCTCGAAGTATTCGCGCAGCAAACGCATGGCGTGCCGCGCCCCTTGGCTGTGTGCGGCGATGACGATGGGCCGCCCGTTGTGCCAGTTTTTCAGGTAAAACTCAAAGGCCGCCTGCACATCGGAGTAGGCGATTTCGAGTGCCTGCGCTGCCGAGGTCGTGTCGCGGGTGAAAAAACTGTGAAAATGCGCCTGCCGGTAGCGCGGCGCAAACACCCGCCCGGTGCCGTTGAAAATGGATGCTTGATACTGGATTGGGCTGTCGTCGGTCTTCCGGTTGAGTTTTGCGTCCCGGATGTCGCCGTTCCAAGCGCGGCGGTTTTGCCCACTTTTGCGGTCGCCGGTGAGCGTGGTCGGGTGCAGGAAAAACACGTCCACCTCGGCGCTGGCCTGTTCGTCTTTGAGCGTCGGGTTGGGCGTGCGGTCGGCGGGGTCGGATTTGTCGGGGTGTGCCGCCCAGTTTTCCAAGCGGGCAAAATCGGGCGCGGGCGGGACGGACGTGGCATCGAAGCCAATACGCGGGTTCAGCGAGCGGCACTGGGCAAAGAGGCCGAGCGCGAGCAACCAGAAGTGCCATCGCTGGGCAAAAAGGACAGGGCAAGCAGTCGTCATGGGCAAAAAATGGCTGGCGTTTAAAATTTTGCAAACCAAGCCATCGGGCGGCTTGTTCGCCCAAAAGTCTTGTTTTTGAGGCAAATGCGCGGCGCGACGATGTGCGGCGCGGCAAAATTGTGGGCAAGGGGAAAAGCTGTCCGGGGCACAGGGCCTGCCCTCAAATGATGGCTTGGAATTTGCCCTGCTCGACCATATCTTACGAATCAAATGGCGGAAAAAAATATCCTGCGAAAGCCGACGGTGAACGATTGGCAAGGACTGGCGGCACTGTTCGTCATGGCCTTGTATTGCAAGTTGAGCCTGCTTTTTCCGGGCGGGAACGGGCGGCTGTTTTTCTCCCCGCTCTCGGTGGTGACGTGGGTGCTGGCCGCCCTGTACACGGTTGGGTTTGTACGTTGCCTCATTTTCATACAAGGCCGCCGCGAGTTGCAGATGTGGCTGGGCGTGGGCGGTTCGGTTTTTTGCACATACCTCGCCGCCGGGCTTTGGGTGCAGGGTTACGATGTGTATGTGGCTTGGTTCTTTTTCATCATCCTGAACGGCTCGGCCACCGCGCTCAAAAAACCCATCCACGCACTTTCGATGGCACTCGGCTGCACCGCCATCATGACATTGGCGCATTACCTCACTGACCCCGTACGGCTGCCTTATGCGTGGTGGTTTTTCCCGATTATCGGTCTTTCGTTCATTTCGGCCACCTATGCGGTGCTTCGCAGCAGCAGCACCTATCGGCACGAATTGCGCAACCGCAACAAGGAATTGGCCGCCAAACAGCACGAACTGGATGCTATTTTGAGCTCCGTCCACCCAATCATCACTTACAAGGACACCGAAAATAGAATCGTAAAAGTCAACAACGCCTTCGCCGAAATGGTGGGCCAAAAGCCCGAAGCCCTCGTCGGGGTGTCGCTTTACGAGCTCCTGCCGCAAGATTTGGCGAAAAAATACCATGAAGAAGACCTCGAAATCATCCGCTCCGGTGCCCCCAAAATGGGCATGGTCGAACAAGTGACCACGCCCGACGGGAGCAATAAATTCTGGTTCAGGAGCAACAAAACGCCCATTTTTGACTCGGACGGCACGGCCATCGGCCTAGTGATTTATGCCGAGGACATCACCGGCGAAATGGAGGCCCGCCAGCAATTAAAAGCGAGCGAACAACAACTCCGCACCTACGCCCGCCAGTTGGAAGAGAGCAACCAAAATTTACAGGAGTTCGCATACGTCATCAGCCACGACCTCCGCGAGCCGCTCCGCAGCATCACGGCCTACACCCAACTGCTGCAACGCCAACTGAAAAACCAATCGCTCAGTACTGACGCTCAGGAGTTTATGCAGTTCATCGTGGACGCGGCCAAGCGCATGGACAGACAAATCAACGGCATCCTCGAATACTCCCGCGTGGGCCGAGCCGTGCTCAACCTCGAAAAACTGCCGCTCGGCTCCGTGCTCGAAACCGTCGGGCGGAACCTCCACGCCCAAATCGTGGACACCGGGGCTACGCTCGAAATCCCAAGCGAACTCCCGGAAATCGCCGCCGACCGGATGCAACTCACGCTTTTGATGCAAAACCTCGTCAGCAACGCCCTCAAATACCGCAAACCCGACGTGCCGCCCCGCATCCGAATCAGTGCCGAGCGGCAAAACGGTCATTGGGAGTTTGCGGTCGCGGACAACGGCCTCGGCATCGAACCGCAGTATCTGGAAAACATCTTCGGGGTGTTCCAACGCTTGCACACCAGCAGCGACATCGAAGGCAGCGGCATCGGCCTCTCCATTTGTCGGCGCATCGTGCAGCGGCACGGCGGGCGCATTTGGGTGGAATCGGAATTTGGGGCAGGCTCCACGTTCAGGTTCACATTGCCCGTTGAGCAAGAGCAGACGAGCGTATTTTTTTCAGAACGGACTTGAACGGCCCGCAGCGGCAGCGATTTTCCCGCCCGAAACGGTCGCGGCGGCGACCAATGCCCGTTGGCGGCAAAAAAACCGCCCGTGCCTGTTCGGTCAGTCGCCGATTTCCGGCCTACCTTTCCGAGCCTTTGCAAACCGCGCAAAAAATTTATGAAACAGATTTTCGCCACCTGCCTGTTCGTTGCGGCCTCGCTCGCCTCGGCTTTTTCCCAAAACATCAACTGCACCTTCCGCTCGAAAATGACCTTTCCGGGCCAGACGCTCGCCAACGTCTGCGGCTATGCCCGCGACGGGCGCGAGTACGCGCTCATCGGTGCGTCGCAGGGAATGGTCATCGCCGACATCACGGAGCCGGATTCGCCGCGCCAAATCGTGCAAATCCCCGGCCCGAACAACCTCTGGAAAGAAATCAAGACGTACAAACAGTACGCATACATCGTCTCCGAAGGCGGGCAAGGCGTGCAAATCGTCAGCTTGAAAAGCCTGCCGGAAGCTCCGACGATGTACCATTATTACAAAGGCGACGGCGCGATTGTCGGCACACTTGGCCGCATCCATGCTTTGCACATTGACACGACGCGCGGCTTCCTGTACACTTTTGGCGCGAGCATCCTCGGCGGCGCGCCGCTCGTTTTTGACCTGAACGCCGACCCGTACAACCCGAAATACGTCGGCAAATTCGACGCGCTCGGCTATGTCCACGACGGCTATGTGGACAACGATACGATGTACTCCTGCCACATCTACGCCGGGCAGTTCGCCATTGTCAACATGGCCAACAAAACCAGCCCAGAACTCTTGAACACCCAGGCCACGCCCAACCAATTCACGCACAACGCTTGGCTGAGCGCAGACCGCCGCACCATTTTCACGACCGACGAAACGGCCAACTCCTTCCTCGCGGCATACGACATCTCGAACCCGGAGGACATCAAACTGCTCGACAAAATCCAGAGCAACCCCGGCAGCCAGTCCGCCGTCCACAACACGCACGTCATGGGCAATTTCGCCGTGACCTCATGGTACAAGGACGGCTTCACCATCGTGGACGTTTCGCGCCCCGACAACCTCGTGCAAGTGGGCAATTACGATACCTACACGGGCAGCGGCAGCGGCTTCGATGGGTGCTGGGGCGTGTACCCGTATTTCCCGTCGGGCACCATCATCGCCTCCAACATCCGGGCAGCGGGCAGCAATGCCGGCGAGCTCTACATCATCACGCCCAAATACGAACGCGCCTGTTTCTTGGAAGGCAAAATCACGAACGGCGCGACGGGCAACCCGCTTTCCGGCGCGAAAATCGAACTGCTCGGCGTGGGCCTGACCGAAAACAGCGCGGCCAACGGCTTGTATAAAATGGGCCAACTCGAGCGCGGCCACTTCACGGCACGGGTCAGCAAATCGGGTTTCCAGACTTTTGAGGCGGAGGTTTTCCTCGACAACGGCGCGTTGACCGTGCTCGATGTGGTGCTTTTCCCGCCCGGCAACCTCCAAATCACGGGCTACGTCCGGCGCGGCACCGACCAAACGCCCGTTGCCAATGCTATGGTGGAACTCATCGGTACCGACGCGGACTACCAGGCCACGACCGACGCGGGCGGTTTTTTCAAATTCTCGAACATCCCGCCGGGCATCTACGAAGTGGCCGCAAGTGCGGAGGGCGAAGGCTCGGCCATGCTCTTCGACCAACGGTTGGCGGCCAATGCCGCGTTGGAGCTGCTCCTGTTTGCCGATGCCCGCCGCGACGAGCCGGAAGTTTGCCCCGGCAATTCCTGTTTTGACATCACTCAACTCGCTGATTTTCAGGCTTTCCCCAACCCGTTTTACGACGAAGTGACCCTCAAACTCCCCGCCGACTTGGACGGCCAACCGCTGGCGGTGTTCGATGCCACCGGCCAAAAACGACAGGATTTGACCGCCAAAAACGGCCAAGCCCGCTTTGGGCAAGGCTGGCCTGCGGGCCTGTATTTCGTGCAAATCGGCCAGGGCAGAACGCTCCGGGTGATGAAAGTGGATTGAGCCGACTGGCCCCGAAGCCTGCTTTTTTTAATCCCGTTCGCCCCCCTTTCGCGCCGATACATACATGAGAAAAATCGAGTACATTGATTTTGCGAAGGGCTACGCCATCCTGAGCATCGTGCTGTACCATGCGTTGCAGCGCGTCGCGCTCCCGCCCATGCTGGGCAAGGCCATCATCTTTGGCGGCACGGGCGTGCACCTGTTTTTCCTGCTTTCGGGCTTCGGGCTGGGCCTGTCAAAATCCGCCGTTTCGGTGGGCGATTTTTACAAACGGCGGCTCACCAAAATCTGGCTCCCATACATCTTGGCCCTGACAATCAGCCTGTTGGCTGCCGTTGCGCTTGGTCTTTTCCCCGATGGCTGGGCGGCGTGGGCGGCTGGGGTTTTCCTCTACCAGATGTTTTTTGAAAAATACGTCCAGAGTTTCGGCGGCCATTTTTGGTTCATCAGTGCCATCGTGCAGTTTTATCTGGTGTTCCCCGCGCTGGTTTGGGCGAAGCGCAAAATCGGCCATGCATGGGCGTTCGCGGGCTTGGCTTTGTTGGTCTCAGTCCTTTGGTGGGAGCTGGTGTTCATCCTCGGCAAAGGCCACGAACGCATCTGGAACAGCTGTTTCCTGCAATTTTTGTGGGAATTCGCGCTCGGTATGGCGTTGTCGGAAAACGTGTTTCGTGTTTCGTATTTCGAGACTCACGAAACACGAAACACGAAACACGAAACACGAAACGCCCAGTGGTGGCTTTCCCTGCCCATCGGACTGGTTTTCACGGGTTTGATGATTTTGATGATACTCAAAATGGGCGAGGTCGGGCGGCTTTTCAACGACATCCCGGCCCTCATCGGCTACGCGACGTTGAGCTATTTTGTGTTCAAGTTCAGCGAGCGGTTTGTGCCGGTGGTCAAGCGTTTTTTCCTGTGGGTGAGCGGGTTTTCGTTTTCGCTGTACCTCGTCCATGTGCTGGTGTTGGAGTTGTACGTCCAGTTTTTGCGCCTCCAAAACCTGCCCGTGTCGCTGCCGATGCTTTTGCCCTATTTCGTGCTGGCACTGGCCGCAGGCTGGGCTTTCGAGCCGGTGAGCCAATGGTGGGTGGGGCTTTTCGAGCGGCGGCGCACGCCCAAATTGGCCGCACAATAGCCGCGAAACATGGAAAAAAGCGCGGAAAACGACCGTCGGCTGCCCAAGATTTGGTAGCCCAAGCTGCTTGTTTCATTTTTGCCCCGAAAACCGCCCGCCCGACACATGGCATTCAGAATCCCTTTGTTCGACGACCTTGCCCGCGCTTGGAGCGACGAGCTGCCCGACAAAATCGGCAACGACACGCTCGACGACCATGTGGACTATATCCTGCCGCACGTCCGGGCCTATGGCGAGGACTTGCGCGAGCCGGAGTTTTGGGTCGGCAAACGCTGGAAGGAGGTGCGCGACGACGCGACGTTCCACGAAAACATCCTGCACGTTTTCAACCCGCCGAACGAATACATGCTCGTCGTGGACGGCAACATCCTGCGCGGCTCGTGGCGGCACATGGCCCCGTACAACTCGCTCATCCTCGAAGTCGGCGGGCGCAGCGAGCTGTTCGACCTCGCGTTTTTGAACCCCGATTTCCTGATTTTGAAAAAACACGGCGACCAAGCCCGCAAAGGCCAGCGCAAATATTTCGTGCTCGTGCATGAGTACACCGCCCGCAATATTGACTGGCGCAACCTCATGGAGCTGCTTTACAACATCTATCGCTCCGATAGTGGGCGGTATTCGGCTTGGCTGTTATTCATCTTGATCGTCGTGGGCATCATCCTTGCGCTTTCATTCGGTTGAGGATTTGTTGATTTGGCGATTCGTTGATTTGTTGATTCGGCTATTTGAAATTCAATTTAGCCAATCAACAAATAGTCGAATCAACGGACCAACCAACAATCAAATCAACAAATAGCCGAATCAACAAATCAACACAAAATGCATCCAATTGACTGGGCCGTTCTCGTCGGCATGCTTGCGTTCATCGTGCTTTATGGCGTGTGGAAAAGCCGTGCCGTGCGCGATGCCGAAAATTTCCTGCAAGGCCAGCACGACCTCCGCTGGTGGACCATCGGCCTGAGCATCATGGCGACGCAAGCCAGCGCCATCACGTTTTTGAGCACACCGGGGCAAGCCTTCGCCGACGGGATGCAGTTCGTGCAGTTCTATTTCGGGATGCCGATTGCGATGCTGTTCTTGGTCACGTTCGTGCTGCCGATTTATTACAAACTGCGCGTGACGACGGCCTACGAATACCTCGAACAGCGGTTCGACCTGCGGATGCGCTCGCTGACGGCAGTGCTTTTCCTCATCCAGCGCGGCGTGGCGGCGGCCATTTCCATTTACGCGCCGAGCATCATCCTGTGCGCGGTGTTTGGCTGGAACTTGGCGTTCACCAATTTTTTGATGGCCGTTTTTGTCATCCTTTACACCACGTCGGGCGGCAGCAGCGCGGTGAGCCACACGCAACAGATGCAAATGACCATCATGCTCGGCGGCCTCGTGCTGGCCTTCGGGTTCGTGCTGTGGAAGTTGCCGGCGGGCGTTTCGCTCGGCGATGCGTGGCAAATCGCCGGGGCGACGGGCAAGACGCAGGTGCTCGATTGGTCGTTCGATTGGCACGATCGCTACAACGTCTGGTCGGGCGTGCTCGGCGCGACGTTCCTTTTCCTCTCCTATTTTGGCACCGACCAAAGCCAAGTCGGGCGGTATTTGTCGGGCAAAACCCTGAAAGAGAGCCGTTTCGGGCTGCTTTTCAACGGTTTCGTGAAAATCCCGATGCAGTTCTTGGTGCTGTCGGTCGGCGTGATGGTGTTCGTGTTTTTTCAGTTCAACAAGGCCCCGCTGCACTTCAACCAAGCCAACGTCGCCAAAATCGTCGGCACCCCGCAGGAGCAACCCTTCCGCGAATTGGAGCGGCAAAACGAAATCCTGTCTTTTGAAAAACTGAAACTGCTCTCGCAAATCAACGCCACGTTGGACGCGACCGGGTCCATGCCCGCCTCCTCCACCGCCGCGCTGCAAACCATTGAAAAACAGCGCACCGAGCTGCGCGGCCAAGCCGAAACCCTGCTCAAACAGGTCAACCCAAAAATGGACACGAAGGACAAAGACTATGTGTTCATCAACTTCGTGCTGGGCCACCTCCCGGTGGGCATCGTCGGGCTGATTTTGGCGATGATTTTTTGCGCCTCGTGGAGCACGACGGCCTCCGAGCTGAGCGCGTTGGCGGCCACGAGCGTCTCCGACATTTACCGCCGCAGCATCGCGCCGGGCCGCGACGACACGCACTATTTCCGGGCTTCGCGGGTGGCGACGGTGATTTGGGGCATTTTTATCATGGTTTTTGCCACCTACGCGGACTTGTTCGACAACCTGATTCAGGCCGTGAACATGGTCGGCTCGATTTTCTACGGCACTATTTTGGGCATTTTTTGCACGGCGTTTTTCCTGAAACGAGTGGGCGGCGCGGCGATTTTCTGGGCTGCTGTCGTGACGCAAGCCTTCATCGCCTACCTGTTTTTTTTCGTGGACAAGGACGCTTACCTCTGGTACAACCCGCTCGGCTGCGGGCTGGTCATGGGCTTGGGCTGGTTGTTCCAGATGGTGAGAGGAGTGAGAATGTGAGACGGCGAGAAGGGTGAGACTGCGAGGGGTGTTTCTCACGCCCCTTCTCGCCGTCTCACCCTTCTCGCCTTTCTCGCCGTCTGACTTCCTACGCCCGGTCGCAGCGTTCGATGGGGGAGCAGTTGTCAATCAGCACATTGCCCTTGTAGTAAAACATCGCGCCGGGCGCGAAATACGCCTCGAATGTGATGTAGCGCACGTCGCTCGGCGGCGCGAACTGGAACTTCACTTCCCGCCAATCGGCCCAATCCACCAGCGGCGAGCTGTTGAGGAGCACGGTTTTTTGGCCCCGCGCCGCGCCGCCCCAGATGCGCACCCGTGCGGGCATATTGTAGCCGACGTAGCGTTCGGCGTGGCACAAATACATGGAAAACGTGTAACAAGTACCGCCTTTCAGCGGCTCGGAGAGCCACTGGCCGAGGTCTTCGCGGGTGCCGTCTTCGCGGGTCACGAGGCCGAGGCAGGTCTGCCCGTCGAAGGCCGGGCAAGCCAAACCCCATGCGCCCGGCATCAAATCGGGCGTGCTGCCCGGCGTGGTGGCCGACCAGCCGGGCGGAATCTTGGATTCGCCCGGCTTGCCCTCGAACGAGGCGTTCACGAAATGGATTTTGCCGTCGGGCACCTGCGGCGGCGGCCCGGCTTGGAAGCCCGACGCGACGGCCAAACTGGCCGCCAGCCAAAACATGGTTTTATTTTTCATGCAGAAACAAGTCGTTTTCAGGATGAAACCTTCGTTGCGGCACTACTTTTGCCGTTCGTGTTTGGTATTTGGTGTGTCGTGTTTCGAGTGTATCAACTGCTAAAAACGAAACACCAAACACGAAAAACGGCACACGAAACAAAAAAATGGCTCGCAGCAAACCCACATACATCTCCGCCATCGCCAGCGTCGCGCTGGTGCTTTTCATGGTCGGCTTTTTCGCGCTAACGGCCCTGCACGCCCGAAAATTGGTGGCCTTGTTCAAAGAAAAAGTGGACATCTGGCTCGAACTGCGCCCCGATGCCCGCCAGACGGACGTGTCGCGCATCATCGCCGGCATCCGGCAGCAGCCGTTCGTGAAAAAAGAGACCGTCACCTTCATCACCCGCGAGCAGGCCGTCGCCCAGATGAAGGCCGATTTGGGCGACACCGCGCTCATCGCCGACCTCCCGAATATGCTGCGCGACGTGGTGCGCTTCAACGTGGAAGCCGATTTCCTTTCGCCCGACAGCCTCGCGTCGTTCCGCGAAATGCTGCGCCGCGACACCCTCATCAGCGACCTCCATTTTGAGCAAGCCGAAACCGGGAATATTGGCCGCAATATCGAAAAATTGGGCTGGCTGACATTGACCCTTGGTTTTTTGCTCATCTTTGCGGCCATCGCGCTCATTCACAACACCATCCGGCTGGCCCTGTTTTCCAACCGTTTTCTCATCAAAAACCAAGAACTGGTGGGGGCCTCGTGGGAATTCATCAGTCGGCCATACATCCGGCGCGGCATCCTCAACGGCTTTTGGAGTGCCCTGCTCGCCATCGCCCTGCTCATCGGGCTGCTCACATTTTCGCAACGGCAAATGCCCGAACTCGAAGATTTGGAGGATGTCAACGGGATGCTCGCCGTGTTCGCCGGCCTGACGCTCCTGGGCGTGCTGATTTCCGGGCTGAGCACTTATTGGGTGGTGAAAAAATTCCTGCGGATGCGCGTGGACGACCTTTATTGAATGGCTATTTGGCGATTTGGCTATGCGGTGATTTGAAATCCAGATAGCCAAATCAACCAATCAACGAATCAACATCTGAATGGCAACCATCGGCATTACCTGCGGCGACATCAACGGCATCGGGCTTGAAGTCATCCTGAAAGCCCTGACCGTCAAGAAAGCGGGCAAGTTTTTCAAAATCATCATCTACGGCAACACCAAAGTCGTCGCCTACCACAAAAACATCATCACGCAGGAGAACATCCAGTTCCACTCCATCAACGCGCCCGAAGAGGCCGAGGCCAACCGCATCAACATCATCAACTGCTGGAACGACAACGTGAACATCACGCTCGGCGCGCCCAGCGATGTCAGCGGCCAATGCGCCCGCCTCGCCCTCGAACGCGCCACCAAAGACCTCAAAGCCGGCGTGATTGATGCGCTCGTCACCGCGCCCATCCACAAAAAAGCGATGCAAATGGCCGGGTTCCCGTTCGTCGGCCACACCGAATACATCACCCAAGAGCTCGGCTCGCGGGAGTCCGTCATGCTCATGTGCAGCGACGCGCTGCGCGTCGGCGTGGTCACGAACCACCTGCCCATCCGCGAAGTGGCCGCCGCCATCACGAAGGATAAAATCCTGAAAAAACTCATCATCCTCGCCGAGACCCTCAAAATTGACTTCAACCTCGGCAAGCCCACCATCGCCGTGCTCGGCCTCAACCCACACGCCGGCGACGAAGGGGCCATCGGCGACGAGGACGACAAAATCGTGCGCCCGGCCATCGAGGCCGCCCGCGCCAAAGGCATCATGGCCTTCGGGCCGTTCCCGGCAGACGGCTTTTTCGGCTCCGGCCAGCACCAGAAATACGACGCGGTGCTCGCCATGTACCACGACCAAGGGCTGGTGCCGTTCAAGACCCTATCCTTCGGCGCGGGCGTGAACTACACGGCTGGCCTTTCAGGTGTCCGCACCTCGCCCGACCATGGCACTGCGTACAACATCGCAGGCAAGGGCGAGGCCGACGACAGTTCCATCATCAAGGCCCTGTTCCTCGCCGCCGACATCGTGAAAAACCGCAACGAATACCTCGATATGCACGCCAATTCCCTCGAACGCCGCAAGCAAAAATCCCTCGTCAGCGAAACCGGCGAGGACGAACTGGTGGAAGATGTACTGCTCGAAGAATGATGAGTGCTAAGTTATGAGTGATGAATTTGCACACCCATAACTTTCAAAAACTCATCGTTCATCATTCATAACTCATCATTCAAAACGAACATGGCTCTCCTCGGCATAGACGTTGGCGCATCGGGCATCAAAGGCGCACTGGTGGATTTGGAAACCGGCAAACTCGTCGGCGAACGCTTCCGGGTACCCACGCCCCAGCCCGCCACCCCGGCCAACATGGCGGCGGCTTTCGCCGAACTTGTGGAATATTTCAACTACAAAGGCCCGGTCGGCTGCGGGTTCCCGGCCATTGTCAAAAATGGCGTGGCACTCTCTGCGGCCAATATTGACCAAGCGTGGATTGGCACGAACATCAACGAGACTTTCGGCGCGGTCAGTGGCTGCCCAGTTTTTTCCACCAACGACGCGGACGCGGCGGGCGTGGCCGAAATGCGCTACGGCCTCGGGCGCGGCGAACAGGGCCTCGTGTTCCTCATCACCATCGGCACGGGGCTGGGCACGGCGGTTTTTTACAAAGGCCAGTTGCTGCCCAACACCGAGCTCGGCCACTTGCTTTGGAAAAACGGCAAATCCGCCGAACTCTGGTGCTCGTCGGGTGCCCGCGAGCGTCTGAAAATCGGGCGTAAAGAGTGGGCGCGGCGTTTCAACGAATATTTGCTGCACCTCGAACGGCTGTTTTCGCCCGACCTTTTCATCCTCGGCGGCGGCGAAAGCAAATTTTTTGAGTCGTACAAAGACATCCTCACGCCAAAAGCCCGCATCACACCGGCCAAGCTTTTGAACAACGCGGGCATCATCGGTGCGGCAGCATTTGCGGCTGAAAACCAATGAGTTGCGCCCCCAAAAGCCACAAGCGAAGAGAGCCAATGTCTGCACAGACATTGGCTCTCTTCGCTTGTGGGCATCGGGTTTTTCACCGTGTGGCCTTGTTGCCATAGGCCACATCGCGGTTTTTGAAATCCTCGCGCACGGGATTGAACACATCCATGAGGCGGCAGTCGGTCAAAGCCCGCCCGGAGTGCGGCACGTTGGACGGGATGACCACCACGTCGCCTGCTTCGAGCGTGAGCACCTCGCCGCCGACCGTGAGCTCAAAGCGGCCTTCCAGCAGGCTTGTGATTTGTTCGTGGATGTGGCGGTGCTCCGGCAGCGGTGCGCCGGCCTCCACTTGGACGTAAGCCAGCGTTAGGTTGTCGGAGTGAATCATACGGGCGTGGTAGCCATTGACGATTTCAAAAGGGGCGATGTCGCGGACGTTTTGTTTCATGGCAAAAAGATTGAGCGTTTTTGACCCACAAGATATGCGTTTGGGGCTCCTTGCTGTGGCTTGCCGCGCCGTCATCTGCTCAATTTTTACACCCCTGAAAAACGAATATCGTTTTTTGCGACCTCCAATTACCTTTGTTTTTGAAAGTTTTTAGTTCTGCCACATATCATGTGGCGTTTTTCAAACAGTCCAAGCACAATCATGAAGACACGTTACCTCCTGCCCTTTGTCGGCATGCTCCTATTCGCCTGCTCGCTGCCTGCCCAGAACCACGATTTCCGTTGCGGCACCGACGAGTACATCGCTTTTCAAAAAAAACGCGGCACCTACCCGGTTGACCAAGCGGCACAGCGCGGCGCGTTGCCCGGCACGGTGCGCGAAAAACGCTGCGACGTGGTGCCGGAAATCCCAGTTGTCGTGCACGTTTTCCACCTCGGCGAAGCCGTCGGGACGGGCAACAACATCTCGGATGCCCAGATACAAGGGGCCATCACCGGCCTGAACAACCGCTGGCGCAACATCATCGGCAGCAGCGTGGACATGAGGGTTTCGTTCCGCCTTGCCCGCCGCGACCCCAGCGGCAATGCCACCAACGGCATCGTGCGCGTGAACGCCAGCGGCGTGGCGGGCTACCCCGGCAACGGCGTGAGCTTTCAGGGCAGCCCCGGTGTGGAGGACACGGTCTTGCAAAACCTAAGTCGTTGGCCCACAGACAAATACTACAACATTTGGGTGGTCAGCAATATCAACGCCATTGGGGGGATAGTCTCCGGCTATGCTTATTTCCCGCCGGTGGGCGGGCCGTACAGGTTCGACGGCACCATCATTGCCCGCGATGCCATGAACGGCACAGCCACTTCGCTTACACACGAGGTCGGGCACGCCTTCGGCCTTTTCCACACTTTTGAAGGGGACAATGGCGACACGCAGTGCCCGCCCAACGCGGATTGCAGCACCGACGGCGACCGCATCTGCGACACGCCGCCGCACCGACAGTCCGACTGCGGAGCCGCTTTCCCCTGCGGCGGCGGCGGCCTTTGGGCCAACTCGTTGCTCAATTACATGAGCTATTGCCCCAACGGCCTCGACCGGTTCACGCCCAACCAAAAAACGCGCGTCACCGATGCGGTGGACAACACCGTGCGTGCGCTGCTGCTCGAAAGCGACGGCCTCATCCCCCCGAACACGCCCCGCGAACTGGCCGCCACGCGAGTTGCTTTCCCCGGCCCGGTCATGTCCGATTCGCTTTTCCGCCCGGTCGTCAATTTCAGGAACTGGGGGTCGGTGAACATCACGACCATTCAATATGAAATACTGATAGACGGCAATTCGAAAGGCTCGTTCTCGGTCAACACGAGCATCACGCCCGGCCAGTCGTTGGATGTCCAACTTGCCCAAGTCGGCACGACCATCGGAGCGCACATCTTGCAAATCTCGGTGACTGGCATCAACGGGGCCGGGCAGGACGTGTTCCAGTACGACAACCAGATTTGCTTTGATTTTCATCGTTATCTGGCGGTGGCAAACTTTTGCCACGACTTCGAGGCCAACACCTTCCCGTCTGTTTTCACCAACGCAAGCCCCGGCGTTTTCAACATCGTGCCGCTGGCGGTCAATTTCACGACCTGCCCGACGACCCAAAACCGGGGCCTGCACTTGGATGCGACCACTTCGCCGGACTCCGTTTTTTCGTTCATGCTCGGCCCGTTCGATTTGACCGGCACCGTCAACCCCTGGCTGTCTTTTGATTTGGCCCGCGCCGAGAACTACTACTGCGCCTTTTTCGCCGATATGAAAATTGACGCGACCATCAACAGCGGGGCCACTTACGACAACATTTACCACAAAAACGACGCGCCGCCGCTCAACTGCCTCGGCAATGTGTACCCAACCACACCCGAACGCCTGACGACCGCAGCCGCGCTCGGCGACCCGAACGTGGTGTTCAGGCCCGCCGTCTGTGCGGACTGGCGGCGCGAGGTGCTCGATTTGTCGGCCTACGCCGGGCAATCCGTCACCTTGCGATTCACCATCGTGTTCAACACGCCCAACAACTCCACCAACCAACTGGGCGACAATATGTATTTCGACAATTTCTGCCTCAACAACTGCGGGCCGGGCAACGCCCTGAACATCCTGCCGTTCGCGGAGGACACCATCGAAATCTGCACGGGCGTGAACGTGCCGCTGCACATGGACATTGACCAACCGCTCGACCACGCGGGTTTCCTCTGGCAACGCTCCACCGTGTCGCCCGCCGGGCCGTACACCCACCAAGGCCAAAGCAGCGACCTCAACTTCCTCAACCTCGTGCCGGGCACTTATTACATCCGGGGCGTGGCATCGCGGCTGGGGTGTTTTGACAGTTCCGTCGTCACCATCATCATCGCGCCCGACCTCGCCATGGGCGGCAACTTGGACAACGCGACGGGCTGTTTTGGCGAAACTGCCACGTTCCATGCCGCTGTCGTGGGCGGGACTTCCGAGTCGTTTTACCAATGGCAAACTTCAACCATGCCCACTGGCCCATGGACGGATATCGCAGGCGCGATGGACACGACTTACACGGCCTCGCCGCTCGTCGGCACCACTTATTACAGGCTAACGGCCCAAGACAACAGCGACGGGTGCGTGTCGGTCTCCACCTCGCCCGCGTCGGCGCGGTTTGACGAACCGGTAAACATCGTGGCCCAGCCACAGGACATCATGCAGTGCGTGGGCGGCAACCTGCAATTTTCAATCAACGCGACCGGGGGCGGCACCATTGATTATCAATGGCAACGTGCCAACGACCCAGCCGGGCCATTCACGAACATCGGCA
>JBKBIC010000058.1:0-22993 GCA_046299435.1 Saprospiraceae bacterium
CTTCAGGGGGCCGGGGGGCGGCCGGGGGGCACTCACTCCAAACGCACCTTCATGCCCATTTTCACGATGGCCGATTGGTCGGCGAGGAGTTTCACGGGCTTTGTGCCGCCGCCCGATGTGGTGAAAAACGTGCGGATGTCGGCTTTTTGGGCCAATTTCAGTTGCCGGACGCGCTCGGCGGTGAGTTGGATGAAATTCTCGGTGCGGCTCGGCGCGAGCACGATGCCTTGCGCGTCCACCGGGGCGGCGTTCATGACGATGCCCAAGCCGCCGGTGAAAAGTGAATCGAGCACCGCGCCCGCGCCGTCCAAAAACCGGATTTGGGCGACGGCTTCGAGCGGCAGGCTGTTTTCGGCCACGAGTTTGAGTTCGGCGGTCGTGAAGTCTGTGTCGTCCAAGTTGTCGAGGTCGCCCAAATCCACGTCCACTTGGCGGCTGGCCCCGAAGTTTTTGGCAGAGCCTTCGAGCGGCAGCTCCACCAAGACCTTGAATCGCACGCTGCTGCTGTCGGTCATGAACCCGATGACGCTGTTGTCTTTTTCGATGTTCGATACGCCGATGACCTCGTATTCGACGGCCACAGGCTGGCTGTTGAAAATGTCGGCAATGTTCGAGTTCGAGCGGTCAAACGTGAAAACCGTCGGCACAAACTGCCCGATTTGCCCGGCAGCGAGGCTCGGATAATTGTACGCCACCGCGCCGTCAGGGCCGATGTAACTGCTTTCGAGGTCGCGCTTGATGCCGTCGCGCCCCTCGAAACGCAGGTACTTGACCTTGCCGCTGGTCGGGAACCCGAACGAGTTTTCGACCGTAAAAGTGATGCGCGGGTCAACGATGCGAATGTCGCCCTGCAGCTCTAACTTGTTGACATCCAACTCAATACGGCTCTTGTCGAGCGGATATTCTTCGTAGCCCCAGTAGCCTTCCAAGTAACTGTAATTGATTTGGATGGACTGCGCCAGCACGCTCGGCAGGCCGGGCACCACGTCGGGGTATTTCACGCGCTGGCCGCTGGGTGTGTAGGCTTCGTACACATACGTCAGGCGATTTTGGTTCGAGACGAGGTCGTAGCCCGCGAGGTCGAGTTCGGGCGAGACGTAGTTGCCGTTGGCCGGGACGCTGAAATAGTGCTCGAACACCACGCCGTTTTTCGACATTTCCAGCACCCGGAACCGCCCGGTGGTCGGCTCCGCCGCGCCTTTCCCGACGATGAGCCGCGTCGCGCCGGACTTGATTTTTGCCCGCCGGATGGCCAGCGAATCGGGCAAGTTGGTGTCGTCATAAACGGTCACGGTGTCGTACAGCGGCACGATGAGCGTGGTATCGCCGAATTTGAAGACATCCAAAATCCGCTTTTCGGCCAACGTGCCCGCATAGGAAAGGGTCATGGAACCGTCGGTGTTGAAAATCAGCGTGTCGCCCGTGAGCGTGTCGCTCAACAGGTTGGGAATCAACTCGCTGACGCGGATTTCGGTGCTGAAAACAGGGAATGCCACTTCGGTCTCGTGCGGGGCGGTGCCGTCGGTTTCGTAGGTTTTGCGGCAGGCCGATTGGAGCGTGGCAAGGATGAGCGCGAGAGCCAGAAGGCCGGGCGAACGCCAGTGTTTCATATTGATTTGTACGGTTTTCGGATGAATCGGGCGGTCAAAAGTAACGGGCGATTTACGATTTACGAGTTGCGATTTACGAATGGGGAGCGCGGGAGGTGGCGGTAGGAATCGAAAATCGTCATTCGTAAATCGTCATTCCACTTGGCTCCAACGGCCCACTTTTTCCTGCAAAACGGCCACGTCAATCGGTTTGCCGATGTAGTCGTCCATGCCGGCGGCGCGGCATTTGGCCTCCTCTTCGGGCGTGACATTGGCGGTCAAAGCCACGATTGGGGTGCGGCAGCCCGCCTCCCGCAGTGCCCGCGTGGCCTCGAAGCCATCGAGCACGGGCATTTTTACGTCCATCAAAATCAGGTCAAATTGGCCGCCCAATGCTTTTTCAATGGCCTGCTGGCCGTTTTCGGCGATGGTCACTTGGGGGCTTTCCATGACTTTTTCCAGCAAAGCCAACGCGAGCATCTGGTTCATGCCGTTGTCCTCGACCAACAAAATCCGTTTTGAGGGTAGTCGGTTGACGGCGGACGGTTGATGGTGGACGGTGGACGGTGGATTGGCGGTAGACGGTAGACGGTAGACGGTTGACGGTGTTGTCTGCCCACTGCCTACTGCAAACTGCAAACCATCTGCTGCCTGCTCACGGCCACCTGCCCACTGCGAACTATCTGCCGTCCACCGTCCGCCGTCCACCGTCCACCGTCCAAAAGGCAGGACAAAAGTGAAAACGGAGCCTTCGCCGACGCGGCTTTCCACGCCGATGCGCCCGCCTTGCAACTCCACCAACTGCCGGGCGATGGCGAGGCCGAGACCCGTGCCGCCGCTTTGCTGTTGCGGGTCGTCGCCTGCTTGCGCGAATGCCTCGAAGATGAGGGCCTGCTTTTCGGGCGGGATGCCAACGCCCGTGTCGCGGATGCGGAACTGAATTTCGGCAGAGCCGTCGGGGCGGGTTTGGCCGGGCGCGGCTTCGAGTTCGATGGAGCCTTTTTTCGTGAATTTCAGGGCGTTGCCGAGCAGGTTGAGCAGGATTTGGTTGAGGCGGGTCGCGTCGCCGACGACGGTTTTTGGCAAATCTGGGGCGAGCCGCAGCCGGGCTTCGAGGCCGTTTTGTTCGGCGGCGGCACCGAGCCAGTTCATTTGCTGGCGCAGGAGTTCGGGCAAATCGAACGGCTCGCAGGCGAAGGTGATTTTGCCGGCCTCGATTTTTGACAAATCCAGCACGTCGCCGATGAGCGCGAGCAGGTTGCGGCTCGAAAACTGCACGGCATCGAGATATTCGCGCTGCTTGGGCGTGAGCGGCGACTCGGCCAACAGCCCGCCGAGGCCGATGATGGTGTTCAGCGGCGTGCGGATGTCGTGGCTGACGTTGGCCAAAAAGTCGCTTTTGAACCGGTTTGCTTCCTCCAATCGCTGGTTTTGGGCTTCGATTTCGGCGCGTTGGGCTTCGATTTCGCGGTTTTGCCGCATGATTTCGCGGTTGGCTGCCGTGCGTTGCAGGTACAGCCGCAGCAACAAAAACAGGAAAAACGCCAGCCCAGCCAGCCCAGCCACCAATGCCGTGCGGACGGTTCGTTGGCGGCGGAGTTCGGTTTCGGCGAGGGCGTTTTCGCGGTTGAGGAGTTCGATTTGTTGCTGCTGGCGGGCGGTCTCGGTCTCGCGTTCGCGGCGGGTGACTTTCTCGACTTCGAGTTCGAGGGCGATGTTGGCGTTGGTTTTTTCGAGCCGTTGGGCGCGTTCGCGCTGGGCCTCGGATTCGAGCCGCCGCTGCCGGAGCTCGGCTTCCTGCCGCACGAGGTCAATCTCGCGGGCGCGGGCATCGGCGGTGAGCTGGCTGATTTCGCGCTCTTTTTTTTCGGTTTCGTAGCGCATTTGGAGGTCGGTCAGTTGGCGGCTGTTTTCGGTGTTGTAAATGGAGTCTTCGTAGGTGCGGGCTTTTTTGATGTACTCGAAGGCGCGGGTGTAAAAACTGTCTTTTTCGGTGGGCACGGGCGTGGCTTCGGCGCGGCGGAGCCAGCCTGTGGTGAGGTTGGTGTAGCCGTCGAGGATGCGTTTTTTGCTTTTGAGGTCGAAGCCGTTTTGCAGCAGCGCGTCGTAAAAACCAATGGCCCGCACGAAATCGCCCCGGTCGCGGTAGATGTTGCCCATGTTGCTGAACGTGGGGCCGAGGTCGGTGCGGTTGCCAGTGCGTTCGTATTCGGCGAGCGATTTTTCGTAGTATTCGAGTGCCAAATCGGGGTTGCCGAGGCTGTGGATGCAAGTGCCGAGGTTGTTGTAGAGTGCTCCCCAACCTTCGCGGGGCTTAAGTTTTTGGAAGAGTTTTTCGGCCTCGCGGAAGATTTCGAGTGCCTCGGCGTGGCGGTTTTGGTCCACGAGCATCGCGCCCCAATTTTGATACAGGCCGACGAGGCCGGTCTCGAACTTGATTTCGTCGAAGACTTTTTTGGAGGCTTGGTAGCTGCGCAGCGCGTCGTCGTACTTGCGCTGGTGGCTGTAAATGTTGCCGACGCTGAACAGGCAGTTGCCGATGCTGCGCTTGCGGCCCAGTTGTTCGTTGAGCCGCAGGGCTTCGAGCATGTAGCGCAGGGCCTCCGGGTAATTGGTGTGGTAAAGATGGTACCAGCCGAAATAGTAGAGCGAGGTGGCCTTGCCCGGCAGGTAGGTGTCCGTCACGGAGCCGTCGGGGTTGGTGCGCTGGCAAAACGAGAGGGCGCGTTGGGCATATTCGAGGGCTTTTTCCGTGTCGGAACGCAGGTAATAAAACGCGATGTAGTTCAGCTGGATGGCCCGCATCGTGTCGTGCGTGGCCCGCTCGTATTCCCGCGTGAGCGAGTCAATCATGGCCGTCGGCTGGGCAGCGAGTTGAGGCGCAGCGGCAAATGCCCACCCCAAAACCGCCCAAAAACAGCAGCGTTTCGCGGCAAAAAACAAGCGGCGGTGGGCGTTGGTGTGGAGCATAGGGCGAGGATTGAAGGGCTTTAAAATCCATCTGGTTGGGAATCCAACCAATCCATGAATGCTTTCATACGCATCACATAAACCGGTGGAAAACCATCGGGGTCAATCTGCCGAAACGCACGGTCTTCGCTTACTAAGATTTCAGCACCCGCTGCCACATAACAATCCGTGAATTTATTGTCATCGGGGTCGTCGGGCACAAGCCACCAATGGTAGTAAACATCTTGGTGCATTACATTCGGCAAAACCATCAGGAATTCCATCAGGTTTCGAGAAACAGTAGCAGATGTTTCCTCCTCTGCTTTTTCTGCATATTCCGATAGGATGTCGTTGCTGACTACGAGTAGGAATTTCCCATCTTTCAATGCCTGAAAAATAGGACGATATGGAGACTGCTTGCCCAGAGAAGCGAGCAAGATATTAGTGTCCAGCACTACTTTTTTCATGAGAGAGGGCGTGTTGAGCTGCTGGATAAGGTGTCCTCATTCGTTTGGTCGCCCATGCTTGCATGGTGTCTTCCGTCCATCCGCGCTCCTCCCAGAGCGTATCCATTTCGTCAGATATTTTTTGTGCAAAATAGTCTGCAAGCAGCTGTTTGATTTCCATCAACTGTTCCTCCGGCGGGTCGTACTTGAACAGCTTGATAAGTTCAAGTTGTAGGTTGGTAAGCCTATGTTGATTCATTTTTGGTTGAATTTTGGCCTAAAAATACACATACACTCCGTTTCACGCCTTCAACTTTTCCCTTCCTTCGCTCTCCCTTTCCGCAAAAACAGCCACAAAAAATTGCGCCCCTCGGTCAGCAGGATTTTCCAGCCGACCCGGCTGAACACCACGCCCGCCCGCAACTCCACCGGCACGGGCACGACGGGCACTCGCCCCCCGGCGAGCATCAAAAATTCGAGGTCGAACAGGAAACGGTCAATCGTCGTGGCGAGGAAAACCTCGCGCCCGGCCCGGTCAAAACCTTTCAGCCCGCACTGCGAGTCGCTGACCGGCAGCCGGATGACCCGAAGCAACAACCAGCGCAGGCCCTGCGACAACATCCGGCGGAAAAACGGCACATTCGAGTAGTAGCCCGTGTCGCGGTTGCCCGCCGCGATGCCGCCTTTTTCGAGCAAGACTTGCGCGACCCGCACCATGCTTGGCAGCGTGTACGGGAAATCAATATCGGTCAGCAGGTGAAAATCCGCGTCTGTCGCGGCCACACCCTGCCGCAGCGCGTGGCCTTTGCCCCGGTTCGTCGGGTACTGAATGATTTGCGTACCGGGCACATTTTCAGCGAGTTGCCGCAAATTTTCGGCCTCTACATTGCGCGTGGAGCCGTCGTTGACCAAGGTCAAATTGGCATCCAAACCGAGCGCGGCGAGCTGCGTTTGCAAGCCCAGAAATTTGCCCGACAAACTCGCCACCCAACCCGGCGCGGGATTGAAACAAGGCACGATGACGGCAAGGCGAGTGTGCGTGGGCAATGGGCAAAAGTTTGGGCGGCGAAGGTCAGGCTTTGGCGGCAAATTCAGCGCAGCAGCGTCAGCTCGCCTTTTTCCACCCTGCGCCGCCCGTCGAACAGTTCCACTTCTGCCCACCAAACCAGCACGTCCGACGGCAAATCGCGCCCCGCCGGGTCGCGGCCGTCCCAGCCCAGCGAGCGGGTGTTCGGTGGAAAATCCGTCCGCGAAAACACCGCCTCGCCCCAGCGTGTGAAAATTCGGAGCGACACGACGCGCCGCACGCAGGGGTCGGCCAGCAGGAAAAACGTGTCGTTCGTGCCGTCGCCGTTCGGGGTGAAGGCTGTCGGGGCATTGACTTGGCAAACGTCCAACACCTTGATTGTCAAGGAGTCAGCCGCCGCGCAACCGTTCGAGGCCGTGATTTGTAGGCTCAAAATCGAGTTTCGCAGGGCGAAAAATTCCGGGTCGGGGCAGTCCGCGCAGGAAAGTTGGCCGCCGCTGGCCGGGTCAATTTTCCACACAAAACCGAACGGCGCGGGGCCGTCGGGCGCGATGTCGAGCAGCAGCGTGTCGCCGATTTTCAGGGTCGTGTCTGGCGGCAAATCGAACGAGAGGCCGGGCAATGGCAGTGTGGTCACTTCCAAAATCGAGTCGCAGCCATTGGCTGGCGGCATCGCAAACCGCGCAATCGTATCCGCTGGCAGCCATGCGCCGAGGAACGGCAGCCGCTGGTCTTCGCATACGAAAGTGTCCAACTTGACAAAGGCTGTGTCCAGCGCGACGCGCACCGTGTCGGTGCTCAGGCAGCCGTCCGCGCTTTGGGCGACGACCGTGAACTCGGTTGTTTTTTGCGGAAAAAGGCGCACCGTCGCGCAGGTATCGCAGTCGGCGACGGGCTGGCCGGGCGACCATTTCCACGTCGAAAAATTGGCGGGCCGGGTGAATGTCGCGCCGTCGGCACGGCAGATTTTCAGGTCGCCGCCGAGCGCGAGTTGGCTGCCGGGACTGATGCTGACTTGCACGGAATCGGTCTGCGGATTGCCGCAAGCATCCCATGCGGTGACGCTGTAAGTGCCTGAAAACAAAGTGGTTAACGTCGGTTCGGCGGTGCCGTCGTTCCACAAGTAGCGCGTAAAGCCCGGTGTGGCGGCTAGCGTGGCAACCCCGTTTTCGCATAGCACCACGTCGGGGCCGAGGTCGAGCGCGGGCGCGGGCGTGCCCACGATGACCACTTTTTTCGTGGCCTGCACCGTGCCGCACGGCCCGTTCAGGTTGACCACTACGAATACCTCGCCCGCGCCCTCGAACAGGAGTTCCGCCGCGTCGCCCTGCGGCTGTGGCGTGGATGTGAGCGGGATGCCCGCCGCCGTGCCCCACACATCAAAAGTGCGGCACGAGCCGCCGTGCACCCGGTAGATGGCCCGGCTCGGCACCCCGCAAAGCGTGTCGGGGCCAATGATTTCGGCGTATTCCTTCGGCCACACAGTTTGCCGCACGAAACTCGGCAGCCCGAAAAATGCCCTGCCCGCGCCGAGCGACTGGCCGCCGATTTGCAGCTGGCAATCCGGGCCACGCTGGTCGGGTTTGTGGATGACGTGTAGGCTGCCCGTGCTGGCGTTGTTGGGATTTTGGGAAATGTAAATTTTGCCGTTAGGGGCGAGTTGCAGCAGCGAAAACTGACCAAAAACAGGGCTTTCGGCCAGCAAAACCCGCGAATTGGCAATCGCCGCCGCGTCGCCCGCCAGCATATCGAACTGCCAGACGCGGCTCGGCGGCTTGCGCGTGGCGACGTACAAAAAGCGGTTGTTGGGCGAAAATTCCAGCCCGACGGCCCCGGCCAAATCGGGCAAAAGAATGGTGCGCGGGTTGCTGATTTTCCCGTCCACGTCGTCAAAATCAAATATCTCGATGCCGCCGCTGCCGGGCAATGTGTTGACCAACGTCCGGCCGTCGCCGCTGAATTTCAGTTGCCCCGCCGAGTTGTCGGCCAAAGTCCCCGGCAAAACTGGCGTGCCACCATAACTTCGGTACGCCGGGCTGACGGTGCCGTTGGTGAAATACCGCGACTCCCAAGCGTTCGAGTCGGCCATGTTCATGACTAACCAAGTGCCTGATTCACAATTGGTTGCCGCAATTTTGAACGCAGGCCAATCGGGCGAGAGCGGCACTTTTTTGGTCGCCGCGTCCACGTCGCCGAGGAACCCGCGCCGCGTCATGTCCACTTTTGTGTAAAAAACTTGGGGCGAAACGTTGCCGCCCGATTGCGTGATGACTGCGTACTCGTCCAAGCCTTTTATCGGGAAAGCGAGGCACGCGCTGCCCGCCAGCTGCCCGCCGACCGCCAAGCCGTTGGGCATGGGCTGATGGTTTCGGTCGAAAATCCGTTCGCCGGTCGAGTAAAAAAGCAGGTTGCCTTCGGGGTCGGAGGCCACCGCCGTCGCGCCGTTTTGTTGGGTTTGGCCGTCGGTCAGAATCGTGGGCGGGTCGGTGTTGAACGACAAACCCGCGTTGATGCCAAAATACCAGATGCTGCCCGATTTGCCCGTGCAATCGAGGCAAGCGCACTCGGTGTCGAAGCAGTCGGGCCGACCGTCGTAGTCGTCGCTTTGGCCGTTGCCGCAGATTTCGGCGCAGGGCGCGGCGCATGGGAAAACTTCTCGCCCGGTTTGGTACGGGTAAGGCAAAACTTGGCGGGTGGCCAAATTCGTAGTCGTCGCAACGGCCTGCAAATCAATGGTTTCGAGCGAAAAAGAAAGTTGAATGGTATCCACGACGGGCGTGCTCAACAGGCTGCAAGCCGGGTCGCCGATATCGCCCGTCGTGGCGTTGAGGCGCATGAAAATCATGTCTTGCAAGGTGTTCACCCCGCTGCCGACCCAAAAAAGTGCGTCCCCTGTTTCGGCAATGGTCGTCCGTGCGGGGTTAATCAAACTGGATTGGTAAGTTTTGGCCCAAATCGTGTTGCCGCTCCGGTCGGTTTTGAAAATGAACCGACCGGAGCGGAAGTAAATCGCGTCGGGCGCAAGCAGCGTTTCATGGATGACAGCACCCGAAAAGGTAGAGGTATTGAAAGTTCCCACCCGCAGCCCCCGCGACCAGCGCAGCGCACCGTCGGTCGCATTGATGCAAAACAACGTGTGTTGCCCGCCCGTGCCCGCCAAGCTGTATTGCGCGACGACGAAAACCGAGTCGCCTGCAACTGCCAAATCCATGATTTCGGATTCGACCAAATCGGGACTTTCGGAAAGCGAAACAGCCCAAAGCACCTGCCCAGCAGCGTCCAATTTTGCCAGCACAGCGCGGGTGGAATCTTCATCGGGCAGGAGGTTTCGATCGTAGCCGCCAAAGCCGAACCACTCGCCGCCCACTTGCTGGATTTCCCGGAATTCGAGCAACCGCTGGCCGGGGATTTGATAGGCTTGGGGCGGGCTGCTCGGCTCTGGCTGTCCGGTCGCCCGCGCGATGTCGAGCCATTCGGGTCGCTCTGAAAAATTATCGGGTGCTTGGCCGGTGCGCCGTGTCAAACCAATGCGAAATGCTCCGTCCGCCGCGATTTCGGAGATAGAATTGAATCGAACATTGTCGCCTGGCGGGGTTTCCATTGCCCATTCCATGAGGTTGGTTTTTGGGTCGTACCGAAACACGAACCCGCTGAAAGTCACCGTGTTGAGTGTGGCATAGCCCACGCCCACGAGCCGCCCGTCGCTGTCCAAAATCATGTCGGTCACGCGGTCGCTGGGTTTTGACAACCGGAGAATCCGCGCCCAAAGCACCGAGCCGTCGGGCGCGAATTGGAGCAGTAGCGAGCTGTCGTTTTTGAGGCCGGCGCAGAAAAACGTACCGTCGGGCGCGGCCACGATGCTCGTCAGGCCCTCGCGTTGGTTGCTGTTGCCGATGTATTTGATGAAGGCTGTTTTGCATGGATATTCGACGCAATCGGCTGGGCACGGCTCGTTTTTCGGCAAAAAATAGGGCTGCACGGCGAGGTTGGTGGGCGACAGCGGAGGCACTGCTGCCGCTGCCGTCAGCAATAAATTGGTTGGGGCGGGAGCGGCTGGGAAAAAATGAGGCACCGCAACGCCCACACCTTGTGGGCACGCCCCGGCAAGCCCCTGCGGGTTGGTCTTCACCCAAAACAAATCCTGTCCGGCAGCGGCCCGGCCCGCGAGCAACATCGCATCGCCGCTCGTCCCAATGTCCCAGACGCGAGCTTGGGCTGGCACGGGATATTGTAACGTAGTTCCATCACCAGAGAGCAGCGAGTTGGAAGAGCCGCCGAGTATGGTTGCTACTTCGGTTGTGCCGTTTGTCCCGATTTGATTTAGAGGCATCCAAAACTGTTCGTCTGGCTTCGTGATGACATCGTGGAAAGCCGCATCGGTGCCATTCAACAGGCAATTCGCTTCCTTCGAAACTGCGGCAGAGTCAATCGGGTTGGAAAAGAAAGTGGCTTCGGATAAACCCGTGAAAAAACCACAATCAACCGGATAAATCGGCTGACCGAACAGCGCAACATAGTCAATCGAGCCAAAGAAATAGTAGTCATCATTTGCTGTCGCCACCGCATGAAAAGGCGTGCCCTCGAACCGCCGTGCGGCCAGCAAATTGCCCGCGAGGTCGAACCGCGCCCCGAAACCGTGCCGCTGGCTGCTATCCAATTCCGAAAAATACCCGCCAGCGAGGAAGCCCGTGTCCGCCAGTTGAATCATATCCTGCCCGAAAATCGGCCCCGGCGTGCGCCAGTTTTTGGCCCAAATCGGGTTGCCGTTGGCGTTGATTTTTCCGAAAAAAGCCGTCGTGTCCGGCCCGTCGGCGAGCCAGCCCGCCAGCGTGAAATTGCCGTCGCCGACTGGGCGCAAGTGGCGGATTTGGCCTTTGGCCTCGAACTTTTTTTGCCAAACGACCGCGCCCGCTGCCGAAAAACGCGCCAGCCCGGGTTGCCCATCGGCCACGAGTGCCGCCACGAAACCGCCATCGGGCGTGGCCGCGAGGTCGGTCAAAAACTCGTCGGTGGCCGGGCTGCCGAAGCGTTGCGTCCAGATTGGGTCGCCGTTCGCGTTGGCTTTGAGCAGCAGCACCTCGCGGCCCGCGCCCGGCACCGCGCCGTCGCCGCCGAGCAGCAGCGACCCGTCGCTCAGCCCGGTGGTGGCGCGGCCCGTCTCGTCGTTGTCGGGCATGCCGAAGGTGAGCCGCCACGTTTTTTCGGGGCACGAATCACGGACGAACACCGAGAGCCTTTTCGAGCGGCTGCACAGGCCGTTCGTGGCCGTCAAAACCACCGGAAAAACGCCCGCTGCCGCGAAAGTGAAACTCGGCAAATCCGCGCCCTGCGGCTGCCCGCCGACCGACCAACTGGTGCTCGTGAAATTTTGGCTCAAATTGGTGAACAGAACCGTCTCACCAATCGAAACATCCAGCCTATCTGCCTGAAAATCAGCGACAACCGGGCAAACGACCTGCACCACAGCGGTTGCCGTTCGCGGCGGGCAAAGCGCGGAATTGGCTGCCGTCGCCGTCAATGAAATGGTGAAAACGCCCTCGTTCGGGAAGGTCAATTCCGGGTTGTTTTCGGTGGAAAACGGCTGGCCGTTTTGCTGCCACACGAACGTGCTGGCGGCTTGGCTTTGGTTCTGAAAAATGAGTGTTGTGCCCACTTGCACGAGCGTGTCGCCGGGCGAAAAATCGGCCACGATGGGGCTGGGGCAGGGCTGCCCGCAGCCGTCGGACGTGAGCAGCGATTGGCGTTCGGTTTCGAGGAAAAACACCATGCGGGCGGCCTGCCCGGCGGTGAAATCGTGCTGGCAAAGGAGGTTTCCGTAGTCCAAAAAATTGGCGGTCGCATCGGGTTGGTCGTCGGAAAAGCCTGATTTCGAGTCGGTTGTGCAAGTGTTGGCGGTCAGGTCGCAGGGCAGCGGGGCAGTGCTTTGGTCGGGCGGCGTGTCGCAGATTTGGTCGCCGTCGGTGAGGCAGTTGTCATTTTTGCAGCCGCCCGAAAAGGTGTGGTACAGCCCAAAATAGTGCCCGACCTCGTGGGCCAGCGCGGCCGTCAGGCCCGGCGATGTGCCGAAAAACGGGTGCTCAATCACCACGCCGTCCACGCCCGTGCCGTGAAAAGTGGGGCCAGTGGCATAGGCCGCCACGCCGCAGCCGAGCGATTGGAAACAGATGCTCCGCACGACCCAGATGTTCAGGTACTGGCGCGGCTCCCAGCGGCGGATGCTTTTGGCCGCGAGGTCTTGGGTTTCGGCGACGAGTTCGGTCAGTGCGGTGCGGTCGCGGGTGATGCCGTTGGTTGGGCTGCCGTCGGGGTCGCGGGTGGCGAGGCAAAACTGGATGCCGACTGCCGCGCCTGTGTTCTGGTCGAACCAGCCCGCATTGGCAAAGGCATCGTTCAGGTATTGGATGGCCGCGAAAACTTGTGCGTCGGGGATGTTTTCCGGGCCGTCGTCGTGCAAAATGTGGACGGCGACTGGGATGGTTTGGAGGGCGGTTTTCGCACCGGTTTGCCCCCCGGCCCCCTGAAGGGGGAGTTGTTGGCCCTTGTCGCTCCCCCTTTCAGGGAGCCGGGGGGCAAGCTGCCATCGCCGGTCGAGTCCAGCGTGTTTTTTGGCAAAAACGGAATCGGCGCGGGCGATTTCGAGCAGCGCGTCGTGGCCGCAGGCGAAGGGTGTTTGGGCAAAGAGCGGCGAAGCAAGGCCCGCGAAAAACAGCAACAGCGAACAGGCAGCGAACGGATTTTTCATGGCGGAGGCGGTGTGTTTCGTGCAAGCCAAAAGTAGCGAGGCCTGCGCCAAAACACACCGCTGCCGTGCCGGTTCAGCCAATTCCGAGCAATTCCACCTCGAAAATCAGGGTACTGTTCGGGCCTATTTCCGCGCTGATTTGCTGACTGCCGTAGGCCAAGTGCGGCGGCAAAAACAGCCGCCATTTGGAGCCGATGGGCATGAGTTGGAGGGCTTCCGTCCAGCCTTTGATGACGCGGTTGAGCGGGAACGAGGCGGGTTTGCCGCGCTGCACCGACGAATCGAATACGCGCCCGTCAATCACGGTGCCGTGATAGTGGCAGGTCACGGTGTCGGTCGGGCCGGGTTTTGCGCCCGTGCCTTCGGTGATGATTTCGTATTGGAGGCCGCTGGGCAGCGCGACCACGCCCTCGCGTTGGGCGTTTTCGGCCAAAAATGCTTGCCCGGCTTGCAGGTTTGCGTCGGCTTTGGCATTGAACATGGCGCGGAGTCGTTCGGATACGGACATGGATTTGAGTGGAAAAGTTGAAGAGATGGAATGTGGAAAGATTGGTGGGGCGGCAAAAACCGGAGAAAAATCGAATTGCCGAAATCCGGTGGCGAGGTTTTTTGCCGCCCTGCCTGCCCGGCTCAGTCCACGCGCCGCCCGCTGGCGTTGCGTTTTTCGACGCTGTTTTGGTTGCGGTATTTCATGCTGACCAGCAGGCGCGGGATTTCGTCGGAGACGGTCTGGAATTTTGCCCCGGCGTAGGTCACTTTGCCGGAGCGGCGGTTCCACTCGGAGGCCATGAGCATGTATTGGCCGTCGCGTTTGGGGTTGGGGCCGAACATGAGGTAGCGCGTGTCGTCGCCTTCCTCGAAGCTGATGGCGAAATGGTCTTCTTTCGGGCGGGAGATGAACACGCCGGGTGTGCCTGCACGGAAGCGGATTTCCTCCACTTTGCGGCCGTCCACCATTTTGATTTCGCCGCCGGAGATTTTCACTTCGTCCACCTCGTCCACGTTTCGGTAGATGACCAAATCGTCGGAGAGGTAAAACTGGATGCCCTTGAGTTCCGCGTCCGACCAATGGTGGCGGTCGTACAGGTCGCGGGTGAACGGGGTGAGTTGCGGGCTGCAAGCCGCGAACAGGGTCATCGCGGCGAACAAACCCGAAAAAAAGGCCGGAAAACGAGACATGATTTGCATGGAAAACATGATTTTTTTGAAAAACGAGCAGTAGGCAAACGCCGTTTTCGGAACGGCAAGGCCAAATTATCGCGGCTTCCGCGTCGCGTTTTGGGGCCGTCGGCACTTTAACCCGACTTTATCGGGCTGGTAACTGGGCGGTAACTTTTGCCGAAAACCCGTCACAGAAACTCGGCCTCACTGAGCTGCACTGCCCGACCAAACCATGAAATTCGTCTCTGATTCAATCACTAAATCTCTTTGCCATGACCAATTTCATGCGTTTTGCCCTTGTTTTGGCCGCGCTTGCGGTGGTCGGCCCGCCGGGTGCCGCCGGCGAAGTCATCTACTCGCAATACTTGGAAGGCAGCGAAAAGCCCATCGGCAACTACCTCAAATGGCAAACTGCCAAAGAGGTGGGCATGGCGAGTTTCGTCATCGAAAAATCCACCGACGGCCTGCAGTTTTTTGAGCTGACCACAATCGCCGCCGCCGGGTACAGCGAGGTGGACAAGAATTACCACTTCATGGACGTGGGGGCCAGCGACACGAAGAACTATTACCGCTTGAAGGAACTGGCCGACGACGGCACATCGAGCATCAACCAGCCAATTCTCGTGGAGAAAAAAATGGCGAACGTCATCAATGTGATGTCCATGACGAGCACCGAAGTGGACTCCACGTTCCGCGTGACCGCCGACGTGATGGGCGATGCACAACTGACCTGCACCCTGACCGACATGGCCGGGAAAGTGCGCGAGAGTTTCTACCACAAGGCTTTCAACGGTGTGAACAACATTGAAGTGAACGTCGAAAACCTGCCTGCCGGGACGTACAAATTCACCGTGCAACTCGACAAGGAAGTGGAAACCTTCGTGCTCAACCGCGTGGCCGACGAGCGCACCAGCCGCCCGCAGGTGGCCGATACGCGAAAAGCCAAGACAGGGCGGCAGTAGGCAGCATCCTTTGCTGTTTGAGTGAAAAAACAACCGGAGGCATCCCGCACACGCGGGGTGCCTCCGGTCTTTTTTGGGCGCGATATAAACTTCGCCCGCTCACCAGCCGGGGATGAAATTCAGCCCGAACGTCCACTTGCGGTCGGCTTTTTCGAGGCTCAACGGCAAGGCATAGTAGGGTTCGATGACCAGTGCCCCGAACAAATTGACCCGCAGCGACGCGCCCACGCTCACGATGGGTTTGTGCTGGGTGAACTGTGTGCCGGGCGCGCCCTCCTTTTTCAAATCGTCCAATTCAAAAAAGGCCAGCCCCGCGTCGGCGAACAAGTTGAGGTCGGTCAGCAGGCCATTGACGGGTATCAGGGCAATGGCACGCGGGCCGGTGAAGGGCAGCCGCACCTCGAAATTGCCGACCAGCAGTTTGCTGCCGCGTGTGGAAAGTGGCAGGTCGCGCACCTGCTGCACCGCGTCAATGTAGCCGCGCACGAAGAACGGGTCCCAAGCCGGGAGCGGGTAAATCTGCTCCGAATTGCCGCCGAACCGCCCGTAGGCAAAGCCGCGCACGGCCAAAGTCACGGGTTTCAGGAAGAAATACCGCCGCGCATCGGCCAGCAGCGCGGTGAAGCGATAGTCGCCGAAGTATTGCTCCGCGCCGATGCGGTACCGCCAACCTTGCAGCGGGGCCGTGAACCCGAAGTAGGAATTGTCGCCCACAAAGGCCGTGTTCAGGCTCGCCATCCGCAGGCTGCCGGGCGAGGGGATGCGCTCGCGGTCTTGCCCGAAATACTGCCCGAAAGTGGTGTAATAGGATTTGTACCTGTCCACCCTGTCGGTGTAGAGTTCCGCCGCGCCGCCCAGTTCGATGCGTTTCGTGGTCGAGAACGGGTAAAACGTGAACAGTCCCAGCCGCTCCTGAAAAATGCGGGTCAGGTCGGTGAAGTCCTCGTACAGCAGCAGCGAGTCGCCGTTGCCGACATTGTAGTATTCCGGTGTGCTATCGAAATAGTAGCCGCTCACATAGCGGTCGGGGATGTGCGAAAGCGATGCGCCCCAGCCCACGCGGTTTTTGCGGTTGATGTAAGAGAAAATGCCCGCCGCGTCGGTCACTTCGCCGTTGAGCGAGAGGCCGGCGTACAGCTGGTGATTGCCCAAGATGTCGCCGAAAAGCATGTCAATGCCGCCTGCCAGCCCGGTCGCCGTGCCGAACGAGGTGTTGCCCGTCGCCACGCCCACGCCCGTGCTGCCGCCGATGTAGTCGAGTTTGAATTGCGAACGGTATTTCGCGGTTTTGGTCTGGGTCGTGGTGTCGAGGTTGTGGTCCATCGTGCGGATGCCGGTGTTCACCACGTCTTTTTTGCGAGGGTCGAAGGGCGGCAGCGCGGCAGGAACCATGTTGATGGCCGAGGGGTCGGGCACTTCTTGGTTCAGGAAATCCTCCGCTTTTGCCTGAAAAATGGTGTATTCGCCCTTGTTGTAATAGGTATAAAGCACGCGGTCGCGGTCTTCGGCGACGGTGATGGCAGGCGCGTAGGGCGTGATGCCCGTGATGCCGACCATCAAATCGGTCATTTTGAACACCTTTTTGGAGGCCATGTCGTAGCGGTACAGGTTGCGGAAACCGTCGCCGTTGCTGAGGAAAAACAGGTTGCCGTCTTTGTCGAACTGCGGGTTCAGGTTGTCCGCGCCGGGGAACACGTCAATTTGCTCCACCGTGCCGGAGGCCACGTCCATCACGGCGAGGTTCATCGCCCATGTGCCGTTCGAGCGGCCCCGGTTCATGCTCAGTTGGTCGGTGCTGAAAGCCAGTTGCCGCCCGTCCGCGCTCCAAGTCGGGAGGATTTCCGAGTATTTATCGTTGGTCAGGCGGCGGACTTTGCCTGTTTTCACGTCCCATGCGAACAGATCAACCTGCCCTTTGACCAAGCCGGAGACGACGATTGTCTTGCCGTCGGGACTCCACGCGGGATTGGAAAAAGCGGGCACACCCCGGATTTCGACTTTGCGCTTGCGCTTGCCTTTCAGCACGTCCTTGATGACCAGCACGCTGCGGCCTTTCTCGTACACATCGAACGCGAATTGCTTGCCGTCGGCAGACCAAGTGCCCGCGCTTTCGATGAAATTGAACTGGTCAATGTGGCCGTCCTTCGCGGTGCTCGCCACTTTTTTGAGGATTTTGCCCGTCTTCGCGTCGGCGAGGAAAAGGTCGGTGGTGAAGATGCTTTTTTCGGAGAGGAAGATGACGTATTTGCCGTTCGGACTGAGCACCGGGCAGATGTTCATTTTGCCGGCATTGTCGTCGTCGAGCAGGCGTTTGCCGGGCAGATTTTCCTTTTTGCCTTTGATGGCCCATTGGCCGAACTGGTTTCGGAGGCTTGTTTGCCACGCTTCCGAAAGTGCTTTCGTGGAGGTGTTCAGCGTGAGTTGCACGGCTGGTTCGAGGCCGTATTTCGCGGTGTTTTTGAACAAAACGGGGATGACCTCATCGCCATAAACCCCGGTCACGAAGGCCCAAAACGCCTGCCCCCAACGGTAGGGGAAATATTTGTAGCCGTCCAAATCGCGGATGCTCGGCAGGTCGTCGTTTAGCACCGCGTCGCGCATCCAGAGGGCCGTGTGCGGGTCAATGCGCCCGATGCTCAGGTACTCGGCCAGCCCCTCGACCATCCAAAGCGGCAGGTTGGCGAGGTTGCGGAGGCTCGTGGAGTCGCCCTCCAAAATCATGTGGTACTGAAAAGCGTGTACCAATTCGTGGCCGAGGACGTGGTTGGTCTGCTGGTTGGTCATGGCGACGGGGAAGACGACTCGGTTCCGCAGGGCCTCCGTCACGCCGCCCGTGCCGACCGACACGTCGCCTTGAATGGTGTTGGTCTGCTGGAATCCCGCGTGGTCGTTGTAGATGACCATCGGATTTCTTTGGGTAAACGTGTCGCGCAGCACCGACTCGTGCATCCGGTACCACATCTCGGCGGCGGCGGCCAGTTCGCGGGCGCGTTCGGGGTTGTCGAGGTATTGATAAATCTCAAAGTGCTCGGTTTGCAGCACCTTGAAATCGTGTTTTTGATAGGTGGGTTTGTTGCGCCCGAAATACTGCGCTTGCAGTGGCGCGAGGGCGGTCAGGAGCAAAAAAGCGGGCAGAACCAAATGGCGTTTCATAGTCGTAATATTTTGTGGTTCAACAGGTTGGGTTGTTTCGGCAAAGATGGAGCAAGATTGGCGAGCGGCGCGTTTGTCCCCAAAAATCCCTGCCTTTGCCTTGACGTTTTTGAAACAATTTTAACGGTCAAAAATTTCCAAACATCGCGTTAGCGTCGGGTTAAAGGGCCGGGGATTGTCCGGCTCGGACAATTGCCCGACAGAACAAAAGCCCGCAAAGTTTGGGTTAGGCCGACGGTCGTTTTCGGCAAAAATGAAATTCAGGCCGCTTCTGAATACTTTTGCCGCATGGCTCGCTTGGCGATTTTCTTCATGTTGTTTTTTGCAGCGCAGGCCCGGCTGGGCGGGCAGCCCCTCGCGTCGGCCAACCCCTTCGAGTTGGTGCACCGCTTGCCGAAGACGAGCGGCGATACCGCGAAGGTTGGCTTCTCCAACCCGTTCGATGTGGTGCCGCACCGCGCGCCCGGCGCGTCGAAAAATGCCATCCAATCCGCCACGCCAGCCAAGTCTTTTTTCCAAAGCGTGAGCCTGCCGCGTGGGCAAAGCACTTCCAAAACCTTCCTTTTTTGGTCGTTGGTGGCTGCTTTTGGGTTCCTCACGTTCTCCATCGCCGCCAACCGCTCGGTCGTCGGCAAGGCGTGGCGGGCCTTCCTGAACGAAAACCAGCTCGCGCTCGCGCACCGCGAGGCCACCGGCCTGACGGGCAGCGCGCCGTATTTCCTCCTCTACGCCAATTTCCTGTTGAACGCCGGGATTTTCGGTTTCCTCATCACCCGTTTTTTCCGAGGGGACAGTTTCAACAACCTACCGTTCTTGCTGCTTTGCGTGGCGGGCGCGAGCGTCATTTTCCTGTTCAAACATGTGATGCTCGGTGTGGTCGCGTGGCTTTACCCGGTGGGCACCGAAGTGCGGCGGTACGGCTTCCTCATCATCGTCTTCAACTGTGTGCTCGGCCTGTTCCTCGTGCCGTTCAATTTTTTGATTGCGTTCGCCCGTGATTTTGAGCCGTTTTTGGTCTTTTGGACGCTCGGCGTGGCGGTCGTTTTTTATGGCTACCGGATGCTGCGGGCCAGTGCCATCGGCCTCAAATTTTTGGCAACCGACCAATTTCATTTTTTGCTTTACCTTTGCGTCGTGGAAATCGCGCCAGTCCTGCTGCTTGTTAAGCTCGCGATGCTCTCGGCCACTTGATTCCCCGCCCGGCGAGCTCCACGAAAATTTCACAAAAACTCTCAACGCCCGAATGTCTGTAACTGTCGCCGCTCCCGTTCAGGAAGAAACCACACACAAGCGCGTTCACAACATTCTCATTTCCCAGCCCAAGCCCGCCCAACGCAACGCCTACGACGAACTCGAAAAGAAGTTCGGTGTGCGCATTGACTTCGTGCCGTTCGTCACGGTGGAGGGGTTGACCGAGAAAGAATACCGCAAAAACAGGGTCTATCCGAACGATTACACCGCCATCGTCTTCACCAGCAAAAACGCGGTGGATCATTTTTTCCGCCTTTGCGGAGAGATGCGCATCAAAATGTCGGACGAGACAAAATACTTCTGTGCGACAGAAGCTATCGCCAATTATCTCCAAAAGTTCATCATGTTCCGCAAGCGCAAGGTGTTCAACGGCACCAAGAGCATCACGGAACTGAAATCCTACGTCACGCGCAACAAGGAGGAAAAATTCTACCTGCCGTGCAGCGACATGGGCAACCCGGAGGTCACGCAGTTTTTCAAAGACCTGAAAGTGCCCATCCAAGAGGCCGTGATGTACCGCACCGTCAACACCGACCTCACAAGCCTGAAGGATGTCAAATTCGACATCATTGCCTTCTTTTCCGCGCTGGAAATCAAGTCCATGTTCGAGCAGTTCCCCGATTTCAAGCAGGACGACCGCCGCATTTGCGTCTTCGGCAAGGCTGCCGAAAAAGCTGTGACCGAGCGCGGCATGACTGTAAACATCCAAGCCGGCACGCCAGAAGCCCCATCCGTCGCAGTGGCTTTGGAAAACTATCTGAAAAAATCGAATAGAAGTTGAGGCGGCAGTTGAAGAGAGGAGGTGGTTAAAAAGTTGAAGGGCGGACGAGCACACAGCTCATCCGCCCTTCAACTTTTTAACCCTTCCCCTTTTCAAACTTCAACTCTTAAACCACTTCCTCTCTCCAACTCAAATCTCCCCTGCCAGCAGCCGCAGCTGTATCTCGGCCATTTTCAGGTTATACTCCACCAAATTCTGCCGGGTCAGTGCCTGTTCGAGGTTGTTCTGGGCGGACTGCACTTCGAGGGCGTTCGTCTGGCCGAGGCGGAACCGCTCGGTGCTGACGTTCAGGCTCTCGCGGGCATTGGCGATGTTTTCGTTTTCGAGGGCAAGCACGTCGCGCTGTGTTTGGAAAAAAGCCAGCTGGTTGCTCAACTCGGTTTCTAATGCCGTCCGTTGGTTTTCAAGCCGGAGCTGCGATTGTTGGGCGGCCACTTTGGCCACGTCCACTTGCCGTTTGGCATTGCCGCCTGTGTAAAGCGGGATGACCAGCGAAGCCCCGACGGTCAGGCCGGCCTGCGTGTTGTTGAGCAAAAAACCGGAGCCGTTGTCCGAGCGCACGGCGTTGAACTGCCCGATGCCCGTGAGGCGGGCGCGATTCAGGGTGCGGGCCTCGTCCACGGTGAGCGCGGCGACTTCGGTGGATTTTTGCAGGCTGAGCAAGCCGGGGTTTTGTGCCAGCATTTTTTGGAGGAGGGCCGGTGCGTCGGGCGCGTAGCTGGACGCGAGGTTTTCGACGACCTCGAAAGCCGTTTCGGGCGGGCGCACGAGCAGCCGGTTGAGGGTGCGTTTGGCGGCGGAGAGGGTGTTTTGCTGGTTCAGCAGGTCGCTTTTGCGCTGGTTGAGGTCAACTTTTGCCTGCAAAGCATCGGTTTGCGCGGCCATGCCCGCCGTGAGCCGTGCCTCGGCGATGCGCAGCCGCTCGGCGTTGAGCGTGATGAGTTCCTCGCTCGCCCGGATTTGGAGCCGCGCCCGCACGATGTCGTAATAGGCCGTGAGCACGGCGGTGGCGGTTTGCAGGACGGCGGCTTGCAGGTTGATTTGGCCGAGGGCTTCGAGTCGTTCGAGGCGATTTTTGGTGATGGACATCCGCCCGCCGTCGAACAGCGTCCAACTCAGTTGCACGCCCGCGCTGGCGGTATTGAACGGCGCACCCAGGGCCGAGAACTCGCTGCCGTTCGCCAGTTTTTGCTGGAAAGAGTTGAGCGAGGCGTTGTCGCTTGCCACGAAATTGACCACCGGCAACATTCCCGCATTGGCGCGGGTGTTGTTCAGCCGGGCGATTTCGGCATCGCCGCGCACGATTCGGATGTCGTAATTGGCCTCCAACGCGAGGCGCACGGCTTCGTCGGGTGTGAGCGTGGGTGGTTGGGTAGGTGTTTGGGCGGCAAGTTTTTCAGCAAGCAGTAGGGCAAGTAGCAGGCAGATTTTTTTCACGAACGTGTGGATTTTGTTGTTTGGCCGTCGGCGCATTTTTGGCAAATGTCCAGCTGCAAACGCTGCCCGGCAAAAGTTTTCACCGTCCGAAACAGCAAATAATGGGCATGGTTCGCTGTAAAACCAAACCCCGGTTTCCCTGTTTTCATCGAAAAATGCAGGCCGCTTGGCAATGCCGCGCGGCTTTTGTTTTTGCGTTCGGTAGGATTGCGGCTTGATTGTGCAATCAAGCCGCAATCGCTCATTCAGCAATCACTCATTCACTCAATGTTCATACTCAAAATGGCGTGGCGCGATAGCCGCCGCAACCGCGCCCGCCTGCTGCTTTTCATCTCGGCCATCGTCGCGGGCATCGCCGCGCTGACCGCCGTCCGCTCCTTTTCCGAAAACCTCAACCACGACATTGACCGCGAGGCCAAAACCTTGCTCGGTGCCGACTTGCTGGTGGACGGCAACCTGCCTGCGCCCGATTCGCTGCTCGCGCCGTTCCGGGTGCCCGGCGGCGCGGAGGCCCGCATCGTCAACTTCACGAGCATGGTTCGGTTCCCGAAAAACGACGGTACGCGGCTCGCGCTCGTGCGGGTCATCGAAGGCGGGTTCCCGTTTTTCGGGAAATGGAAAAGCGATCCGGTGGACTCGTGGCAAACGTTCCGCACCGGAAAAACCGCGCTCGTTGACCACATGATGATGCTCCAATTCGGCATCCAGCCCGGCGATAGCATCCAAATCGGGCGGGTGATGTTCAAAGTCGAGGGCGATTTGTTGTCGTCGCCGGGCCGGGCGGGCATCGCTTCCAGCATCGCCCCGGTGGTGTTCATCCCGATGCAATGGCTTGATTCTACGGGACTTGTGCAAAAAGGCAGCCGCGTCCAGTACCAGTATTTTTTCAAAATGCCCGACGGCACCGACGTGGAAAAACTGGCCGACGCAAACGAAGAACGCCTCGAAGCCGCCAAACTCGACAGCGACACGGTGGAATCGCGCAAACGCGGCATCGGGCGGGCGTTCGGCAACATGGGCACGTTCCTGAACCTCGTCGGGTTCATCGCGCTGCTGCTCGGCTGCATCGGCGTGGCCGGGGCCGTCCACATTTACATCAAAGACAAACTGCCGACGGTGGCCATCCTGCGCTGCCTCGGCGCGAGCGGCCGGAAGGCGTTTTTCGTCTATTTGGCGCAAGTGGCGGGCATCGGGCTGTTGGGCGCAGTGGCGGGCGCGGCGGTCGGGTCGCTGCTCCAAAAAGTGCTGCCGATGGTGATGAAAGACCTGCTGCCCATCGAAAACATCAGCAGCGACATTTCGTGGTCAGCTGCTGGGCAGGGCATTTTGCTGGGGCTTTCGGTAGCCGTGCTGTTCGCGTTGCTGCCGCTTTCGGGCATCCTCAGCACCTCGCCGCTGCGGACGCTGCGGGCGGGTTTCGAGGCCTCCCCCCCTGCCCCCCTGAAGGGGGAGAAACGCGACCTACTTGCTCCCTTCAGGGGGGTAGGGGGGATGC
>JBKBIC010000059.1:0-22938 GCA_046299435.1 Saprospiraceae bacterium
GGTCAACTTAGTGGATGTTTTTGCCGACTTTAAGACCGGTAAAAACATAGACCGCCCGACGATGGTGCGCGTGCTCGAAGATGTGTTCCGCACCCTTATCAAAAAGAAATACGGCTCGGATGACAACTTCGATGTCATCGTCAACACCCAAAAAGGCGACCTCGAAATCTGGCGCGTGCGCGAGGTGGTCGAGGACGGCGAAGTCACCGACGACCGTTCGCAGGTCAGCCTCACCGAAGCCCGCATGGTGGACGAAAGCCTCACCGTCGGCGAAGAATGCTACGAGCAGCTGGGCATTGACGATTTCGGTCGCCGCGCCATCATGGCCGCCCGCCAGACGCTCATGTCGCGCATCATGGAACTCGAAAAAGACGAGATTTACCGCAAATATTCCGAGCGCGTGGGCGACATGGTGACTGCCGAGGTCAGCCAAATCATGAAAAAGGAAATCCTCGTCGTGGACGATTCGGGCGGCAACGAACTCGTGCTGCCGCGCACCGAGATGATTCGCGGCGACTACTACCGCAAGGGCGACATGGTGAAAGCCATCATCAAAAAGGTGGAAATGAAAAACAACGCGCCCTACATCATGATCAGTCGCACCGACCCGGACTTCCTCGCCAAACTCATGGAGCAGGAAGTGCCCGAAATCGAGGACGGCATCATCGAAATCAAAAACATCGTGCGCCTGCCCGGCGAACGCGCCAAAATCGCCGTCGAAAGCCACGACGAACGCATTGACCCGGTGGGCGCGTGCGTGGGCATGAAAGGCAGCCGCATTCACGGCATCGTCCGCGAGCTGCGCAACGAGAACATTGACATCATCAATTACACCACGAACCTCCACCTGTTCATCCAGCGTTCGCTCACGCCGGCCAAATTGAGCAACATCGAGATTGACCACGAGCGCAAACGCGCCGCCGTCTTCCTCGAACCCGACCAAGTCAGCCTCGCCATCGGCAAGGCCGGCTCGAACATCAAACTGGCGACCAAACTGACCGGCTACGAAATTGACGTGTACCGCAACCAAGCCGAATACGAAATTGACGACGTGGATTTGGAAGAATTCAGCGACGAAATCGAGGGCTGGGTCATCGAAGCATTCAAAAACATCGGCTGCGACACGGCCCGCCAAGTGCTCGAACTCAGCGAGGAAGAGCTCATCCGCCGTACCGACCTCGAAGAAGAAACCGTGCGCGACGTGCTCCGTATCCTCTCCCGCGAATTCGACGAAGAGGGTGCCGAAGCCTGACCGGGCCGTGTGCAGTAGGCCGTCGCCAAAATCTTGCGCCGACGGCCTACTGCAAATTCCAAACTTTATTTATCGTACCTTCGCCCGGCTTTGCAGGAAAACCGACAATTTCAGGCTTAAAAAATTGATTATCAATGATTTAACTTGAAATTGGCTGCAAGCCCAGTTATTCAATCATAAAATTTTCAGAGCCTTCAAACAGTAACCAATCCCGGCGAATCAGCCGCAAACGCACCCGGAGCGACATCCGGGATTGTCCACAACCTTCGACGCTGAGTTTCAGCGTCAATTTTTCAAGTAGGAAAAACCACTGAATGGCATTAAAACTCATCAAGGTAGCCAAAGACTTTAACGTCGGTTTGCACAGCATCGTCGAGACGCTGCGCGCAAAAGGTTTCGCCGACATCGAAGAACGCCCCACCGCCGAAGTCACGGACGAGATGGTCGCTGTGCTTCAAAAGGAGTTCCAGAAAGACTTGGCTATCAAGCAGGAAGCCGAAAAACTCCTGCGCCCCGTGCTCAAAAAAGACCCCGTAACGATTGGCGGCGGCACCGCACCCGCCCCCCCGCCACCCACACCCACAGCACGGCCAACCCTCTCCCTGCCCGAGCAAAAACCGGCACTGCCCAAAATCGAGCCGCCCGCCGCTCCGCCCAAAAAAGAAGAGCCGGAAGTGGTCAAGCGCGAAGTGCCGCAGCTGCGCGTCGTCGGGAAAATTGACCTTTCCGCGCCCAAGCCCGCGCCCGCAGCCAAGCCGGAAGAAAAACAACCGGCTGCCGAAACGCCAGCTCCCGAAAAGGCCCCTGAAAAGGCCACCGAAAAGCCACAGGAAAAAATCGAAACCCCGCAGCAACCAGCGCAGGTCGAGAAGCCACGCGAGGTTCAGCCGCCCCAAGAGCGCAAGCCCGAACCCGCGCCCACCGACGCGCCGCCTTCGGAAGGCAACCCCACGCCCGCCGAACCGGAACTGCACCGCGCCGAGGCACCCACCCTGCGCGGCCTGAAAATCCTCGGCAAAGTGGACACCGAACGCTTCCGCGAACAACCCGCAGGCAGCGGAAACCGGGGCCGAAGCGACGACCGCCGCCGGAGCGACGACCGCGGACGCACCACAGGCACCAACACGGGCGACCGCCGCCGCGAAGGCGGGCCAGACAACCGCGCAGGAAGCGGAGACCGCCGCCGCGACGGACAAGGCCCCCAGCAAGGCGGTCAACGCCCCGCCACCCAACCCGGCGGTGCCACAGGCGGCCAAGCAGCTGGCGGAGCCGCAGCTGGTGCCGCGGGCGAACGCCACAAGCGCAAGCGCAAAAAAATCCAGCAACCGATTACCGCCGAGACCATCCAACGCTCGCTCACCGGGAACCCCGGCGACCGCCGTGCCGCAGGCGGGCAAAACCGCCCCGCCCCGCCCGGCCAACCGCGTGAAGTTTCGCAGAAGGAAATCGAGGATAAAATCAAGCAGACAATGGCCCGCATGGGCGCGGGGGCCAGCCGCAAGCGGCAAAAAATCCGCCGCGACAAGCGCGATGTCAAACGCGAACGCGCCGAAATGGCCGAAATGGCCGCCCGCGAAAGCGACAGCAAATTGCAGGTCACGGAGTTCGTCTCCGTCAGCGACCTCGCCAGCTTGATGGACAAACGTCCGGCGGACATCATCAAAGCCTGCATGGCCTTGGGCATTTTTGTGTCCATCAACCAACGTCTGGATGCGGAAATCATCGAGGTCGTCGCCAGCGAGTTCGGCTACGAAGTGGAGTTCATCAGTGCCGAAGAACAGGTCGAAGTGGTGGAAGAAGAGGTGGACGACCCCGCCGATTTGCGCCCGCGCCAACCCATCGTCACCGTCATGGGCCACGTTGACCACGGCAAAACCTCCCTGCTCGACTATATCCGCAAAGCCAACGTCGCAGCGGGCGAAGCCGGCGGCATCACGCAGCACATCGGTGCTTACGAGGTGCAATTCGACCCGAACGACCCCGCTAAAAAAATCACCTTCCTCGATACGCCCGGCCACGAAGCGTTCACAGCCATGCGCGCCCGCGGTGCCAAAGTCACCGACATCGCCATCATCGTGGTAGCGGCTGACGACAGCATCATGCCGCAGACCCGCGAGGCCATCAGCCACGCGCAGGCAGCAGGCGTGCCCATCGTGTTTGCCATCAACAAAATTGACAAACCCGGCGCCGACCCCGAACGCATCAAAAACGAGCTGGCACAAATGAACCTCCTCGTCGAGGATTGGGGCGGCAAAATCCAAAGCCAAGACATCTCGGCCAAAAAAGGCACCAACATTGACAAACTCCTCGAAAAGGTACTGCTCGAAGCCGAGCTGTTGGAATTGCAAGCCAACCCCAAACGCCGCGCCACAGGCACCGTCCTCGAAGCGTCGTTGGACAAAGGGCGCGGCTACGTCTGCAAAATCCTCGTCGAAAACGGCACTTTGAACGAAGGCGACCCCATCATTGCGGGCGAGTTTGCGGGCAAGGTGAAGGCCCTGTTCAACGAGCGCGGCAAAAAAGTCAAGAGCGCAGGCCCGGCGGTTCCCGTCTTGGTGCTCGGCCTCCCCGGCGCGCCGCAGGCAGGCGAGAAAATCAAGGAGACCGCAACCGAATCGGAGGCCCGCGAAATCGCGCAAAAACGCGCTCAAATCATCCGCGAACAGGCCACCCGTTCGTCCAAGCGCATCAGCCTCGAAGAAATCGGGCGGCGTTTGGCACTCGGCAACTTCAAGGAGCTCAAGCTCATCGTCAAAGGCGACGTGGATGGCTCGGTGGAGGCACTTGCCGATTCGCTCATCAAACTCGCCATCGAGAAGGTGCAGGTCTCGGTCATCCACAAAGGCGTGGGCCAAATCGTGGATTCCGATGTCATGCTCGCCTCGGCTTCCGATGCCATCATCATCGGTTTCCAAGTGCGCCCGTCGCTCACTGCCCGCAAACTGGCAGAGAAAGAAGGCGTGGAAATCAAGATGTACTCCATCATTTACGAAGCCATCGAGGAAATCAAAGCCGCCATCGAGGGTATGTTGGAGCCGACGAAAGAAGAGGAAATCATGGGCCAAACCGAGGTGCGCGAGGTGTACAAAATCTCGAAGATTGGCACCATCGCGGGTTGCTATGTGCAGGAAGGCAAAATCAGCCGGAACCACCACATCCGCATCATCCGCGACGGCATCGTCATTTACCCGGCAAACGCCCAATCGCACGCCGAACTTGGCTCGCTCAAACGCTTCAAAGAAGATGCGAAAGAAGTGCGCGCCGGCTTGGAATGCGGCCTCACTGTCAAAAACTTCAACGACATCAAAGTCGGCGACGTTATCGAGTCTTATACCATCAACGAAGTGAAAGCAAAGCTCTGATTGGCTCCGGCGGTCTTTTCATAAAGAGCAAAATTTCAAAAAGGGCAGCCCGCGAAAGCGTGGCTGCCCTTTTTAAGTTTATGGATAAACGGCCTTCTGCCAATCCTCCGCGTCGGTCAAAAGCGCAGGCTCAATTGCCGCCGCCGGGCTTGTCCTTATCCTTACGGTTGAACAGCTTGTCGAACACCTTTTTCTTCTCTTTCCCCTCACCTTTTTGAGGCTCGTCCTCAGGCTTGGTGCCGGCAGCGGGCGGCAATCCGCTCTCGCTGTTCTCGCCTTCGTCGGCGGTTTTGTTTTTGCCGAAAAGCTTGCCGAAGCCTTGCTTCATTTTTTGGAAAAGGCCAGGGTGCAGCGAGTCCATCATCACGGAGTCGGCTTCGAGCAGCCAGAGCGAGTCCGGGTGAACCCAGATGCGCGAGGCACAGCCAAAATAGCTGGCGATGTTCTGGTTTTTCGGGTCGGTGAACCGCTCTTGGAGGAGTTTGCCAAACTTGCGGTCGTTCGCCATTTTGTGCCAAAACCACCCCCAAATGGGCCGCGCGGAGGCCGAGCCTTGTCCCAAGTACATCGAACGGAAACGCACCGCTGGCGTGGCCCCGCCGACCCACGCCCCGGTGACAAGCTGCGGGTTGAAGACGATGAACCAGCCGTCGCTTTGGTTTTGGGTCGTGCCGGTCTTGCCCGCAAAATCGCCCTGAATCCCGTAGCCGTAGCGGAAACGCGCCCCAGTGCCGCCGCTGTCGAGCACGCTCTGCATCATGCGGCGCAGCACGGCGGATTGCCAGTCGGTGAGCGCGGAATCCCGCTGCACCGGGGCCGCGCTGGTTTGCTCGGCTTGGTCATAGATGATTTTGCCGTCGCGCCCGGCGATACGTGTGACCACGATAGGAGCGGGCCGTACCCCTCGGTTGGCGATAGTGCCATATACCTGCATCATTTCGTACAGCGAAATATCCGCAGCGCCGAGGCTGATGCCAAACTCGCGGGGCAGTTTGGAGGTCACGCCCATCTTGCGGGCGAGGTCAATCGTCTTTTGGATGCCGACTTTCTCGATGAGCTGCGCGGCCACGACGTTGACGGAGTTTTTCAACGCGCCATTGACGGAATACCAGCCGCCGTAGCGTTCGTCGGCGTTGTGCGGCTCCCAATCCTCGATTTTTTTGATTTCGTTCCGGTAGTAGTCACAGGGTTTCACGCTGTCCTGCAAGGCCGCGCCGTACACGATGGGCTTGAACGTGGAACCGACCTGCCGGGTGCTGCGGACGTGGTCGTATTTGAAATACTTGAAGTTGATGCCGCCAACCCAAGCCCGGACGTAGCCGTTGCGGTGGTCCATCGCCATGAACCCGCAGTTGAGCATCGTGAAAAAATAACGCACGCTGTCGAGCGGGGTCATGGTGGTGTCCGTCTCGGTGCCGCCGCCTTTCCACGAAAACACGGTCATTTTGACGGGTTGCTCAAAGGTTTTGAGGATGTCGGCCTCGGCCATGCCCGCGTCTTTGAGCGTGGCCCAGCGTTCGCTTTTCCGCACTTGTTCGTCAATCCATTTGTCGTCGCCCCAGGGTTTTTCCTTTTTGTTGTGCTTGAACTGGTCGGTGAACTGTCTTTGGAGTGTTGCCATGTGTTTTTGCACAGCCTCCTCGGCGTACTGCTGCATTTTGGAGTGGACGGTGGTGTACACTTTCAGGCCGTCGCGGTAAAGGTTGTACTCCGAGCCGTCCTCTTTTTTGAGCGTTTTCAGGATGTCGGGCAAAGCTTCCGTGCGCAGGTATTCGCGGAAGTAGGTGGCTTGGCCGGTGTTGTTGTCTTCGCGTTTGCCTTTTTTGGTCTTGACTTTTTTGGCGGCGATGGCTTCGTAATCGGCTTGGGTGAGCACCGCTTTTTTTGCCATTTCGCGGAGCGTCGCGTCGCTCCATGTGTCGTAGCTGCCGCTGTTTTTGACCATTTGGCGCAGCACGATGTTGCGCCGCTCGGTGGCGTTGTTGGGGTTGCGAATGGGGTCGTAGTAGGTGCTGGCCTTCAACATCCCGACCAAAGTGGCGGCCTCGCCAGCATCGAGGAGTTTGGGTTCTTTGTCAAAAAAATACTTGGACGCGACCTTGATGCCGAAGCGGTCGCCACCGAACGGGACTGTGTTCAGGTAAAGATTGAGCAGCTCGGCTTTGCCCTGTGTGCCCTTTTCGTCATAGATACTTTCGAGTTTTATGGAGATGAAGTTTTCGCGTATCTTATTGATTAACAACGAGATGCCGGGGATTTTATAGTCGCGGCGCGGGTAGAGGTTCTTCGCCAGTTGCTGGCTGAGCGTGGAGCCGCCGCCGAGGCCGTCCTGCTGCGTTGCCAGCCCTTTGACGACGCGCAGCCAGCTCATGAAGTCAATGCCGGAGTGCTCGAAAAAACGCTTGTCCTCGGTGGCGATGAGCGCGGTGACGACGTAGGGGCTGATGTCTTGCAGCTTGATGGTCGTGCGGTTTTCGATGAAAAACTTGCCGATGAGCACCGAGTCCGCCGAGTAAACTTCGGTGGTTTGGGCGGTCTCGATGTTCCGCAATTCTTCGGACGACGGCAGCCGCCCGAACACGCCCACCCACACGGCCAAGACCAAGGCCAGCAAAAACTGGAACCCCCATTTGACAAAAGTGCCGAGCCAGCCGAGCACAAAGCCTGCGCGGGGATTGCGGTTGCGAAAGCCCTCGAACCACGCATCCAGCGGGTCGGAAATAGGTCGGAAAAGCCGACGCACGGGGCCAGTGACCCAGTTCCAGCCATTGCGAATAGGCGAGGAAATGGCTGACAGCCAACGACTTATGGCTTGGAAAATCCTGCTCTCGAAGATTGAATCAAAAAACCTGCTCATAGTTGCTTGGGCAGGGATGAGGCGTGAGGGATGAGGCGTGAGCACCCAAATCGGGGGGCTTCTGCATCCGGCCCAACATCATCGGCTGCGTTTTGGCGAATGAAAAATCGGCCTCGAAGGTACTTCGAGGAGCGATGAGTTATGAGTGATGAACGATGAGTTTTTTCGAGGCTGCCAGACATATTCATCGTTCATCACTCATCACTCGTCGCTCCGAAAATCAACCGTTCATGCTCAGGATTTTGATTTCGACGCGCTGGTTTTTGCGTCGGCCTTCGGCGGTCACGTTGGAGGTGACGGGGCTGCGCTTGCCGTAGCCTTTGTGCTGGACGCGCTCGGCGGCGATGCCTTTTCCGGTAAGCCAAGCCGCCACCGCTTTGGCGCGGCTGCTGGAAAGGCGGTCGCAAAAATCGTGCGCCGGGATGTTGTTGGTGTGGCCGCCGACTTCGACGACGACATCAGGGTTGGAGGTGAGAAAGTTGAAGATTTCCTGCAAAGCGGGTTCGCTTTCGGGCTTGATGTCGTACTTGTCGGCCTCGAAGTAGATGTTTTCGATGCGGATGGTCGCGCCTTTTTGGAGGTTTTTGCGGTCGAATTTGTTGACGACGGGCGTGTCAACTGTTTTGGTCGGGCTGTTGGGCTGTTGTGTTTTGGGCGGCGGGGAAGTGCGCGGCGTGGTGGTACGGGCGGGTCTAGCGATGGCCGAGTCCTTTTTTTCGGCAACGGGGGGCTTGTTGTCGCAGGGCACGGGGCGGATGGCCGAGGCGTTGTCAATCAGGATGTTGCCGTTGTAGGGGAAAAGTTGCGGGGTCTTGAAATACGCCTCAATCAAGATGTAGGTATAGTTGCCTTTTTTCGGGGCGAGGCGGAAGTTGTACGTCAGCCAGCGCGGGTGGTTGATGGTGCTGGTTTGGGCGAGCAGTTCGCGCTTGTCGCAAAAGGCCATGCCGCCCCAGATGCGGAGCGTGGCGGGCGTGGCGTAGTTGACCTCTTCGCCGGTGGTGCGGCTCATGCTCTGGTAAAGTTCGGAGCGGCAGAGGTCGAGGCTGAATTCGTAGCACTTGTTGTTTTCGAGCGGGCGGCTGAGGCGTTGGCCGAGGGCTTCCCATGTGTCGTTGTCGCGCACGACGAGGCCGACATAGCTTTCGCCGTGCGCCGGAGCCTTTCCAACCGAAAAGTAGCCGGGCTGAATGTCGGGCGCGGTCTCTCCGACTTTGCCGCAGTTGTACCAGCCTGTCGGGGCTTCGCAACACTTGGGCAAATCCTCGAACGACGGGTTGGTCAGGTTGATGGGCGCGTCTTTTTGCCCGAAAGCAAGGGCGGGCAAGAGTGCAAAAAACGCGAACAGACCTTGCTGACAAATTTTGGAAGACATCATGTCTCGAATTTTACGGTGCTGGTTGTTGGGAATGTGTGTGAGCAACGCGGGATTATTTCCGACAAAAGTCACCCCTAAACGCGAGACCCGGCAGTTTTGATGCACGGTTTTCGATAAATCATACTGGTAGACGGCCGACGGTGGACGGTGGACGGGGCGAAAACACGCCGTTGGCCGTCCACCGTCAGTCGCCGACGCTTATTTGAATGCGTCAAGGCCGGTCACGTCCATGCCCGTGATGAGCAAGTGGATGTCGTGCGTGCCTTCGTAGGTGAGCACTGTTTCGAGATTCATCATGTGGCGCATGATGGGGTATTCGTTGGTAATGCCCATGCCGCCGTGGATTTGCCGTGCCTCGCGGGCGACGGTCAGGGCCGTCATCACGTTGTTGCGCTTTGCCATCGAAATCTGCGCGGGCGTGGCTTTGCCGACGTTCGCCAGCGTGCCGAGCCGCCATGTGAGCAGCTGGGCTTTGGTGATTTCGGTAATCATCTCGGCCAGTTTTTTCTGTGTCAATTGGAACTGGCCGATGGGCTTGCCAAACTGGATGCGCTCTTTAGAATAGCGCAAAGCCGAATCGTAACAATCCAACGCCGCGCCAATCGCGCCCCAAGCGATGCCGTAACGGGCTTTGCTCAAACAGCCGAGCGGGCCTTTGATGCCGACGACATTGGGCAGTAGATTCTTCTTCGGCACACGCACGTCCTCGAACACGAGCTCCCCAGTGATGCTGGCGCGGAGCGACCATTTGCCGTGAATCTCTGGCGCGGAAAAGCCTTTCATGCCGCGCTCCACGATGAGGCCGCGCACTTTGCCTTCCTCGTCGCGTGCCCACACGACCGCGATATCGGCCAGCGGAGAATTGGTAATCCAGAGTTTCGCGCCGTTCAGGATGTACGCATCGCCGTCGTCTTTGATGTTCGTGGTCATGCCCGACGGGTTGGAGCCGTGGTCGGGTTCGGTCAGGCCGAAGCAGCCAATCATCTCGCCGCTCGCCAATTTGGGCAGGTAGTAGCGGCGTTGCTCCTCCGAGCCATATTTGTAAATCGGGTACATGACCAGCGAGCCCTGCACCGAGGCCATCGAGCGGATGCCAGAGTCGCCGCGTTCGAGTTCCTGCATGATGACCCCATAGGCGATTTCGTCCATGCCGCCGCAACCGTATTCGGCGGGCAGCGAGGGGCCGTAAGCCCCAATTTCGGCCAAGCCCTTGAACAGGTGCGTCGGGCACTCGGCACGGTTGGCGTAATCCTCAATGATGGGCGAAACCTCCGATTTCACCCACTCACGCACCGCGTCGCGGGCAAGCAAGTGTTCGGGCGAGAGCAGTTCGTCCATGCCATAATAATCATGGTGCTGGTAGCGGTCTTCTTTGGCGGTGCGGGGCTTATGAGCGGTGGCTGTGCCGTTTTCGAGCATGACTTTTGCTGAATTTTTGGTCAGGAAAAATTTTCGGCAAAACTAAGCACAAAATCACCTTCGCTGCCGCCCGGCGTGGCAAATCCGTAATTTTGACGGAATATAATTTTTGAAACCGCGCCCCAAATCGCCCACCCACAGAATTGTATTTCGAGGCGGCACTTTTGCACTCATCATTCATCACTTATAACTCGTCACTCTCAAACTGATGGTTTACGAATTTGCGGGCTTTCGCCCGGTCGTCCACGAGAGCGCATTCATCCACCCGCAGGCTGCCGTCACGGGCAACGTCGTCATCGGGCGCGACGTGTACATCGGTCCCGGCGCAGCCATCCGGGGCGATTGGGGCCAAATCATCATCGAAGACGGCTGCAACGTGCAAGAAAACTGCACCATCCACATGTTCCCCGGCGTGACGGTACGGCTGCACGAGGGGGCGCACATCGGGCACGGGGCCGTCGTGCATGGCGCGACCATCGGGCGCAATTCGCTCATTGGCATGAATTCCGTGCTGATGGACGAGGTGGAAATCGGCGAGGAGTGCATCATCGGCGCACTCTGTTTCGTGAAAAGCGGCGAAAAAATCCCGCGCCGCAGCCTCGTCGTGGGCAATCCGGCTAAAATCGTCCGCGAGGTTTCGGACGAGATGATGGCTTGGAAAACCGACGGCACCCGCCTGTACCAGCAGTTGCCAGCCCAATGCTACGAATCGCTGCGCCCTTGCGAGCCGCTGCGCGTCATGCCCAAAAACCGCCCAGAACAGGCGGCGGCCTATCAAATCTGGAAAAAACAAGGCTGATTTCCGGCACAAACCCGCCAAAAAAGACAAAGGGGCAGCACACTTGCGTGTGCTGCCCCTGTTTGTCGGGATGACTGGATTCGAACCAGCGACCTCGTCGTCCCGAACGACGCGCGCTACCGGGCTGCGCTACATCCCGTCTGTTTGAGCCGGACACGGGATTTGAACCCGCGACCTGCTGATTACGAATCAGCTGCTCTACCGCTGAGCTAATCCGGCGTTTGCAGAACCGGAGTTTGTTGCCAAAATCCGCGCCTTTCTTCAAAAGCGGCGGCAAATGTAAAACGCGCCGCCGCGTCAATCCAACGGTTTTTTAATATTTTTCAAAACTTTGCGGCCCAAGTTTTCAGCCAATGCCAATCATCGCCCGCTCTTCGTACCCCGGCCCGCCGCGTTTTCAGTTCAATGGCCACCTGCAATCCATCGTGCCCGGCGTGTCGCGCCGGGTGCCGGCCGTGGCCTATCTCCGCGAGCGCATCGAAACGCCCGACGGCGATTTCCTTGATTTGGATTGGCTGCAAAACGGCCACCCGCGCCTCGCCGTGCTGTCGCATGGCTTGGAGGGCAATTCGTCGCGGCAGTACATTTTGGGCGCGGCCAAGTTGTTCGCCCAGAACGGCTGGGACGTGCTGGCTTGGAACTGCCGTTCCTGCTCCGGCGAGATGAACCGCGCCTTTCGGATGTATCATCACGGCGACACGGTGGACATCGGAACCGTTGTGAATCAAGCGATTGCGGTGAAAGGCTACGGCTCGCTCGCGCTTGTCGGGTTTAGCATGGGCGCGAACATCACGATGAACTACCTCGGCAAATTGGGCAAAAACGCCCCCTCGGAGATCCGTGCCGCTGCCGTTTTTTCCGCGCCCTGCGACCTCGAAGCGGGCGCGAACGTGCTCGACCGTTGGGACAATCGGATTTACAAACGCCGTTTCATGCGGGCTTTGGCCGAAAAAATGCACCGCAAGGCCGCCGATTTTCCGGGCAAATTGGACATCTCAAAACTGAAAAAAGTACGCCGCTGGCGCGACTTCGACGAGTGGTTTGCTGCGCCGATTTGTGGGTTCGGCAGCGCGGCGGAATTTTACGAGCAGGCTTCGTCCAAGAATTTCATCGCGGGCATCCGCGTCCCGACCTTGTTAGTCAGTGCCCAAAACGACCCCATCCTCACGCCCGAATGTTTCCCGGTCGAGCTGGCCCGCGAGCATCAATTTTTCCACCTTGAAATGCCCCGACAGGGAGGCCATTGCGGGTTCATGGTGGCGGGCGACGAGTTTTCGTGGGCCGAACGGCGGGCTTTGGAGTTTTGTCAGGCGCACTGATGGTGGCCTCTGCAAACAAGGTCAGTGCTGCCCCTCGCCGCCCCGGATTTCGTCCAAGTATTCCTCGCCATCGCTCGCATTTGATTGATTGCCAATGAGTTTTGGCGCAGGCGGCACGGGCGGTGTGCTCTCAAAGGCGGCGTTCAGGGCGGCGGCGATTTCGTTTTTGCGAGCCTCGCCTTTTTCAAAATCGGCCTTCACGCTCTTTTTGCTGCGCTTCATGTCGTACTTGTCGAGCGTGCCCCGGATGACATAAAACAGGTTCAGCCAACCGTTTTTTTCGGGCAACGGGTCGAGGTCGTTGTCGTGTTTTTTCATCTTGTTGAACAGCACTTGCCCGGCGTTCACCTTGATTTTGTAGTCAATTTTCCCCTCAAAAGTGTGCGTGCCGCTGAGTGTCAGGTTCACGGCATTGGTCTGGATGAACATGGCCGGGAGGATGAACCGCCCGCCGGAGATTTCGAGGAAATTTTGCAGCTGCGTGAACTTGACCCGCCGCAAATCTTGGATGTGGATGTAGTCGCTGAACTCCTCGAACATCTGCACGCCGACCAGCTCGCCATCGCGGGCCGAAACGTCAATCAGGACGCGGGTTTTGTCCAACTGGAACGCGCCCGCCTCGTCCCAATAAGCCCACGCCGCCACGCGCCTGCTCAACCGCCCTCGGATGTTTTTGGATTGGATGACCGTCTGGCCGAAGTCGTTGCACTGTTCGAGGCAGGTCGGCAAGTCAATGTCGCGCAGGGAGCAGCGCATTTTCAGGTATGGCTTTGCCTCGAAATGGTGGTCGGCCTCGACGTGGATTTTGCCGCCCATGGCCTCCGTGTCACCGTTGATTATCAACACATTGTGGTCAAAAGCCAGTTTGCCGACGAAGTTTTTGCCCTCGATTTTTTCAAAGTTGAACTGCGAAATCGTGGCCTCGAACGTCCCGCGCAATTTGTCGGTCGCCGATTTGCGCTCGGTGGCGGCGGCGGTTTTCAGGGAGTCCAATTTCGCTTTGCCGCCCGCCTCGGCAACCGTTTCCTGCACCGCCGCCATACCCAGGATTTGGTCAACATCCACATTCCCGGCGGTCATTTTGGCTGCAAAATCGAGGTAGGCATCGGCAGAGTTCAGGGAATCGGCAAACAAAACGGGCAGCAAATTGGCCGCCGAGCCTTCCAGATGGAAGTCGCTGTCGCCCGCTTGCACGGCCAGTTGCGCGAGCGTGAACACGTTGTCCTGCAAACGCAGCGTCCCGGTTTTGAAGCGCACGGGCACTTTGTTGTAGGTCAGTTCCGCGTCGTCGAAGGCGATTTCCCCGGCGGCCTGCACGTTGGCAGCGCGACGCATGGAGGTCATGTCGGCGTATTTTCCGTTGATTGTCAAGGAGTTGACGCGCACGAGGCCGTCGCCGCCCGTGATTTCGGGCATATCGAAAAGGCCGTAAGCCGCGTCGAGCGGCAGCGCACCGTTGAACTTGAAATCCACTTGCGGGTCGTCTAAGTTGCTGATTTTCAGGTCGAAATTGAGCGGCTGCCCGCCGAACGCGCCACGAAAATTTGTGATGTCAAAATTGCCGGAGCCGTCGGGCCGGGCGGTGTAGGTGGCCTTGAAGTTCACGTCGCGGATGGGGCTTTGCAGTTTGTCGCTGCTCACTTTACCGTCGCGCAAGGAGACGGAAAAAGCCACCGTCGGATGCTGGTTTTTCGCCATGCGCCCCTTCACCGTGCCCGCGCAGGAATACGTCCCGGTGCTCTCGAAATCGGCGAAATAGTCGTGGTATGGGCTGGGCAAAAGGTTGAAAACCATTGAAATATCGCCCTCTTGGCTTGTCAGTTTCAGGTTGAAATCGGTGTAGTCGGGCTTGTTGACGACGAGGCCGTCCACCGCAAAAGTGTTGCCGCCGAGCGCGAGTTCCACGCCTTGCAGGTTGTAGATGTCTTGGCTCATGTCCACGGCGGCCACTGCGTCGTAGCGCACTTTTTCGCCCGTCAAATACCGGCTGCTGTCCACCTCGAAGTGGTCAATCGTGAAGGCCGCCGAGCTGGTGAGGTTGAATTTTTTGGCCGAAAAATTCCCGGCAAACACGGCTTTTTCGATGGAGACATGGGCGGATTGGCGCGTCTGCAAATTTTCGTAAAGCAGCGCAACGCCTTGAAATTCAGCGTTTTCGAGTGCGATGGCGAGTTCGCTTTCGGTCGGGGCGGGTTGTTTTTTTCCGGCGGGTTCGTCTTTGGAAATATCGTACAGCACGCGCCCGCTGCGGTCGGTGCGGAGGCGCATGGCCCCGTCGGCACAGACCACGCTTTTGACGCGGATGCTCGACCCGAACAAACTGGACAGCGCGAACCGGAAAGAGACTTTTTCGGCTTCCAGCAGATTTGCGCCGCCGAGGTCGCGCAACCGCACGCCGCGCAAATCCACCGAAGCATCGGGGAAACCGGAAAACAGTGAGAGCTCGGCATCGGCCACTTCGAGTTTGGTTTTCAGGCTTTTGCCGACGCTGGCTACGACCTGCTGCGTGATGGTGTCCTGAAAAAACAGGCTCACGCCCAGCGTCAGCACCAGCACGCTCAGGACGACGATGCCGACGAGCACGAAAAAACGGCGGAAAGAAAACTTTTTGCGGGGCGCGGAAGCGGGCGCGACGGGAGGATTCATGGCCTTGTTTTTTTGCCTCAAACGTACTGACGGGGCGAGAATTGGCAGTGGGAGGTTGAGCGAGGCACTATTGTTCGGGCATAGCCCAAATCTGCTCAAAAGATGATAATGTCAGGATTGAGGTGCCTTCAAAAACACCGAGCACAAGCAAATCGCTGTCGCCAGAAATCAGGAAATCGGCCTTCCCTTCGCGGCAAAGCACAAGCAGAAAATCGTCTTTTACATCGCGGGCAAGTGCCACATTTGATTGAGTGTCAATCTTTTCGGCCCTTCTGTCTAACGTTGTCAAGAGATGTTCAAGTTGGGCGGGCGAGATGTGTTTCCGAAATTTTGGCCTCGAAAAAACATCCCGGATTTCAGCCAAAAGGGCATCGCTGGCAAGCAATACAATCCGAGCATCCAATAAGATACGGTCAAGTTTTTCGCGGACAAGATTGCCCAGAAAATAGCTGACAAAAACATTGGCGTCAATGACGATTCGCATGGTGTTCGAGGCGGGCGGCTTTGATTTCGGCAATGATTTCGTCTTCGGAGAAGCCCGGCGACTGGATTTCTTGGCTCAGCCTGAACCAGCTTTCTCGAAATGCCTGCATCCGCAGCCTGTCAAGCAGTCTCATTTTTTGGCCGATGCTGAGCTTATCAACAACATCCAGCAAGGCCTCGAACGAAACCTCTACCTGCAAAGGCAGGTTGGTGTTAGTTTGTGCGACCATGTGAGCGTTTTTTTGAACAAAAGTAGGGTTTCTCGCCACATTTAAACTTGCCCGACGTATTGCTACTTTTGCCCAAAAGTCCCCGCTCATGCAACGCTCCACCTTTCGGAAAAACATCCTGCCGCTGGCTTTCGCGCTGGCCTGCCTGTGCGCCCACCGCGCCGCTGCCCAAATCCCCGACGGCTGCACGGCCCCGGATTTCACGCTCACCGACCTGAACGGCAACAGCCACACGCTGTACACTTACCTGAATCAGGGAAAATCCGTCGTGCTGGCTTTCGGCAAAACCGGCTGCGCGAGCAGTTGGGAATACCATCAAAGCGGAGCCTTGCAAATGCTCCATGCCCAGCGCGGCCCCAGCGGCACGTTGAGCCAAGACCTGCAAGTCCTTTTCATCGAAAGCGACCCGGCCACGCCCGACGCGGCACTGCTAACCACGCCCGGCGACTGGACGGCAGGCACCGCGTTCCCGATTTGCAACCCGGCCACCGCTGCCGTGCCGACGAGTTTCGGCGTGACGGACGCGCCGGTGCTGCTGCTCATTTGCCCGGACAAATCGGTGCGACGCATCCCGCTGGCCGCCGCAAATGCACTTTACACGGGATTCGTGGCGGATTGCAGCTGCCGTGTGCCGGATTTTGTGGCCGTCATTCCGGCCTCGGCCACTTCGGTCAATTTTGTGCTGGATAGGCCGCGTGGCGCGACCAAATACCAAGTGCAGTACAAAGCCACCTCGGCCTCCGTTTGGAAAACCAAAAGCGTCACCCCCAATTATGGCTCTATCACAAGCCTTTCTGCGTCAGAGACTTATGAAGTAAAAGCACGGGCTTATTGCGGTAACACTTGGACGGCCTACACCACGCCCATCACCTTCACGACCGCCGGGGCCGCCTGCGGACAGAGCAATCCGTCGGGCCATTTCGTGCCTTTGAACACGACTACCACACGCCTTTTTTGGCAATACGGCACCGGCGCGACCAAATATTCCGTTCGCTACCGCCGCACAGGTGTGACCAATTGGACGACCAAAACCGCGACCACCGCAGCCATCTCGTCGGGCGGGCTGTTGGCTGGCAACCGATATGAGTGGCAAGTGCGGAGTTTCTGCGGCGGGGCTTGGTCGGACTGGTCGCCCTCCAATTTTTTCCACGTCCAATGTGCCCCGCCCACGCTCGCCCCGCCCGCCGATGACCGCGATTGGGATGAAATGCCCACAGACGCGCCGAGCCTCTCGCTCGCGCCAAACCCGGCCAACGACCGGCTTTTCATCGAACTGGAAAACGCCGAAGCCGCACAAATCCAACTGCTCGACTTTGCTGGGCGGGTAATTTTGAAAAACCCAGCCGCCGATTTTTCTTCCGAAATTGACCTCTCGCGCCTCCCTGCCGGGACGTATTTCATCCGCCTCGAAACCACCGACGGCGCGGTGCTGACCGAGCGTTTTGTGAAATTTTAGATGTCAGATTTGGAGATGCCGGATTTCAGACGACGAGGCGTGTGCTGTCTGGCATCTCCAAAATCTGGTATCTGACATCTCAAATTCAACATGGCCAAAGCCAAGACCATTTTTTTCTGTTCCAACTGCGGAGCCAGCAGCCCCAAATGGCTCGGCAAATGCCCCCATTGCGGCGAGTGGAACACTTACCAAGAAGAGCTCATCCAAAAGGAGACCACCGCCGAGGAAAAACGCCGCTCGTGGGCACCCTCCGGGCCGGGCGGCAAATCCGAGTCGCCCCGCGCCGTGCCGCTCCGGCAAATCCAAACCGGCACGACCATCCGCACCCCGACGCACGACGGCGAGCTGAACCGCGTGCTCGGCGGCGGCATCGTGCCCGGTTCGCTGGTGCTCATCGGCGGGCAGCCGGGCATCGGCAAAAGCACCCTGCTGCTGCAAGTCGCCATGCAGTTGCCCGCCAAAATCCTGTACGTCAGCGGCGAGGAAAGCGAGGAACAAATCAAGATGCGGGCAGACCGCATCGGCGATTTCCGCTCGGAATGCTACATTTTGACGGAGACGAACACCTCAAAAGTGCTCGCACAGGCCAACGACTTGCAGCCGCAACTGATGATTGTAGATTCCATCCAGACGCTTTCGAGTCCGCACATCGAGAGCACGCCGGGCAGCATTTCGCAAGTGCGCGAGTGCGCGGGCGAGCTCCTGCGCTTTGCCAAAGAGACCAACATCCCGGTTTTCCTCATCGGCCACATCAACAAGGAAGGCGAAATCGCCGGGCCGAAACTTTTGGAGCATATCGTGGACTGTGTACTGCAATTCGAGGGCGACCGCCACAATGCCTACCGGATTTTGCGGACGCTGAAAAACCGCTTCGGCTCCACCGACGAAATGGGCATCTACGAAATGCGCGGCTCCGGCCTGCGCGAAGTGACCAACCCCTCGGAACTCTTGCTGAGCCAAAAAGACGACGACCTGAGCGGCTGCGCCGTCGCCGCCACGATGGAGGGGATGCGCCCGATGCTCATTGAAACACAGGCACTTGTGTCGAAAGCCGTGTACGGCACGCCGCAGCGTTCGGCCACCGGGTTCGATATGCGGCGGCTCTCGATGCTGCTGGCCGTCTTGGAAAAACGGTGCGGCTACTTTTTCAGCGCCAACGACGTGTTCCTCAACCTCGCTGGCGGCATCCGCGTGGAAGACCCGGCCATTGACCTCGGCATCGTGGCCGCGCTCATTTCTTCGTTGATGGACGTGAGCATCCCGCACAACGTCTGTTTCGCGGGCGAGGTCGGGCTTTCGGGCGAAATCCGCGCCGTAAGCCGCGTCGAGCAACGCATCGCCGAGGCCGACCGGCTGGGTTTCAAAGAAATCTACATTTCGAAGTACAACGCCAAAGGGCTGGACACCGGCAAATTCGCCATCCGCGTGATGACGCTGGGCAAGGTGGAGGAACTGAAACGGGCCTTGTTCACCTGACGACTTGCGTGGCAACCCCCAATTTTCGAGCAGCCGCGCCCTACTTTTGCGGCCCTTTTTCAACAGTCCAATGCAAGCAAAAATGATGAAATCAATGTTGGCGGCCCTCGTGCTGGGCGGCCTGCTGCTCGCCTGCAACACTTCCGGCGGCAACCAACAAAATACGGCGATCACAGCCGCCACCCCGGCAACCACCACCGAAGACTGGGGTTACTTCCAGCCCGTCGGCGATTCCCTGCTGATTCCGCCCTTTGAAGTCGTCCTCGAATTGAGCGAAAAAGCCGCCCAAAAACTCAAAAAACAGCAAGAGAATATCCTCGTGGATGCCATGTTCACAGGCGTGCCGACGGACACGACCTCCGAATCCTATCAAATGGAGGGCGAGATTTTCGTCGCCGAATCCATCAAAGAACTGACCGGGGCAGGCACCGCGAAAATCGAGGGCGTAAAAATTTCCAAAAAACTTTACCACGAGCTGCGCGACAAAGACATCATGCTCTTGGTCAACGTGTTCAGCGCACGGAAATCCTCGGAGGACAACCTGCTGGACTGCGGCATCATTTCCGACAAAATGAGCGTGGTGAAAAACAGCAACTTCACCATCCGCTGCAAACTCATCTACGGCGAATGACGGGCCTGCCCGACAATGCCGTGCGATGCTGCCCTTTTGCGCGTCCGCGTGTGTACTTTTGCAGCCCGAAAATCGGGATTCACTCAACCAACCATTTCCATGATAAAGAGAGGCCGGGTTTCCCAGCAACATTGCTCGTTTTGCGGGCGCGGAAAAGACGAAGTGATGATACTCATTTCGGGCATGGACGCGCAGGTGTGCGAGCTCTGCGTGGACAAAGCCCAAGAAATCATTGACCAAGAACTGCAACGGCACGGCCACCCGCCGCGCAATGCACCCCAACAAGAGGAGGAAGAACAGCCCAAAAAAAGTGCGAAATACAGCGGCCCCATCCGCCTCACCCCGCCGAAGGACATCAAAAACTTCCTCGACCAATATGTCATCGGGCAAGAGGATGCGAAAAAAGTGCTCTCCGTCGCCGTCTATAATCACTACAAACGCCTCGTGCTGGGCGGCGAGCAAAGCGACGATGTGGAGGTCGAAAAATCCAATGTCCTGTTCGTCGGGCAGACTGGATCCGGCAAGACGCTGCTTGCCAAAACTATTGCCAAGATGCTCAACGTGCCGTTTGCCATCGTGGACGCGACGGTTTTCACGGAGGCCGGCTACGTCGGCGAGGACGTGGAAAGTATGCTCGCCCGCCTGCTGCAAGTCTGCGAATACGACGTGGAAGCCGCCGAGCGCGGCATCGTGTACATTGACGAGATTGACAAAATCGCCCGCAAGCAGGACAACCCCAGCATCACCCGCGACGTATCCGGCGAGGGCGTGCAACAGGGGATGCTGAAAATGCTGGAAGGCGCGGAAGTCCTCGTGCCGCCGCAGGGTGGCCGCAAGCACCCGGAACAGAAGTTGCTGAAAGTCAACACTTCCAAGATTTTGTTCATCTGCGGCGGAGCCTTCGACGGCATCGAAAAAGTGATTGCCCGGCGCATCAACACGCAGGTCATCGGCTTCAACAAAGGCCAAAAACACCAGCGCATTGACCGCGAAAACTTGCTGCAATACGTCAGCCCGTTGGATGTCAAAGGCTTCGGCCTCATCCCGGAACTGGTGGGTCGCCTGCCCGTGCTCGTCCACCTCGACCCGCTTGACTTGCCGACGCTCATGCGCATCCTCACCGAGCCGCGCAACGCCCTCATCAAGCAGTACCAGAAACTGTTCGAGATGGAAGGCATTCGCCTCGTCGTGGAGCCGTCGGCCATCGAATACATCGCCCAAAAAGCACTTGACTACAAGCTCGGCGCGCGCGGCCTGCGCTCGCTCTGCGAGGCCATCCTGACCGATGCCATGTACGAAATGGCGATGCGCCGCGACACCAAAACCTTCGTGGTTGACCGCAAATACGCGGAGGAGCAACTCGAACGCTCCCGCATCTCGCGCATGGCGGCGTGAAACTTTAAGTTGAAAGAGTTGAAAAAAGTCGAAGCGTTGAAACAGGTGATTTACGGGAGTGGTTGAAAGCGTTTATTCCGGTGAAAATCAGACACTTGAACCCATTCGATACTTCCACTTTTCAACCAAGAACAAGAGAGCCAAAAGGCGCACGACGCGCCTTTTGGCTCTCTTGTTTTGTGGACAATCAGTCAGCTTTTCCGCTCAATTTTTTGCCTTCCCGCGCATCCAAAACCACAGCCCGCCGAAGGCCACGACCAAGATGAGCGGCAGGATGTTGATGCTCGCCAGCACGCTTTGGCCTGCCATGAGCTCGATAGTTTCTTTGGAGACCTCTGTAAACGGTTTCCCTGCTGCAATCGCTACATCTTTTTGTCGAGCGATGTCCTCGGTTATCCGCGTTATCTCGATATCCAATTTAGGTCCGATGAAAAACGTCTGGTACAGCCAGTTGCCGAACATCCCCGCGCCGCCCATGAGCGAAAGGCCCAGTGCGCCGCTTTTCGGGATGTTTTCGTTCACGAAACCGAGCATCGTCGGCCAGAAATAGCACACGCCGAGCGCGAAAATGACGGCAGCGGCGTAGAGCATCCCGCCCTCCGTTGTCCGCAGCAGCCACATCCCGACGACCGCAAAAATGGACGACAGCCACAGCACGCCCATCGGGTTCAGGCGATGGATGATGGGTTCCCCAAAATAGCGGCCCACTGCCATCAGGCCCGTGACCAAAGCCAAAATCAGCAAGGGGTTCGCGCCGGCGTGGCCGAGCAATTTGTCAATCCACTGCGTGGTGCTCAACTCGGTATTGGCCGTCAGGAACATACACACCATCATAAATATGAACAGCGGCGAGGCCACCGCAGAGAACATTTCGCTCGTCGAAACACCCGATTCCACGCGCTCCGTCTGCGGGAAATTTTGCCCGTAAAACATCCAGCCGTAAATCAACGTCGGGATGAGGATGATGCCCACCTGTACCTGCCAGCCAATGCCAGCATTGTTCATGGCCGCCGCGAGGAGCGACCCAATGACGATGCCGCCCGGAAACCAGACGTGGAATTTGTTGAGCATCGCGGTCTTGTTGTTCGGGTACATGGCCGCCACGAGCGGGTTGCAGACCGCCTCCACCATGCCATTGGCGAAGCCGACCAAAAACGTGGAGATGAAAAGCCCCCAGAAACCGCCCGCGAAAATGGTCAACACGAGGCCCAGCAAATGCGCCCCGAAAGCCACATTGATGAGCCGTTTCATGCCCACTTGATCCACGAAAAAGCCGCCAAGCGTGGTCGCCACCGGGAACCCGAAAAACGCCATGCCGGCAATCCAGCCCAGCTCGGAATTGGTCAAGTTGAACTTTTCGCCAAGTGGATCGAGCATATTCGCTCGGATGGCGAAGGTCATGGAGGTCACGGTCAGGGCCATGCACGATGCGGTGAAAAGCCGCGATGAGTTGATGTTGCTCATTGAAAGCAAGATGGATTTTTGTTTTGAAAAAAATTGGAACGGCCAAATGTAAATACAGGCAGGGCGAATTGTGATTCACGATTTTGGAATTGCGAATTACGATTTATGAATTGCCCCAACCGACAGCACATCGTCCGGTTGGGGCAATTCCTAAATCCAAAATCGTGAATCGTGCAATTCGTGCATTCAACGTACCACGCGGCGCACGAGCGAGCCGCCTTTTTCGGCGGATATTTTCAGGAAATACAGGCCAGCGGGTTGCTCGGTCAGCGAAAGTTGCAGCTGGTGTTCGCCGGGCGCAAGTTTCTCGTTGTCAATTACTTGCACTGGTCGGCCCGACAAATCGAGCAGTTCCACGCGCACCGCGCTGGCGGTTTCGAGCGCGAACCGGACGTTGAGCCAATCGGTCGTCGGGTTCGGGAAAACGAGCAGTTCGGAGAGCTGGCCGTCGGCTTCTTTGGCCGAAATCGTCAGGTCAATGCCCGGCGGCAGCGCGACGAACTTGTCGAGGTACAGGCGGTATTCGCCCGGTTTGAGGCTGAGCGTTGCCGTCGGGTTCGTGACGTTGAGCGAGTCGCCGGAAAAATATTCGTACCACCAGCCCGTGTGCTGGAAACTGGTGGGCGTGTTTTCGGTCGTCACGCCGACGTTGGCGAGGAAGTAGATCGCGCGGCCGTCGCGGCTCCAGGCCGCGCGCTCCACCTGCTGCGCGCGGTCGGCCATCAGCGCGCGCGGCTGGCCGCCCGTGGCGGGCACCACGAAGAGGCGGGC
>JBKBIC010000060.1:0-16392 GCA_046299435.1 Saprospiraceae bacterium
ACCTACCACTTGCTGCTGCTCGACCCCGCCGGGGTGCATCCGCAACCGCCGCAGTCGCTCGGCCACTTCTTAGACCGGAATGGCGGCGGCGAGCTGGTTTTTTCGCCCGACGGCACCATGCTGGCACGGTACAACCCCCTGCACGACCTGCAGCTTTTCGATTTTGACCGCTGCAGCGGGCTGCTTTCCAACCCGCGCCACATCAGTTGGCAGGATACCAGCGATATCGAAATATTCGGAGGGTTGGCTTTCTCTGCAGACTCGCGCTACCTCTACGTCGCGGCGGGTGTGGTGGCATATCAGTTTGATATGCAGGCTTCGGACATCGCAGCGTCTCGCACGGCAGTGGCTTGGTACGACAACTTTGGCTGCCCGTTCGCCTGCACGTTCCACCGCTTGGAGCTCGCGCCAGACGGCACCATCATCGGCACACCCGCCGACGGCAGCTTTGCCTTCCACCGCATCCGGCACCCGGAGCGGGCGGGCGCGGCCTGCGACTTCCGGCAGCAGGACATCAAAATCCAGTACGGCTACGACAACCTGCCGCACTTCCCGGTGTTCCGGCTCGGCCCTGTGGACGGCAGCCCCTGCGACACGCTGGGGCTGGACAACCGCCCGCTGGCGGGCTGGCGGCACGCAGCGCAGGCACTCGCGGTGGACTTCACCTCCGTCTCGTGGTACGAGCCGACGGCGTGGCACTGGGACTTCGGCGACGGTGGCACCAGCACGGCCGTCCACCCCACGCACGCCTACGCCGCCCCCGGCGGCTATGACGTGTGCCTCACGGTCAGCAACGCCAACGGCAGCGACACCAAGTGCCGGAAGATTTGGGTGGGCGTGTCACGCACCGACGACCCCATATGGGCCGCTGGTTTCAGTCTGCAACCCAACCCGACGAGTGGCCAGATATCCGCCATTTTCCCGGAAACGATGCGCGAAGACGGCCAAATCACCGTGTTCGATGCCACCGGGCGCAAAGTCTCGGCGGTCAATTTCACCGGCGAAAGCCGCGTCGAACTCGACCTTTCTTTGCTGCCTGACGGACTGTATTCGGTGCTCGTGCGCGTCGGGAATGAAAATTTGATGCGGAAGATTATCGTGGCGAAATAGCCAATGGCCGAGGCCGACCAGCAAAAATGAGAAGGTGAATTACACAGGCAGGGTTGTTCGGCGTTCGCCGGGCAGCCTTGTTTTTTTGTGGCGCGGATTGCGCCGTGTCGCCCGTCGTTCGCCCCCCTGCGCCTGATGTTCGGAGAAACGGGCAGCCCGTTGCGTTTGAATTTTTACTTTTGCCCGCCGTCTGGCGAAACAATGCCCGGCGACGGGGCGTTTCACCGCCCGTTTCCCCGAAAAAACGCACAACCTGATTTTTCCCGAACACGTACTTCTCACAAAAAATGTCCAATCAGAAATCCAGCGTCGAAGCAGTTGACGCGCTCGCACAGGCGTACAAAGACCTTTCAAAAGAAATCGGCAAAGTCATCGTCGGGCAGGACGACGTGGTCAAGGCAGTCATCATCTCGCTCTTTTCCAACGGCCACTCGCTGCTCGTCGGCGTGCCGGGCTTGGCGAAAACCCTCTTGGTCAGCACCATTTCCGAAGTGCTCGACCTCGAATTCAAGCGAATCCAGTTCACGCCCGACCTGATGCCCTCGGACATCACCGGCTCCGAAATCTTGGACGAAAACCGTCACTTCCGCTTCCTGCGCGGGCCGGTCTTTGCCAACATCGTCCTCGCCGACGAAATCAACCGCACCCCGCCCAAGACCCAGGCCGCCCTGCTCGAAGCCATGCAGGAGCGTTCGGTCACGGTCTCCGGCCAACGCCACGCGCTGCCCTCGCCGTTCTTCGTGCTCGCCACCCAAAACCCGATTGAGCAGGAGGGCACTTACCCGCTCCCGGAGGCGCAGCTCGACCGTTTCATGTTCAACATCCCGCTGACATACCCGGCCTACGAACAGGAAGTCGAGGTCGTGAAAAACACCACCAGCGGCAAAAAACCAGACCTCAAACACATCCTGAGCGCGGGCGAAATCCTTGATTTCCAGCAGCTTATCCGAAATATTCCGGTCGCCGACAACGTGCTCGAATACGCCGTCGGCCTCGCCACCAAAACCCGCCCGAACACGCCCCGTGCCACGAAAGAAGTGAACAACTACCTCGCTTGGGGCGCAGGCCCGCGTGCCAGCCAATACCTCGCGCTCGGAGCGAAATGCCACGCGGCCATCCGTGGCAAATACTCGCCCGACATCGAGGACGTGCAGGCCATCGCCAACCTCGTGCTGCGCCACCGCATCGTCCGCAACTACAAGGCCGAAGCCGAAGGCATCACGGATTAAAACAACATCTACGCACTGCTCTGACCCATGGCGGCTCCAAAATTGTGCTGGTGCCTCTCCGTGTTTCCCCGGCGCGGCACCTGTTTTTTGCGGCAAACCCGGCTCGGTTTGCGGCCACAACGCCCAACTTTGCCGCATGGCAACCCGCATTTTGACCTCCTCGGCCTTTGCCGCGCTCACGATTTGGCTCGGCTATTTTGCCCAGCGCGACCATTTCTGGCCGATGTTCACGATTTACGCCGTGTTTTTCGGGCTGTACTGGGCGGTCGTTTTCCGAAAAAAAACGCACACCCGCACGGATGAAAAATGGTTCATCGGCACGGGCATCGCCCTCCGCGCCCTCTTGCTGTTCAGCCTCCCCAACTTTTCCGACGACTTCTACCGCTTCCTATGGGACGGGCACTTGGCCGCAGCCGGGGTGCATCCGTTCGCGCATCCGCCCGTTTATTTCGTTGAAAATCAATGCCTTCCGGCGAGCGTCCCTGCCGGGCTTTTTGAAAAACTCAATTCGCCGCACTATTTCACGGTCTATCCGCCCGTGTGCCAAGCCGTGTTTTGGCTGGCCGCCAAACTCGCGCCGGGCAGTGTGTGGGGCGGCATTTTCGTGCTCAAAATTTTCCTGTTCGCCTGCGAAATCGCCACCATTTTGACGGTTGACGGTGGACGGTTGACGGTAGACGGCCCTCCGCCGTCCGCCGTCGTCCGTCCATCGTCCATCGTTCTCATTTACGCCCTGAACCCGCTGGCCATCCTCGAAATCGTCGGCAACTGCCACTTCGAGGGCGCGATGATTTTTGGGCTGGTGGCCGGGCTGCATTTTCTGCGGCGGAAGAACGCGGGCGCGGCGGCTCTTTGCTGGGCGTTCGCGGTGGCCGCTAAGCTGCTGCCGGTTCTGTTTTTACCGTTGATTGTCAGGGAGTTGGGTTGGAAACGGGCACTCCGCTCCGGGCTGGTTTTCGCCGCTGCCAGCCTGCTGCTTTGGCTGCCGCTGCTCGACGGGCAAGTGCTGCAAAACATGGCCGCCAGCCTCGATTTGTACTTTCAAAAATTCGAGTTCAACGCCTCCATTTATTACCTGCTGCGCGAAATCGGCTGCTGGCTCAAAGGCTACAACACGGGTTATTTCATCGGCCCGATGCTTGGTTTTTGCACCGTCGGGGTGGTGCTTTGGCTGGCTTTTGGGCATCGGAAAATCGAGGGCGCGAGCCGCCTTGGCACCAGTCTCGATAGCGCAATGCTTTGGGCATCAGCCATTTATCTCTTCCTCGCTTCGACCGTCCATTCGTGGTACATCACCGTGCCGCTCGTGTTGGCCGTGCGGGCGCGCTGGCGGTTCCCGGTCGTGTGGTCGGGCACGGCAATGCTCTCATATTCGCATTACGCCGGCGGCGGTTTCCGGGAAAATTATGGGCTGATTGCGCTCGAATACGCACTCGTCTGGGGCTGCTTGGCGTGGGAAATTTGGACATTTGCCCGCGCAAACCGCCCGGCCAATTGAGGACAAAAAATTCATCATTTATCATTCATCGTTCATCACTTCTAAGCCATTGGTTTTACCTCCTTCGGGCGACCATTTGGCTGGCGGGGGCGTTTGCGCGGGCGAGCCGATACTTCAAAAACAAAGCCCTCCACGACCTCGAACTGCCTCATCCTGAATCACTTACATCCAAAGAGCGGCGGCGGCTGAAACACTATTTTTATGGCACGACGTACCTCTCGGCCATTTTTTGCCTGCTGCGCGGTCACACGCGCACCCGCCGCGAAAAACACCTTTTCACCAATCTGGCCGCGCTGGCCTACTTTTTTGACGACCTCGTGGACACGTTCCGCGACCGCGATACGTCCGGTGTTTTGTGGCAAAACAACCCGGAGGAGTACGGCCAGACCGCCGACGAGCGCGGCCTCGCGCTGCATTTTTTGGCAAATGTGTACCGCGAGCTGCCGCCGGGCGACCGCTCGGAATTCCAAGAATTCATGCACCGCGTGTTCAACGTGGAAACCGCCGGGCGGCAACAGACCGATGCTGAAAACTTGACAATCAACGATTTGCAAAAAATAACCGCTGAAAAAGGCGGCTGCTCGGTGCTGCTGTTCCGGCGGGTGCTGGCGCATCCGCTGACGGCAGCGGAGCGCGAGGCCCTGTTCCAGTTCGGCCACCTCATCCAGCTCTGCGACGACATTTTCGACCTGTGGTTCGACCGCGAGGCGGGTATCTGCACACTGGCGACCGTGTTGGTCGAACGCAACAATGTGCGACACCTGACCGAACTATTTGAAAATCAATACGCTGCGACGCGCTTGGCCTTCCGCGCCATCCCGGATTTTTCGGGTTTGCAAAAAGAGACCGCGCTGCGGGCGGTGCATTTCGTGGTCACGGTGACGCGGGTTTGCCTGAGGCACTATCGGGCATTGCAGAAAAAGCACGGAAATTTGCCGCTCACCGACCGCGCCCAGATGGTCGTGGACATGGAACGCTGGGGCAATCGCCTCCGAGCGGCCTATTTTTTAATGATGAATGATGAGTGGTGAATGATGAGTGATGAATGATGAATTTGGCAACGCGCAGATTCATCATTCATCACTCATCATTCATCACTCATTATTCATCGTTCATCATTGACAATGAACGACTTAACGATAAAAAACGCCATTGCCGCGAGCATCGCCACGAAGCAGGCCATGCTCGCAGATGAGGGCTTTTTGGCCAAAATCCGGGCAGCGGCAGAAGCCATGCTCGCGGCTTTCCGCGCTGATGGCAAGGTGCTTTTTTGTGGCAACGGCGGCTCGGCGGCCGACGCGCAGCACATCGCCGCCGAGCTTTCAGGGCGGTTTTACCGCGACCGTCCGCCGCTGTTTGCGGAGGCTTTGCACGTCAATTCGTCGTTCGTCACGGCGGTCGGCAACGACTACGGCTACGACGAGATTTTTGCCCGCATGACGGAGGCCGCTGGGCGGCCGGGCGACGTGCTGGTGGCGATTTCCACGTCGGGCAATTCGCCGAGCATCCTGCGGGCCATCGAGCGGGCGCGGCAGCGCGGCATGGTCGTGGTGGGCATGACCGGGCAATCGGGCGGCAAAATGCGCGACCTGTGCGACGTGCTGCTCAACGTGCCGAGCGCGGAAACGCCCCGCATCCAAGAGTCGCACATTTTGATTGGGCATATTTTGTGCGAACTGGTGGAGCGGGAGATGTTCGGGAAGGCTTGAGCAGACCCGAAGACCATTGTTTGGTGCGTGGTTTGCAAAACCGTGTTTGGCCCGAAATTTTTCAGGCCTCAGAAACATCCCGACGGGCAGTTTCTGAACCAATGGGAAAACTTCGGCGGCGGCCTGCGGGCGGCTTGCCTTATTTTCGCGCCAAAATCTTTTCACATGAAAAATCTGTACTGCCTCTTTTTTGCCCTTCTCGCCGCCGCCGCGTCGGCCCAAAACGCGCGGGAAAAACCCGGCATCCAGCCCGGCATCCAACCCGGCGAACTGCTCGTCCAACTGGCTCCGGGCTATTCGGTGGAGCAGTTTTTGGCCGAGTTCAACCGCAAGAGCGAAAAGGGTTTTGCCCTGCTAAACAGCCCTGCGGCGGACTGGAACATCCACACGATTTCGTTCGACCCGACGGTGAGCGACGCGGCGGCGGTCTTGGAAAAAGTTGGTCGGCAGCCGGGCGTACTGGCCGCGCAATGGAACCACTTGGCCGAAGACCGCACCACTGTGCCCGACGACGACGACTGGTGGCGGCAATGGAACATGGAAAACATCCGTGCGCCGCTGGCATGGGACGCGGCGACGGGCGGCTTGACCCCAGCGGGCGATACCATCGTGGTCGCCGTGCTCGAAAAAGGCGCGGATTTGGATCACCCCGACCTGCGCCCGAATGTGTGGTTCAACTGGCAGGAAACCCCGAATGACGGCGTGGACAACGACGGCAACGGGTACATTGATGATTTTCGCGGCTGGACTCCCCGGTTCAACGACGACAGCATCCGAACCAAAGCCCCGCACGGCACCCAGATAAACGGCATCATCGGGGCACGCGGCAACAACCAAATGGGCATCACGGGCGTGAACTGGAACGTGAAACTGATGAACCTCGCCGACGTGGCCCTCGAAAGCGAAATCGTCGCGGCCTATAATTATATCGCCAAAATGCGGCGGCTTTACAATCAAACGAACGGTGCGAAAGGCGCGTTTGTGGTGGCCTCGAACGCTTCGTTCGGCCTCGACAACGAGTTCGCGGCCAACCACCCACTCTGGTGCGCGGTGTACGATTCGTGTGGCAAAGTCGGCATCCTGAACGTCGGCGCAACGGCCAACAAATCCGTGAACGTGGACACCGATGGCGATATGCCCACCTCGTGCCCCAGCGAATTCCTGCTCACGGTGACCTGCACGGACAATTCCAGCAACAAAATACCCAGCGCGGGCTATGGCAGCACCTCCATTGACCTCGGCGCACCGGGCACAAGCGTGTACAGCACCTCAACCAACAATGCTTATGGCACCATAACAGGCACCTCCATTTCCACACCGCACGTCACCGGCGCGATTGCCCTGCTTTACAACCTCGACTGTGGTTCGTTGGCCGCCGATGCCCGCACGGCCCCGGCCACCTGCGCCCGGCGTTTCCGCGACATCATATTGACGAGCGTGGTCAAAAATGAATCCCTCGAAGGCATCTCGACCACAGGCGGTCGGCTTGACTTGGGCAGTGCGCTCGATACGGCGCGGACGCTTTGCGGCGGAGTTTCCGGCCCGTTGGCCATGAGCATCTACCCGAACCTCGCCCGGAGCGGCGAAATCACGGTGCGCTACCAAACGCCCACGTTCGATGCACACACCTTGCGCGTGTTCAACGTGCTGGGTCAGCTGATGTACGAGGAAGAAGTGCAGCCCGAGCAGTTTTCAGTAAACCAAGCCGCCTTTGACTCCGACCTCTTGCCAGCCGGGATGTACCTTGTGGTCATCGGTCGGGATAAAAAAGTGGCAAGCGGAAAGTTTTTAAAACTTTGACTTGAAAAGGCTTTGGTTTTTCGGCGCGTGAAAACTTACCTTTGCCCGCCGAAAAACAGAATGGCTCCGTAGCTTAATGGATAGAGCATCTGACTACGGATCAGAAGGTTAGAGGTTCGAGTCCTCTCGGAGTCACCACAAGTTTGACAAGTGCCTGAAAATCGAAAAGTTTCAGGCACTTTTTTTCAACCTACGGCAACCACACATCCACTTTTCAATTTAGAAAGTCATGTCGAAAGTTTGTGATTTGACGGGCAAACGGCCAGTTGCAGGCAATTATGTGTCGCACTCGAACCGCAAAACCAAGCGGCGTTTTCTCCCGAACCTGCACACCAAAAAATTCTTCATGCCCGAAACGGGCGAGTGGGTCACGCTGAAAGTGTCGTCCCATGCCCTTCGTACCATCAGCAAACTTGGCCTGTACCAGTACATCAAGAAACTGGAAGGCAAAGGCGAAATCGTCTTTCATTCCGAGCCGGGCTGCTGAGCCTGTGGGCGACTGGTTTTTTTGAGTCGTTTCCCAGTGGTTCGAAAACGCTCAAATTCAATACTCAAACTCAAAAATTGAGATAAAATGGCAAAGAAAAGCAAAGGCAACCGCATCCAAGTCATCCTGGAATGCACCGAGCACAAGACCAGCGGTCAGCCCGGCACGTCGCGCTACGTCACGCAGAAAAATCGCAAGAACACGCCCGAGCGTCTCGAGCTGAAAAAATACAACCCGATTCTGCGGAAGATGACAACCCACCGCGAAATCAAGTAACCACGCCTGTTCCGTCGGTTGCAGCATCCATCGCACATTCACTCACTCTCACATTCACTCATTGAGTCATGGCAAAGAAAGTTTCCAAAAACGCAAGGGTTGCCCAGCGTGCCGCCAACGCAGGCTCCGGCAAAGACCACGTGAAAGTGGTGAAAGCCGTCAAAGACCCGGTCACTGGCAAATACAGCTACAAGCAAATGATCGTTCACAAAGACAAAGTGAAGGACTTTTTTGCCGATGTGAAATAAGCCCTGCACAAGGCTGCCCAAAAGCGAAGGGCCTGTGGAATTTCCACAGGCCCTTCGCTTTTTTATTCACCACCAAAAGGCCACGAAACTTGTTGGTTTTCAACGAGTTGTCGTGCTTTTTGTCGTTAATTTTTCACCAACCCGCCCGCTGCAATTTCCCGGAAAACACCTGCCCACCAGCGGTCACTCGGAAAAAATAGGTGCCTGCACCGGGCAGGCTTTCTGCGGGCAAATCCAAAGTTTGATAGCCTTTTTGGGCAGGGAAAATTTGGCGGTGAACAACCCTACCCGTCAAATCGAACAGGACGATTTCGGCTTCCGCGTCGGCATCGAGCAGGAACCCAAAGGTGGCTTTTTCACGGAACGGGTTGGGGCGCGGCGCGAAAAACTGCACGGAACCGCCTGCCGTGTGGCCGGGCGCGGACAATTGGAAGGCCAGTTTTGTCGGCTGGTTTTCGCGGCTGGGGTAGGCTTCGGGCGCGAGCGTTTTTTCGTCCAGCCAAATGGCCCCGCTCAAATCAGTATCGCGCAATGCCTTGATTTTCAGGCGAAAAAGTGCGCTGCCACTATTCAGTTGCCAGCCCCTGCCTGTGCCGTCGAATGCGATTGCCCGCAGATGCCCGCTGGGCGAGAGGGCAAAATTATCGGCATCAAAGCCCGGCGCATCGCCCGGTTCAATGGCCTCGATTTGCAGGGCGGCGGGGTCGAAGCCAAGGGCAAATTGCCAGCCGCCCAAATCGGTATTTTCAGACAAAAGGATTGGCACGTTCACCAAATCGCCTGCCCGGAGGTGGCGGTCGTCGGCCCGGAGCAACAAGCTGCGGCGGTCGTCGGTGTGGTTGAAAAGCGCGCCGACGGCATTGAAATTCACGTCGCCACTTTTGATAGCGATGAAGTCGAGGCCCGTGATGGTCGTGTCGCGGGCGAGATTGGGGAGGTTGAAATCGTGCTCGAACTTGACTTGCGCGAAGGCAGCGGTGTTGGAAGGGTTGGCCACCGGGCGCACGAACCGCCACGAGGGCACGTTGGGAAGTGTGTCGTAAAGCCCCAGAATCAGCTTTCGGATTTCGAGGATGTCAAATGAAGTGACTGATTTTGAGTTGTTTACGTCGGCGGCGAGGGTTTTGTAAATCGTCTGGAAGGTGTCCGCGCCGAGGATGTGCTTGGAGATGAGCAGCAGGTCGAAGGTGGATACGCCGTTGAGCGGGTCGTCGTTCCGGTTGGCCGAAGCCCGGACGCGGTAGTTGCCGCCGAAGGGCATTTTGTTGTAAAGCGTTTGGAAACAGGAATCGGGCTTGACCTCGGTGCGGTTTTTTGAGTACGGCGTGGTGACGTTTCCGGTGGATTCGACGGAGCTTTTGAGCGTGATGCTCCCGGCGCGTCGGCCATCGGGGGTGCGGGCGCAGCCGCGCAGCGTGAGGTCGCCGTCGGGGTCGCAGTTGCAGTTGCTGGTGCCGGCCTGCACAAGCACATAGACGAGGCAGGTATTGGTGAGGTTGTTGCCGTCGCGGACTTGCAATTCGAGGGTGTTCAGGCCGATGTTACATTCGTCAAAAGTGACGCTTGTGCCGGTCGGGAACCCCGTGCCTGTGCCCTCTTTTCGGATGCCGATTTGGATTTGGTTGGTGGGGGTGCAGTTGTCGGAGAGGTTGAGAATGAAGAAGTTGGCATTGAAACTGACTTCGCAGCCCGGCCCGTCGAGGGCTTGGGTGAGGCCGTTGATGCAAATCAAATTGGGCGGCAGGCAATCGCGCACGGTGACTTTTTGGGTGCAGGTCAGGATGTTCGCGCAGCCGTCGTTGGCACGCCATGTGATTTTGTGGGTGCCTTTCGGGAGCGGGGAGTTGAGCTGGTTTCCGCTGCCGTTCACGTCGTTGATGCCGTCGTTGTTGAGGTCAATTTTATAGAGGTAATCCAGCGTGCTGCATCCGCCTTCGGCAGTGGCTATGATATTGACATCGCCCACGTTGCAACTGCCCGTGTTGAGGCAAAAAGTGCGGTCGGAGTTGTCGAACGTCCAATTGATTTGGGCGGAAAGTGGGGGAGCGACGGCCCAGAACAGGGCTGCGAAGAGGAAAAAACGGTTCATGTTCATCGGATTTGGAACGATTAAAATGCGGCGGTTCGCCGGGGTTTGGCTGCGAAAGTAGGCCGTTTTGCCCAGAAAATCAGGCTGTTCGTGGAGTTGCCCTTGGGCGACATTTGGCAAACGCAGGGGCGGATGGGCGGCCAATATTTTGCCGGGCTGCCTGCCCAACCAATCCGCTTGCTCCGGTGGTCTTTCGGGTATGTCTCACATCCAAATCGCTTTCGTATGAAAAACTTTTCCGTTCCGCTGTTTTGCTTCGTTTTGCTGCTCGGCTCGCCCGTTTTGCAAGCGCAAAGACTCGCCCAATCCAAACCTGAATTTGCCCTTTACACAGGCTTCAACCTGCACGGCTGGGACAATTCGAGCGGCCCGACTGTCGGCTTGGAGGCCGCGTTCCCGCTGGCCGGGCGGCTGGGCCTCGCGCTCGGCTGGGGCTTCGGGCAAAACCTGCGCCCGACCGAGCCTTATCTCTACAATCCTCCGTCGGGCAACGACCGATTCCAGCGGTTTTTCAATTCCGAAATTGGCCTCGCCCGCACGGGCAAATCCGGCCGTTGGCGGTTCGGGGCAGGCATTTCGCACCAGTATTTGCCGAAACCGCTCCTCGAACACCAGTATTCGTTCGGTTTTTGCGGCACGGGCATGACGGACGCAGAACTGAAAGCACTGGAACGCCAGTATGCCCGCATCCAGCAATTAGGCAGCTCGGCCCTCAACCTGTTCGGGGCCAGCCTGAGCGGGGCGTGGCGTTGGCCGCTCGGCAAGCGGCTGTTCGGCTCCGTCGGCATGAAAATGTATTTGCTGAAAGGCCCGGAATTCCCGCAGCCCATGCGCCAAGAATCGCGGGTGAGCATGGCCGAGGTGAGGTTTTTGATAGGGCTGAGGAATTAGTGGTGATTTGGTTATTCGGGGATTTGGTGATTCGGTTTTCAAATCCCCGAACAACCATTCCTCGTTCAATCTTCCGGCTCGGCCAAGCGGATGGCCGTGACCTTGTAGCCTTCGGGTGAGTTCACCTCGTATTTTTCGATTTTGCCGGTGTCCATCAGGATGTTGATGAGCGAATAGGTGGGCGAGACGGCGAAACCCCGGTTGGCGAGGTAGGTGGTGACGAACCATTTGAGGCCGACGTAGTAGTTGTATTTCGAGGATTGCGCGCTTTCGAGTTCGTCGAGCAGCTCGTCCTCGGTGATGATGTCGTCGGGCGGGGCCTCCGGGAGGCGGATTTTGCCGACGACTTTCAGGCCTTGCAGGCCGCCCCGGTAGAAATTTTCCGGCTCGTCCTTCGTGTTGTCGGCATCCTGCTGTGCTGCGAAAATGGTGGCGTTGCGGATGGCCTGTTTTTCTTCGAGCGAAAAGACGAGGCCGTCAATCGCGCTTTCGGCATCCTCGATGATTTCGGAGAGCGATTTGGTCAGTTGCAGGCCGCGTTCGAGGTCGTGTTTGTAAAAAGTGCCGTGGTGCGCCACTTTGTTGCGGATGCGGTACAGCTCCTTCCAGCGCGGCTCGAATTGTTTGTCCTGAAAAAACTCCTTGAAATACTTGGTGTAGTTGCCCTGCAGCTCGGTCTGGAGGTGGGCCAGCTCGTCCAAGGTGCTGATTGACAGCAGTTTGCTGATGATTTTGTCGGGGTTGTTGAAGCCGGACGATTGCTTGTAAATCAGCTCGCCGAGGTCGTCGAAATCCACGAGCGCCACGTCCATGTCCACCATCGAGGATATTTCGTCGCGGCGTTCGCCTTTGCGGGTGTTGGCTTTTTCCTGCATGATGCGGGTGGAGGTGGTCTCCCACCAGCTGAGGCCGACGCGCTGGATGAAGAATTTGGACAAATACCGCCGCAGCAGGTTTTCGACGCTGTTGATTTCGGGGTAGAGGATGTTGGCGATGTGCGTGGAAATGTCGTCGGAAAGGATGCGGATGTGGTTGAATTTCAGGGTGCCGCTCAGGTGGCGCAGCAGCCGCACGCGGAAGCTTTCGAGGTCGTCGAAGTGCGGGCTGTCCACGCGGATGATGAATGCCGTCTCGAAGTAGTTGGTGAGCATCTTGCTCGTGTCGGCCAGCAGGATGCGGAGCGTGATGTTTTGTTCTTTGTCGAACAGTGCCCACTTGCCTTTGGCCGCCGATTCGGTGGGTTCCGCGCCGTTCCAAAGCCGTGCGCTATATGCCAGTGCTTTGAGCAGGGAATGCTCGTTTTTGATGTCGTTCTCGCCCGGCTCGATGCAGAAAAGCTCGAAGACGTAGTTTTTTTTGCTGTCCATGAAATGAAGTCGTACCTGCGCGGGATGGTAGTTTTTGTGTCAAGCCGCGCAATTGCCGTTTTGCAACAAGCAGTGAAAAAATAGTGAGGTTGCTTTTTTCTGAAAGTCAATTTCGGGTGGCTGGCTGCCAGCCAAAGTGTTTGGGTTTACGGCTTGTTCAAGGTCGTTTGCAGTCTGTTTTGTTTCTTAACAAATTTTGGGGAATCGGCAACAGGTTTTAAGGAAACGGGTCTCTGGGACGGGCGAACGTTGTGTCAAGAACGAAGAGTAAGGAGTGAAAAGAGGAAGCGTTGAAGGCGTAGGGCATGAATAAATTTCAACTTTTCCTCTCTTCAACCCTTCAACTTTTTTTCCTGCTGACTTAAAACGTAAAAGCCATGTTTCGCCACATCCGTTTCTCCGCCGCACTGCCCCTTTTTGCCGCCTTGTTCCTGCTTTCGATGGCTTCGTGCCGCACGGCCCAAAAGTACGTTGAGTCCGGCGACTACGACGGGGCGATTGATTTTTGCGTCCAAAAATTGCAGGGCAAAAAGAAGAAGAAAGACGAATATGTGCGCGGCCTCGAAGTGGCTTTTGAAAAAGCACAAGCCCGCGACCTTGAACGCATTGACCATCTCGTCGCTGCCGACCGCCCTGAAAACTGGGCACGGGTCAACGAGTTGCACCGCAAAATCCGGGCGCGTCAGGGCAAAATCCAGCCGCTGCTGCCCTTGCGTTCTTCCGAAGGCTACGCCGCCCATTTCGAGTTCGTGAACATCGGGAAACTCGAAAACGAGAGCCGCGAAAAAGCCGCCGAGCACCTGTATAGCTATGCCGAAAGCCAACTGCGCCGCGCCGAGGCGGGCGACCGCCTCGCTGCCCGCGATGCTTATCAATCGCTGACCGAGCTCGAAACCCGCTACTTCCGCAGCTACCGCGACAAGGAAAACTTGAAAGCGTCGGCTCGTCGGCTTGGCACTTCGTATGTGCTGTTCGAGATGAAAAACCAGAGCGACCGCGTGCTGCCGCGCACGTTCGCCGACCGGCTGCTGGCGATGAGCAAAAGCGACCTGGACAGCGATTGGAAGTCGTTCCATTTCGAGGCAAAGCCCGGCGAGACGTTCGATTACAAGGTTGTGTTCAAGGTGCGCCAAGTGGATGTCAGCCCCGAACGGGTGCGCGAGCGGGCCTATACCGACGAAAAAGACATCCAAGACGGCTGGAATTATGTGCTCGACGCACGCGGCAACGTGAAAAAAGACACCAACGGCAACGACATCAAAACGCCGCGCATGGTGCGCATCCGGGCCGATGTGTTGGAGGCTTTGCAGACCAAAGCCGTGCGCCTGAGCGGGACGGTCGAGATTTTCGACGCCGAGCGCGGCACTTTGCTCGACACCCATGACCTGAGCACGGAGGTTTTGTTCGAGCATTACGCCTCCACGTTCGTGGGCGATGCGCGGGCTTTGAGCGATGACTCGCGCTGCCGCATCGGCAGCAGCCCAGCCCCCTTTCCCCGCGACGAGGATATGCTGGCACAAGCCGCCGACCGCCTGAAACCGAATTTGCGGGAAGAACTGCGCCGCAACAGGGCTATTTTGTGAGATTTCAGATTTTTAGATTTCAGATGCCAGACGATACGACGCAAACTGTCTGGCATCTGAAATCTGACATCTCACATCTAAATCAAGTTCTCACCACCTCGGAGCTTGCGCTGAGCGCGGCTGCGCGGCGTTTTTCCACGTTTCGCACGACGATGATGCTGGCCTCGTACAGGAGCATGAACGGGATGGCGACCAGCGTTTGCGAAACCACGTCGGGCGGGGTGATGATGGCGGCCACGATGAACCCGATGACGATGGCGTGGCGACGGTAGTCGCGCATGAATTTTTGGCCCAGCACCCCGATTTTAGCCAAGAAATAAGCCGCGATGGGCAGCTCGAAAATCAGCCCGGTCGGGATGGTGAACATGGTCATGTAGGTGACGTAGGAGTCGAGCTTGGGCGACACGACCGTGCCTTCCACCGTATAACTTGCCAAAAAACTGATGGAAAACGGCGCAATGACGAAATAACCAAAAGCCACGCCCGTCAGGAAGAGCAGCGAGCAAACGCCCACCACGCCGCGCACGGCCTTCTGCTCGTTCTCGTGCAGGCCCGGCTGGATGAACTTCCAAAACTGCCAAAAAATGTACGGAAAGGCCCCAATCACGCCCAGCCAAAACGACAGGTACAGGTGTTGCATCAAAATCTCGCCCAACTCGGTGGCGATGAGGTCGAACTTCGGCGGCGCAAAACACATCTGCTCGCCCAGCCCGACGGCGTGCGAAATGTTGCAAAGTATCCGATAGGTCGGGAAATCCGGGTTTCGAGGGCCATAGAGCAGTGTGTTGAACAGGAAGTCCTTGTTCAGGAAAAACACCACGCCCACCACTGCGATGCCCGCCGCCGAGCGCACCAGTACCGAGCGCAGCTCCTCGATGTGCTCAAAGAAAGACATTTCGCCGCGCTCCTTCGCGCTGCGTTCGTGTTCGTGCAATTGGTCGAGCGGCATGGTCTGGAAAAAAGTTTTGGATGTGCGGCTTGGCTTGCGCCCCTGTGTTCGGCCCGCAAATCTGCAGCAGCGAAGGCTTTGACTGTCGCGGGGGCGGCAAAGTTAAAGTAGAAATGACCCGATTCGTGTACCGAAACTTCGCGGCGTTTCCGACCTTCGCAGCCCGATTTCGGCCCTGCCAACAAATGGAACACGCTTTCCCTAAGCGGTTCCATCGAAACACATCCGTTGGGAAATCATCAAAACAAAATGAAAACTACTGGCGCACAATGGCTTGTGCAGCCCTCGACGATTTCTCAACTACCGAATTTTTCACGTTTGCATGAAACACCTCTTGTTCTTGTTCCTTGCCGTGCTGACAGTTTCCGGGCAAGCGCAACGCCTTCATGTCCGGCCAATCGAGGCGGGGTTTCTGGTGGGTTTCACCAATTATTCAGGTGACTTGTCCGAGCACAACATCGAGCCACGCGAGACGCGCTTCGGCTACGGCGGCTATATCCGGCATTACCTGCACCCCAAGTTTTCGGTAAAAGCACACCTGTATTCGGGCAAAATCACGGGCGACGACAAGCACAACGAGAGCCTCACGTTCCGAAAATACCGCTATTACACCACGCTTTTCGAGCTGGGCGGCGTGGGCGAATGGCAGATTTTGGGCGAAGACCGCATCAGCAACACGGGCATCTTCAGGTTTCAGGTCACGCCGTACCTGTTCGCGGGGCTGGGGCTGACCATCTCAAAACCCGAAGCCGAGTGCTACGGCACCAACGACGAGTGCGAGGACGTATCGCTGCTCGATTTCCCCGAACCCGACATCCGCACCCGCTACCTGACCATCCCGATTGGCGGCGGCATCCGGGCCGACTTGGCTGAACGCCTCGTGTTTTGCACCGAAATCGGCTGGCGGCCCGTGTTTTCGGACAAATTGGACGGCATCAGCCTCAATGCCAACCCCGACAAAGGCGACTGGTACTACTTTTTTGGGGCCACCATCGCCTATGTGCTCAACGACCCGCACCGCTTCCGGGTCGTCGTGGCCGGCCGTCGTTGGGGCAAGACCCAGGTCTCCAAGATCAGCCTCATCAAGTATGCGGCATCCAAGCAGAAGCAGCTTATCTGGTATGTCGCCCCGACCTACTCAATGGCGCGCGACCTG
>JBKBIC010000060.1:16402-22840 GCA_046299435.1 Saprospiraceae bacterium
ACCTCCGCGAACTTCCCTCAGCCCTCAGACCTCATTCCTATCTTTTCGCGGATGGTGTCCAGCGTCTCGGTCAAATCCTCGCTGAACGAGAGCGGCACTTTTGGGCTTTCAAGTAATTGGTTTTCAAGGCATTGCATGACGTGCGCGGCCTCGAAGGAGTAGCCCCAGCCTTCGTAGGGGAACTCAATGTCGTGCTTGATTTCGGTGCGATTCGCGTCGTCGAAGGCCGAGACAGTCAACTTTTTTGTGTGGTGCCAGCGCGGATGCAGGCTGATGGTGCCTTTTTCGCCGTAAATCTGGGCGAGCATGAGCGAGTTGTTGGCGATGCTCGACCGCAGGGCCGAGAGACGGTCGCCGGGAAAACGGAAATTCATCATGCACGACCTGTCCACGCCCGTTTCTGTGAAAGTTGCGGTGGCGAAAATGTCCGCCGGAGCGGGCTTCCCAAACAAAAATTGCGACAGCAGCACCGGGTAAATGCCCACATCCAACAGCGAGCCGCCGCCGAGCGATTTGTTGAAAATGCGCCACGCCGGGTCGAACGGTGCATGAAACCCAAAATCCGCCGCGAGGCTGTGGACGGGCCCGATTTCGCCTTTTTCAATCAAGTCAAAAGCGTGCTCGATGGCCGGGATGAACCGCGTCCAGAGTGCTTCCATGAGGAAAACGCGGTTGCGCCGGGCGGCCTCGGTCATGCGCCGCGCCTCCGCCAAGTTCATGGCAAAGGGCTTTTCGACGAGCACGGGCAGGCCGTTTTCGAGGCACATCACTGTGTTTTCGCAGTGCAGCACATGGGGCGTGGCGATGTACACCACGTCCAAATCCGGGCAACCGACGATGCCCTCGTAGCTGCCGAAAGCGTGCGGCACGTCGTAATCATTGGCGAAAGCCTGCGCCCGTTCGAGGTCGGTGCTGGCGACGGCGTGCAGTTTCGCGCCCGGCACGAGCCGCAGGTCGTCGGCGAATTTTCGGGCGATGCGGCCGAGGCCGATGATTCCCCAGTTGGTCATTGAGTGAATGAATTATTGAGTGAATGAGTGAAGTTTCTCGCCGTCCAGCAGCCCAAAATACCGCTCGAACTCCCCCGCCTCGCGCCGCTCGCCGCTCAAAAAATAAGCCACCGAGCCGGGGCCTACCGACAGGTTGCTGCCCAGTTTTTGCACGAGATTATTGACCGTACCCCGGTTCCCGTCCACGATTTGGACGTGTGGCGGCACGATTTGCCGGAACTGCCGCCCGAAAAACGGGAAATGTGTGCAACCCAACACCACTGCGCCGTATTGCGACCAATCCACGCCGCCGAGTTTTTCATGCAAATAGGGCAAAATCACGGCATCGTCGAATTCGAAACGCTCGGCTCGGACGACCAATTCTTGTAAGGGCAGGTAGTCCACGCGGCGGTCGGTGTCCACGCGGGCCACGAGGTTGTGGAATTTTTCGAGGCGCAGGGTCAGTTCGGTGGCGAACACCAGCACACGGTCGGCTGGCGATTTGGCGGTTTGGTGATTTGGCGATGTTTTTTTTGCGGCTTCGACGGCGGGCTTGACGGCGGGTTCCATGCCGATAATCGGGAAATCGTGCCGCAGGCGCAGGTCTTCGATGGCGACCGAAGTGGCTGTGTTGCAGGCCACGACCGCCGCTTTCAGGCCATGTTCGGCCAAAAAATCGAAGGCCGCGAACAACAAATCGCGCACTTGTTCGCGGGTTTTGGTGCCGTAGGGGATGTTTTTGCCGTCGGAAAAATAAACGTATTGCTCGTTGGGCAGGATTTTCAGGGCCTCGTGCAACACGGACAGGCCACCGATGCCGGAGTCGAAAAAGCCGATTTTCATGTAGCTAATGTAGCTGGACTTTGGGGGTTGGTTGAATTTGGACAGGCAACTTTTCCGCCCGAATAAGGTTCAAAAGCGGCTTGCCGCGCCCGGCTTAGATTTGCGGCCTATCTATTTCAACACATCCAAATTCCGAACTTGAATGGCTCAGCCAAAAGACAAAAAAGGTTTTTTCGAGCAGTTTGCCTCGCTGCAAAACGTGCCTCGTTTTTTTCGCATGATTTGGGAGGTCAGCCCCCGGCTGACGGTCTGGAACGCCGCGCTGCGGCTCGTGCAATCGGCCATCCCGCTGCTGATGCTTTATGTCGGCAAGGAAATCGTGGACGAGGTCATCGCCTTTGCCAAGGTGTACCAGCCCGGAATGTCGTGGAGCGACACCTATATTATATGGTATTGGGTGGCGGCGGAGCTGGGGCTGGCGATTGCGAGCAGCCTGCTGGGCCGCGCGATTACGCTGACGGACAGCCTGCTGGGCGATTTGGTGAACAACGATTCGTCCGTCCGCATCATCCGCCACGCGGCGACGCTGGATTTGTACCAGTTCGAGGACGCGGCTTTTTACGACAAACTCGAACGCGCCCGCACCCAGACGGCGGGCCGCACCGCGCTGATGAGCATGGTGCTTTCGCAGGCCCAAGACTTGATTACGGTGGTGTTTCTGGCGGGCGGTTTGGTGGCGTTCAATCCGTGGCTGCTGGTGATTTTGGTGGTGGCCGTCATCCCGTCGTTCGTCGGCGAGACGAAATTCAACCAAGAAACCTACTCGCTCACGCGCTCTTGGACACCCGAACGCCGCGAATTAGACTATCTGCGCTACATCGGGGCCTCGAATGAGACGGCCAAAGAAATCAAGATTTTTGGGCTGGAAGATTTCATCGCCACGCGGTTCAAGGTCATTTCCGACAAATATTTCCTTGCCAACCAACGGCTTGCGCTGCGGCGGGCGGGCTGGGGCGCGTTGTTTTCCGCGCTCGGCACGCTATCGTACTATGCAGCCTACGTCTTCGTGATTTGGCAGACGGTCGTGGGCCTCATCACGGTCGGGACGCTGACGTTTTTGGCCGGGGCGTTCAGCCGTTTGCAGGGGCTTTTGCAGGGCATCGTCGGGCGGTTTTCGCGCATCGCGGAGACTTCGCTGTACCTGCAAGACCTGTTCGATTTTTTGGAGTTGAAACCGTTTTCGCAAAACCATGTGGGCAAACGCCGTGTGCCGCACCCCATCCGCGAGGGTTTTAGGTTTGAAAACGTGGGCTTCAAATATCCTGATTCAGAGCAGTGGGCCTTGCGGCACCTGACGTTCACGCTGCATCCCGGCGAAAAACTCGCGCTGGTGGGCGAAAACGGCGCGGGCAAAACCACGCTGGTCAAATTGCTGGCGCACCTGTACGAGCCTTCGGAAGGGCGGATTTTGCTGGACGGCGTGGATTTGTGCGAGTTCGACCCGGAGGATTTGCGGCGCGAAATCGGCATCATTTTCCAAGATTATGTGCGGTTCATGTTCACGGCCTCCGAAAACATCGCCATCGGCAATATCCCGGAAAAAGACGACCGACCGCGCATCGAGGATGCGGCGCACAAAAGCTTGGCCGATTCAGTCGTGGAATCTTTGCCGAAAAAATACGACCAGATGTTGGGCAAACGCTTCACCGGGGGCGTGGATTTGAGCGGTGGCCAGTGGCAAAAAGTCGCGCTCGCCCGTGCGTACATGCGTGATGCCCAGTTGATTATCCTCGACGAACCGACCGCTGCGCTGGATGCCCGTGCGGAGCACGAGGTGTTCGTGCGATTCGCAGAGCTGATGAAGGGTAAAGCAGCGGTGCTGATTTCGCACCGGTTTTCGACGGTTCGCATGGCCGACCGCATCCTGTTTTTGGAGCACGGACAGCTGCTCGAGCTCGGCAGCCACGAGGAGCTGGTGGCAAAAGGCGGGAAGTACGCCGAGTTGTTCCGTTTGCAAGCCAAAGGCTACCTGTGAAAAAACAAAGGCACCCGCTCGTTTGATGAGCAGGTGCCATATTCGGTTCCCACTATGGGTGTAGTTGTCGGGGGCGGCTTTCAGGTGTGGGCTTCGGAGGGCTTTTGTGAGGTTGGCGGACTGGGAAGGGTGGGTGTGAAGTAATATTCCGGCTGATGGGGTCGTCAGAAACATGCTCTTGGATGAGGATTAGTAATAAATGGTTACGGTGTTGTAGCCTGTGTTTTGGTTGATGTAGAGGTACATAGCATCACCAAACTCAATGTAGTACCCGTCTCGTTGGATGATGCTTGCACCTGAATGGTCAGGGTATTTGTCGTATTGGTGGATGACTACTTTGCTGTTCATGATGTACACGCGGGTGTGTTTCCATTCCTCGTATTCGTCTTGGTTGGAGAGGCTGTTTAGGTTGATGTCCGGCTCGCCAGAGAATATGGTAAGTGTCCGGTTGTATTGGATTTTGAGATATTGGGTCTGGGTGTCCAATATGGTGCGGGAATTTGGGGGCACTGTCACGGCAGCATTTATGACAATGTCGTCTTGTATGAGGCCGTCGTTTTCGTTGTGCTGGAACATGGTATGGGGGATGCTGCTCACGAGCTCGTTGCTGTTGGTTATTTTCGTAATCATATACGGGCATTGTTTCGTCACACCAAAGGTAAGAGGAGGGCAAAGGCTCAGGGTGCTTCAATTTTTGCTCGTTTTATGAAGGTGAAATTCATGCTTTCGGAATGTATAAAATTGATTTTCAGATATTTGCAGACGAAAAATAGAAATCTGAAATAAAGAATGAACATCGAGCCTCTTCAAAAAATATACGCCCACTTGACTACTGGACAACGGCGGCTGCTGCGCGCCTCCTTGAGGCACAATGGGAATGTGAAGGCAAGTAAATATGAACGGCTGTATGATTTGCTGGCAAGCTATGCGGCTGGGCGGCTTGGACAGGGGCGTTCGTTGACGGATTGGGTGGTTGAAAAAGGCATAGCCTCTGCAGACGAGGTCGGGAAAATCGTAGATGTGGTCTTCAAAAAAGCGTTGCAAGTGTTGCGCGGTACCAACACAGAGCATGCCCTCCAGCAGTCGCTGCACAATATGATTCTGGATATCCACTTCTTGCGGCAGCATGAATTCATTGACGAGGCTGCGGACATGATAGTGAGAGCCAAAGAATTGGCGCGGCTTGTTGACCGTGCAGACATGATGTTGGATGTGCTTCAAATTGAGCGGGTGTTTTGGTTGGTCAACAACAAGGCCAAGTTCTCGGACATGGAACGGGCAAACAGGGATGAGCAGGAGCGATACACTTCTGACTATTTCAGTTTGCTGCATTTACGGAATTTGTACGTAGATGTCGCCAGGGCTATTCAGATGCCTCGCACAACAGAATCCGAGGAGGTTGTTCAAGCATTGAAGTCTGCCATTGAAGGGATACGTGTGGATCAGATGCGCTCTTTTCGGTGCCGACGGATGTACTTTTTGGCTCGAATGGGATATCACTTTTTCATGGGATTCACGCTAACGGTGCAAATGGACGAAGATGAGCGCAAATCTCACCTGCAAAAGCGGGTAGAATATTCAAGGTTGACGGCTCTTCTATACGAGGAGGAAGGGTTCGAGCATTTTCAGCAAGAGGAGGCCAGTTGGTATATCCAAGATGTTTCAAATCATGTACCGAAGGCCATCATTGATTTCGATATGGATTCGGTACGCCACTTCTTGCCGAAGATAGACCGACGAGAGCGGGGTGATGCCGAGTATTTCAACTATTACGTCCGACTGCGGATGCATTTTTATGCCCGGATGTGCCAATACGGGGAAACCAAGCGGTTTATAGAAAGTGAGGGTTTAGCTAAAAGGCTGTTGAACGTACAGGCAATGCTACCTAGATCTACCATGAGCATACTGGTGTCGTTTTTTTTGGATACCATGTTCTTTCACGAAGAATGGGGCGCTGTGTGTGTGTGGGTAAGCAGGGCCTTGGGCAAAACTGGCAAGATGGTTCGCCCCGATTTGCGACTGTACTTTTGTGGGCTTGACATCATTGCACGCTGGGAACTGGGTGAATTCGACAAGCACAAGAACCCCGACTCTGTCATCGAAAAAATACGCCGCGACGATGACGCAAATTACAAGCAGACTTCTGCCTATCGAATGATGATCCGCTTCCAAACGGATTTGGTGCGCAATGGGCGGGCGATGCCGAGGCAAAAATTCAAGGAGTGGCGGGAAAAGATATGGCAAGAGATCAATGGCAAGCCACTTCTTGAGCAATTCCATTCCGTGCTCATGTGGATTGACTTCAAACTTGGGGTTGAGAAACGCTTGATTGACATCTCTAACAAGAAGGCGGAAGAGTTAGTAGCCCTACATGGCAATATTGATTTCGATCAAATTCCCTCGTTTTCGAGGCATAAGAGGGCGAAATCTGGTTAAGCTGCAGATAGCGGCCTTCTTTGAGAGAGAGATTTTTGAAAAAAATGAGCCGCTTGTTTTTTTTATGAAATCTGCTCTTACCTTTGCGCCCGCTTTGGTTGAGGATTGTTTGAGGCTTGGGTTTCGGGGGTGAGGGTCTTGTTCAGCGTGGCTTGTTTGTGGTTTTGGGAGGTAAGGGTTTGTGCTTGGATTTTT
>JBKBIC010000061.1:0-22463 GCA_046299435.1 Saprospiraceae bacterium
GATCATGGCCTGGCGCGGCAAGCCGCAAGTCATTCGCTGCGACAACGGGCCGGAGTACATCAGCGCCGCGCTGCTGAACTGGGCCAGTGCCCGCGGTATCCACATCGAGCACATCCAGCCCGGCAAGCTTGCCTGCGTCGCGGGTGGCTTGGCGTTGGTTGTCGTTGAAATAGGCCGGCACCGTGATGACGGCTCGGCTGACGGGTTGCCCAAGTTCGGTTTCGATGCGGCTTTTGAGCTCACGCAGGATGTCGGCACTCAACTCGACGGGCGTGAAAAACTTGTCCTTCACCCGGATTTTGACCAGCGATTCGGTGTCGTCGTCCAGAATTTGGTAGCCGAAAAAACCTTCGATGCCCTGCACGTCTTTGAAAGACTTTCCCATGAGCCGCTTGACCGAATAAATCGTGTTAGCGGGGTCGGCGATGAGTTTTTCTTTGGCCACATCCCCGACCACAACTTCCTGATTTTCAGTAAAATGCACCACAGACGGCACCAATGTGCTGCGCCCGTCCGAGCCTTTCACGCAAATGGGCTGACCTTCTTTCATGTAGGCCACGAGGCTGTTTGTGGTGCCCAAATCAATGCCGACGATGACCTCGTTTTCGCGCTCGACTCTGCCGGTTTTGAGATTTATGGAAATTTTTGACATATCGTTTTCGCTAAAAATGGCCGCAAAACTACACGGCCTCCGCTAAATGAAAGGTTGACTGCGAAACGCCGAACCGAAATTTTGGTTGTCCGCTTCACCCAAACGGCTACTTTTACCGCATTCATTTTCAAACTGAAAACGCTCCGTCATGCGCGAATTTTTCACTTCCAAGCCCAAACGCCTTTGGATGTTCCTGTCCGGTTTTTTCGTGACCAATGCATTGGTCGCCGAATTCATGGGCGTGAAACTGTTTTCTTTAGAAAAAACCTTCGGGTTCGCGGAGGCAAACTGGTCGCTTTTCGGGCAAACGGGGCTCTCCTTCACCCTCACGGCGGGGGTGCTTTTGTGGCCGGCGGTGTTCATCATGACCGACATCATCAATGAATATTACGGTCGGAAGGGCGTGCGGATGCTTTCGTACCTGACCGCCGGACTGATTGCCTACGGGTTTCTGATGCTGTTTTTGGCGATAGGGCTCGAACCTGCCGATTTTTGGCGCACTTCGCACATCAAACCCGACTGGTCGCCTGCTGAACAGGCCGCCATGCAAGCAAAAGTGGCCGACTACAACACCGCTTATTCAGTGGTTTTCGGGCAAAGTTTGTGGATAATCGTCGGGTCGCTGGTGGCCTTTTTGCTTGCCCAAATCGTGGACGTGAGCATTTTCCATAAAATCAAAAACCGCACAGGCGAGGATAAAATCTGGATGCGGGCTACCGGAAGCACGCTCGTCTCGCAATTCATTGACAGTTTTGTGGTGGTTTTCATCGCGTTGTACATCGGCCAGCGGCTGCCGTTCGCGCAGGTTTTTGCCATTTCGGTGATGAGTTATATTTATAAAGGCGTGATGGCCGTCGTGCTGACCCCCGTGATTTACGTCGTCCACGCGGTCATCGAACGCTATTTGGGCGAAGGACTGGCAGCCGAGATGAAGGCTGCGGCACAGCAGTAGCGAACTAAAAGCCGAACGCCGGGCGACTTCACGTCGCCCGGCGTTCGGCTCAATTAATTGAACCACAATCAGTTATCGCTGAAAATCAACTTTCCCGAAAAAGCCTGCCCGCCAACATCGGCTTTAAAAAAGTACGAACCCGGTACGGCGAAATGTGTTGAAGGCACATCAAACGAGTGCCAGCCAGTCGGCAAATTCTCCCGTTTTGAAAAAACAGTTTTGCCCTGGTTGTCAACGATTTGCAAGCCAAAACTGGCCTGCGTCGGCACAAACACACTCGCCGTCGTCCCGCTTTTCCCGAAAACTGTCGGCGCAAAAACCACCGTCGGCTCCGTTTGGCCCACCGCGCCGCGAGCGACCAAAACAGGTGTGCGCGCCGCGCCGCTTTCGTATGCCAAAGCCCGCGTGATGTTGGAATTGAGGCGCAAGTTGCCGAGCAATTCGCCCGGCTTTTTTGCCCGAAAAACGACCTTGAAAAGTGGGGTAGGGGCAGAGCCAAGTGATTGGTTTTCAGGCTCAAAGCAGGCCGTGAGCAAACCCTGTGTCGTGCGGTTTTGCCCAAAATTCTCGCCTGACAAGCCCGGCAACAAGGGCTGTACTTCCCGGAAATCCAGCAACGCCGGGTCAAAATTCAACGTGAATTGCAGGCCGTTCAAATCCGACAAATTGGCCGACAGTACGGCCTCGACGGTCTCACCCGGCTGGAATTGCTGGTTTTCAAAAAAGAGGGGAAAAGTGCCGCGTTCCTCGGCCTCGCCATTCAGGCCGGGCGTTGCGCTCCAGTTCACATCGCCGACTTTGATGCCCGTGAATTCGAGGCCGGTCGCCCAGTTGGTCAGCACGTTGACGGTCATGGATTCCGGCACGGTGTCCAAAAGCGGGTTGTCGGGGTGCTTGAACACATAATTTTTGGGCAAGAACCGCCACGATTTGTTGCCTGCGATGGCCGTGTCAATGCCGAGGATGAGTTTTCGGATGAGCAAAATATCAAACGACGTGATGCTGCGCGAGCGGTTCGCGTCGGCGGCGAGCATTTTGAGCGGCGAATCGAGCGGCTCCGCGCCGAGGATGTGTTTTGAAATCAGGAGCAGGTCGAAGGTCGAAACGCCGTTCAGCGGGTTGTCGTTGCGCTCCGGCGTGACGGTGTAGGTCTGGCAACCGGGCAGATTTTCCGCCGAAAACTCGCCGCTTGAATTGGTAAGGCCAGAGATAACCGACACATTTCCAACGCCTTGTGCAGTAGGTGTTTCGATTTTGCCAGAAATGCCGACGGTCTTCGACTCCGTTTGCCGGAAGAGGGAATCGAGCGGGAACGTCCACAGCCCGCGTGCGTAAGTACCCACGCCGAGTTCTTTCCGCACGGGGTTCCGTTCGAGGTCGAAGCAGGGCACGTTGGGCAGTTTGTCGCCGAGCCTGTCCCATGTGGTGCCCCGGTTTTTGGAATAATAAACGCCGATGTCGTTGGCACAAATCAGCACAGAATCGGCGTAGCCCGGCAGCACGAGGAGGTCGTACACCGGGAAATCGGGCAGGTCGCCGGAGATGTCCACCCACGTCGCGCCGTTGTCGTCGGAGCGGTGGATGTGCGGGGTGCGCTCGTTGTTGCGCCAACCGGCGTGGGTGACGTACAGGCGATTGACGGCGGTGGGCGAGTGGTGGACGGAAGTGACGTAACGGTCTGGCAATCCGGCAGTTAGATTGACCCAGTTGCCTGTCGGTTCGCGGCGAAAGACGTTTCCATCTGAAGTGCCGGCCATCAATTTGAGGGGCAAAAGCGGCGACTCGCTGATGCACGAAATGGTGTGGAACGATTTGCCGTACACGTTCCCGTCGGTCAAATCGCCGGAAATCGGCACCCATGAAGGCACGCCGTTCACGTCGGACTGGTACACTCGGTTCGAGGCCGCGAACAAGAACTGGCTGCTTTGGTGGCCGCTGACGAAAAACGGCGTGTCCCAGTTGCAGCGGTCGTTGACGGTGCCGAGGCAGGTTTGGCCGGGAATCCAGTTGTCGCCGCCGTCGCTCGATTTCCAGACCGTGCCGTTTTGGGTCAGGCCCCACAGGTTGTACTGGTCCCAGGGGTGGAACTGGGTCGTGAATCCGTCGTTCGGCACCCGCGCCACCCAGCCGTTGAACTGCTGGGCGTTGCCGCTCGAAATGCCGTTGTCCTGTGCGCCGCCATACCATTCGGCGGGTTTCCACTTGTTAAAATTGACGTGGTAAAATTGCGTGGTCGGGAGGTTTTTGCAGCGCGTCCAAGGGCCTTGCCCCGGCAAATTGCGGTAAACCCCCCCGTCAGTGGCCGAGTACCGCGTGCCCGACGGCGCAAAAACGAGGTCGTGGACATCGGCGTGCATCCCGCCATGAATGGCAAATTGGGTCGTGCCGGCGGCCTTGCGCCACAGTTGGATGGCGAGGAAAAAGAGCTCCTCGTCGTTCGTCGGGTTTAGCCGGATTTTGCCGAAATACCAGCCAAAATCACCGTAAGAAGAGTGCAAACCAATGGTGTTCAGCGATTCCCACGACGTGCCGCCGTTCGTGGTTTTGTAAATCCACGGCCAACGCGACAGCGAATCCACATAAATCGCATAGATTTTTTGCGGGTCTTGCTCGGACATGGCCAGCCCTGTGCGGCCCCAAACGCCCGTCGGCAGCCCGCCGCCGAGTTTCGACCAAGTTTGGCCGTCGTTGGTGGTCTTGTAAATCGCGGCATGGGTTCCTGCGACGATGGACTCGTTGTGGCTACGGATGCGGTCCCAGAACGAGGCATACAGCACGTTCGGGTTGGCGGAATTGATGACCAAATCGCTCGCGCCTGCTTGGCCGTCCACGAACAAAATCCGCGCCCACGTCTCGCCGCCGTCGGTGCTTTTGTAAATGCCCCGGTGCTCGTCGCGCACGAACGGGTTGCCCATCGCGGCAGCGTACAGCACGCCCGGCTCGACGGGGTGGACGACCACTTTTGAAATGATGCCCGCTTCGGCCAAGCCGAGGTACGACCAAGTTTCGCCCGCGTCGGTGCTTTTGAAAATGCCGCTGCCGTTGAACACTGTGCCGGGAATGTTCGGGTCGCCGGTGCCGGCGTACACGGTGTTCGGGTTGCGCGGGTCGAAAGTCAGGTCGCCGATGCTCAAATTGAGGTGGTCATCGAACACCGGATACCAGTCGTCGCCCTTGTTTTTGGTCTTGAAAATGCCGCCTGCCGAGAAGCCCGCGAGCAGCACGTTTTCGTCGTCGGGCTTGATAACCAGCGAGTTGACGCGCCCGCCAATGTTGCCGGGGCCTTCTTGTTTCCAAGAAGTTTTGTTGCCGTCGCAGGGGTTTGCGCCGCGCAGGGCTGCCTCGCGGGCTTGGGCGCGTTCGAGCGATTGGTGGTAGCCGCGCCAGTCGAACACGCGGTCGGGCCAAGAAAGCAGCTGCGAACGGTGGTCGTAAGGCTCCATTTTTTGGTTCAGGGCCTCGGTCGTGCGGTTTTCGATTGAGGTGTTTTGCTGGCGGGAAACGCCGCACCGGGCAAGCCCGACGGACAAAATGGCGCAGGCCAAAACCCAGAGCCGGAAGGAAAAGGATGAGCGGTCAATCGTGTGCATGGGATGAAAATCGGATTTGGAAAACAATCGGAACGTGAGCAAAGGTAGCCGTTCGGCGGGCGTTTTTGCTGATTGCCAAAAACCACTGCCCCTCAGATTTTCCAGATTTTGACGGATTGCCAAAAAACAACAGCCATGCGCGGAGTCCGTCCGGCATGGCTGGGCTGGCGAGCATGGCAACGTCTCAGATTTTTTGCAAAAACGCGCTCAAAGCGGCGGGTTCGAGGCGGTACAAATCCTCAAACTTGCCGTCGCGGACGGCGTTCCGCAGGGCGGTGGCAGAGCTGACGCTTGCCTTGAAATTGGGGACATAAGTGGTCGGGATGTAAATCCCGATTTGCGAGCTGTGTTTTGCGTCGGCAAATTCGGATGGGAAAAGCAGGGTGGCGGTCGCTTCCGGCACCGATTTTATGGGCGATTCGCCGCCTGCTGCGCGCACCTGCATCGGGTCGGCGAAACGGTAAAAATGGACGAGCGTTTCGCCCGAGTACGCCACCAAGAACATCTCGTTCGCTGGGGCCACTATCAAATCCATCTTGTCGTCCTGTCGGGTGGCGGAGAGAGGCGTGATGGATTTTTGTGTGAACTTGAATTGCACGGCATAGTGAAACTCGCCGCTGGTTTTTTGGGCAGTGGCGGAGGTTTCTGGGTTGCCTGTCTGGGCACTTGGCGGCGCGGGCGAAGCAGTGGCGGTGCTTCCTTTTTTGGAGTTTGAACAAGCCAAATGCAGGGCAAAGGCCAAAGTCAGCAGCAAGAAGTGTTTCATTTTCAGATTCTGGTTGGTGAAAGTCGCGGGCCGAAAACACGAAAAGCGGCCACGAACATATAAGTTCATGGCCGCTTTTTTCGCATCGGGTTCAATACCAACCGTAGTCGTGGTGCTTGAACGTGTGGATGTACTCGTGGTACATGGCTTTCAGGTACATGGAAGAGGCACCGCTCCACATGTAGCCGAACCAGTCCGTGTTGTAAATGAACAAGTGGTCAACACCGCTTGCGCGGTCGTCCACGACCAATTTGTCGTTGGCCCCCAGGTTCCAGCCGCCAATCCAGTCGTCTTGTTTCGAGATGGCCTGCACGCCGTTGCCTGCGGCATTGGTGACGATGGTGCCGAGCCATTGCGTGGCCCAGTCGGCAGTGTTGTACACATAGAGGTCTTCCTTACCGTCGCCGTTGATGTCGGCCACATAGAATTTGTCGTTGTTGCTCATGTTCCAGTTGGGCATCGCGTCGTCATAGCGGGTGACGTAATCATAGCTGCTGCCGTTGGATTTGAGCATGAGCATATACTCTGGGCCCCAATCCACGCCATTGAACACGAACAGGTCGTCTTTGCCGTCGCCGTTGAAATCGGCCACATGGTACTGGTCGTTGGCCTTGCTCGTCCAGCCGGGCAGCACTTGGAAATACTCGCCGGTCATGGTCAAGAGCGTACCCGAAGAGCGATACAGGCGCGTGGTCTGGGTGTTGGTTTTGTACAGGACGAACTCCTCTTTGTTGTCGCCGTTGAGGTCGGCGATAAAGATTTTGTCGGAGCTGGTCATGTAGTTGCCGGGCAAATATTCGTCGTAGCGTTTTTTCATCTGCAAGGCAGTGCCTGTGGATTTCAACATACCGCAGTAGCCGAACGACCAATCAGTGTTGTTGAAAACGTAGATGTCTTTTTTGCCGTCGCCATCGAAATCGGCCAGATAGAACTGGTCGCCGTTCCGCATTTGCCAGCTGGGGAGCGAAGCAGAGTATTTTTTCACACATTCAAACCCGGTAGGCGTGGATTTCAACATGCCAAGCGACGAACTGGCTCCGTTCGGGCGGAACACAATCAGGTCGGCGAGGCCGTCGCCCGTGAAGTCGCCGGGGAAGAATTTGTCGGTCGCGTCCACCGTCCAGCCGCCGCTCGCGCCGGGGATGGTTTTCAGGGTAAAATAGGAGCTGGTGACGCGGGTGGACGTGCCGTCGCCCGTGAACCCGTCCGGCGAGCCGGTCAAGTAGCCGGCGAGGTAGTCGCCGTAGTGCAGCACCACGTCCGAATAACTGGAGCCGCCGAAGTTGGCGATGATGGGCTTGTTGAAGTTGTAGTTGCTCATCGGCTTGTTCCGCACCCAAAACTCGTCGTAGCCCGGCGGGTTGTGGAGGTTGGTATTGCCGCGCATGGTGCTGTTGCTGGTGGGGCGGTAGATGCAGTCTTCCTTGTACCGCGCACCCTCGAACGCGCCCGTTTGGCTGACGTTGTACTCCGGCGGGTTGCCTGTGGTGATGGGGTTGCTGGCAAAGAGGTTCCATTTGTCGGTGTTCGTGCTTTTGCTGACGTTGCGCGCACCGGGTTCGGCAGCATCATAACAGCCGGGCTTGTCGTATTCGTCGGCAAGGCCGCCAATGGAGTGGCCCATTTCGTGGAAAAGCACGGCATTGGAGGTCGTTTTCGTGATGGAAAGCACGCTGCCGTAGGAGCAACCGCCGAAACCGGTTTCGTTCAAAATCATCACCACATATTCCGCGCCGGCGAGGCCGACGGCGTTCAGGTCGGCGGCGATTTTCGCGTCGGTGTCCGCTGACTTTGCCATCCAACAGCAGTCCCAGCAGCCCGAATATTTCATTTTGTACGCGGTGTTTTTGTTGGACGCAGCCCGGTCGCAGTCGTCGTTACACTTGTATTGCGTGACTCCGCTGTTGGTGGAGTTGCGGTTGACGCGGTACACGTTGAAGGCATCTTTCAGCTCCGAGAGCACGTTGTCGAGCGCACCGTTGTCGTGCGTGAACATGGCGTTGAAATAATTGCTAACCAGCGTGTTGAACTCCGTTTGCTGCGCGCCCGACGTGAAGCCGTCGCCCATGAAAACGATGTCGAATTTGTTGGCCGAGGGGCCGTTGTAGAGGAGCGTTGTTTTGGTTTGGGCCGTCAAGCCGCTCATCAGCAGCAAGAAGAAGCCGATTGGCAGGAAGCTTTTTATATTTTTCATCTGATTGATTTTTGAAAAGTTGGGAAATGGGCGAGCACGATTTGCTCGCCGGGTTCGGGCTTGGCCCATCAATTTCGGTTGATGGTGCCCACTTTCGAGATTTCGAGCTGCTGGGCCGACACTTGCACTTTTCCGAGGCGGGTTATGTCGGCAGTTTTCAGCGTTTTGCTCTGCATTTTTTTGAAAAGTTCGGGGCGGTTTTTCTCGTCCACGCTGGCGATTTGGAGGCTGAGTTTGCCTGCGGTCGCGGCCTCACCGTATTTTTTTGGCATTTTGACGGCGACGTAGCCCGATTCCTGCGGGAATGCCCCGTGCTCGCTTTTGTTGGCCGGGTCAAATACGGCGTGGGCTTCCAGTGGGTTCTCGAAAAAATCGAGCAGCACAACCTCGCCGTTTTCAACACCGACAAACGCGAGGTTGCCGATGGCTGTGTTTTCGTTCCTCGGCACGAAATTGCCTTCTTCGTAGGATGCGCTCACGGGTTCGATGCCGTTTTTGGTCACGTTGAATATCACGACCAAGTGCTCGCCAGCGGCCCGGTTGCCTTTCTTGGGTTCTTCGCTGGCGGTTTCTTTTGGCCCGGAATCCTCTTTTATGGCGGCCTCGGCGGCCATTTGTTGCTTGCCGGCATTGCGTTGCGGCGCGGCTACGGCCATGTCCGAGTTTTCGGCCTTCGGCTCCGAGCGGAAAGATTTGTCGGAGAGTTTGGTCATGGTCTCTGCCGCGTTTTGGTTGCCTTTGCCCGCGGAGGCGGGTGCGGCTTTTTCGCCTGTTTGTGCCCGTTGGTTTTTGGAACTGGCCGACATCGCACTGGCGAACATCACTTTTTCCGCCTGCGGGCTGACGCGATAAAAGAAGTGGTACTTGTCGGGGATGAGTTCGTTGAGCACGTCGTCCACCGGGGCCGCTGTGAACTTGCCCGTGACGTTGAAGTCCTTGTCCATGTCCACGATGAAAAGCGCGAAACCGTCTTTGGCAAGCGCGTCCACCACTTTGGACATCGGGGCGTTTTGGGCGTTGACCGAAAGCAAATGCTTGGCGGCATCGTAGCTGGCGGTCGGGTTTTGGGCAAACCCGGTCAAGTGCAGCAAAGCCACGAGGCCGAGCAGCACGGCTCCCCGTTTTTTTAGGGAGGCAGTGAGGCATGAACTGATGCGTTGTTTCATTTGGAAAAAATTTTAAGTGAAAAATGGTTGGATTGTGGCAGTCGAGGCGGGAGCCTCGTATCGGATTAGGAGGAAGGATTGGTCTGGCAGATGCTTTTCGGGGCGTTTTTCCTGCGCTCGGAACGGCTATCAATGTTGAGGTTCCAAAAAACGTTACCTCCGCCCCATGTTTTTTAACGAGCGGCGGTACACCGACACGGCATCAGTGTTTTTATTTGTGGCACTTTTCGCTCATCGCCAACTCGCTGGAAATGAGCGCATTAACGCAAGCGCACGAGGCTCCCGCCTTTGTGTTCCAGAGCCGTCCCGATGAAAAACAAGCATCTCGTTTTTCTTTTCCTCGCCATCCTGCTTGGCAGTTTCGTCTTCCGGTGGCTGCCCTTGCACGGCGACCGCGAGTTCCGCCGCGACATCATCCGGCTCCCGGTGGATAGCCTCACCCAAATCGTCCTGCAATCGCCCGCCGACCCCGAACCAATCATCTTCAATCGTTTGGACACCGCGTGGTCGGCCACGCACGGCAACCGCACGGTGGACATCCCGACTGCCCGGATGCGCCTTTTGCTCATGCCGCTGGCGGCTGTACGCTCGCTTCGGTTTGCGACTGAAAGCACTGACAATCAACTGTTTCTGGAAAAAGCCGCACACTTGCAGGCATTCGTCGGCGCGAAAAAAGTGGACGAATTTTGGCTCGGTGCCTGCCCCTCCGATGCCGCGCCATCCTCGTTTGTCAGGCTCGATTCGCCCCGCGAGATTTTTGAGGTCGAGGGCGATGTGGCTTGCCGCTGGCAGCAGTTGCGGTTCGATGATTTCCGCAGCCGGGAGGTTTGCGATTGCCCAGCGGAGCAATTCAGCTCCGTTGAATTTTCGTGGGCCGAGTTCCCGCCCATGTTTTTGGAGGAACGCGCCGAAGATTGGGCCACGCCGGGCGGCATTTTCCGCCGCTCACCCGAACAGATGCAAGCATTTTTCAGAGACATAAACCTGCTGAAAATCAATGCTTTCGCCGATGATTTTGACGACGCAAACCGCCGGGAGTCGTTTGTCGGGCGCATCCACCTGAACCGCAAATCCAGCGAGCAATCGCCCGTCGAGCTGACCTGTTTTCGCTCCGAAAAAAGTACGCCCCGTTTCGTGCTGCACTCCTCCCAAAACCTCGGCAACTACTTTATTCCTGACGACAGCCTCGCCGTGCGCCTTTTCCTGCAACCCATGGAATGGGGCACGAAACCACCCAAAACCGGGCATGAAAACTGAAAACCGCGCACTGGCCGGGTGGGGCAATTTTCCCGTTGCCAACGCCCAAGTCGCTGAACCTGAATCAGTTGCGGAACTTGCGACGTTCGTCCGGCAGCGCGAGCCGGCACTCACCACACGGGGCAATGGCCGCAGCTACGGCGATGCCGCGCTCGGCTCGTGTGTGCTGTCCATGCTCCGGCTGAACCGTATTTTAGCCTTCGACGCGACGACTGGCGAAATCGCCTGCGAAGCGGGCGTTTTACTTGACGACATCTTAAAGTTGACGCTGCCGCACGGCTGGTTTTTCCATGTGACCCCCGGCACACGCTTCGTCACCGTTGGCGGGGCAATTGCCGCCGACGTACATGGGAAAAACCACCAGACTGCTGGATGCTTCTCCAACTGGCTGATTTCCATAGAGTTGATGAACGGCGACGGCCAAATCTTGACTTGTTCGCCGACCGAAAACGCCGCGCTTTTTTGGCAAACCTGCGGCGGCATGGGCTGGACGGGCGTGATTTTGTCGGCACGTTTTCAACTGAGAAAAATCCCGTCCGGCACGGTGCTGCAAACCACAAGGCGGGCCGAAAGCCTCGACAAAATCTTCGCCGCTTTTGAATCCGCAGCCGACCGTGAGTACAACGCGGCTTGGCTGGATTGCACGGCGCGGGGGGCAGGTTTCGGTCGGGGTGTACTGCTTTCAGGCGACCATTGGCCGAGCGACGGCGGCGCGGGTTTCCCGAAAATTGAAAATACGCGCCTGCGAAATGTCCCGTTTTTTGCCCCCAGATGGCTGCTTAACTCGGTCGTCATTCGCGCCCACAATGCATGGTTTTGGCTCAAAAAACGCCCTGAAACGCAGCAAATCAGTCTCGAAAAATATTTTTTCCCGCTCGATAGCCTCCAAAACTGGAACCGGCTTTACGGTCGGCGCGGCTTCGTCCAATACCAATTTTGCCTACCCGAAGCCACCGCCCCGGAGGGCATCGCACGGGTGCTCGAAACTGTGCAGGCCGGGCGCGACCTGCCGTTTTTGAGCGTCCTGAAACGGCACGGCGAGCGACCACCGCAGGCCGTGCATTCATTTCCGATTCGTGGATTTTCGCTCGCGCTGGATTTCCCGCGCACGGCGACGGTGCTCGGATTGGTCGAAAAATTGGACGAAGTCGTGTGGCAGTTCGGAGGGAAAATCTACCTCGCCAAAGACGCTTGCTCTGCCCCGAAAATGAGCCGCATCAGCCCAGCAAGCTTCGGCGAAGCCAAATTTTCATCCCTGCAAAAACAGCGCATCAGTTAAATGGATCGATATAACTCATTGATTTGGAGGGTGTTGTTCGTCACTTGTGTGCTCGGCTACGCGCTGGCCTACGCACCGTTCGGCATCAACGAATCCGACGGCGGGTTCCTCACCGGGTTTGCGTGGCAGGTCGTTTGCGGCAAAACACTTTATCAAGATGTGATTTATGTGCGCCCGCCCTTGCCTGTTTGGCTGCGGGCTTTGGAAATCAAAATGTTGCCCGAAACGTGGCAAACGCTCGGCGAACGCTGGATTTTTTACCTCAAAATCGCTGCCTACTCTTGGCTGGCCGCCGACATCTTTTGCCGAAATTACGCTTCGACTTACGCCACAATTCGCCCCACATTCCACATCCCTCATCCCTGCCAACTGGCTGTTTTTGCCTTCGTCGTCTCGGCCCACAACTACCCGCCGACTGCGCTGCACACATTTGACGGCATCCTGTTTTCGGTGCTGGGACTGTGGTTTTTGCCGCGCAACTGGTGGCTGGCGGCGGCTTGCGTGTTCGCGGCAACGCTGTGCAAACAGTCATTTTACCCGATGGCTGTGGTGTTTTTGGCAAGTGTTTTTGTGCAAAGAGGCACACGGGCAAGCCTGAAATCGGCGGCGGTCATGGTTGGGCTAGCGGCGATTTTTGCGGGCTACCTGTGGGCCAATGGCTTGATGGACAATTACTTGCGGTTCGTCGGTGGCTCCGCCGAAGGCTCGAAAGCCGTGCAGACGGGCATCGTCAACTATTTTCGGATAAACCCGAGGGTGGCCGCTGGGTCGGTGCTGTGTTTCTTGCCCGCGCTCGTTGTCTTTTTGAAAGCGCAGAAAAGCGTGGGCAAATGGCTGGGTTGGGGTTGGCTGGCGTTTTTGTGCTGGTTATCAGTTAGTTATGCGTGGGAGGCATGGTCGAGGCAAGCGTTTTTCATCCCGTTTTCGCAGTCGCGGCTGTTGTTTTGGGCAGCGGCGGCATGGCTTGTTTTTCAGTTTCAGCAGGGTAGGGGCGCGACGGAATTGGCTCCGTTCGCGGGTTTGCTGGCGGTCAGTTGGTGCGGGTCGGTGAGTTGGGGCTACCAGTTGCCGATTCAATTTGCCGCGCCGGGCGTGTTTGCGGCGGCATGGTTTGCCACCTTTTTTGTGCGGCAAATTGCCGAAGAACGCCCGCTTTTTTTCAAAATGACAGGCTTCGCGGCTTTGCTGGGGCTGGTCGGCGTGTTCCGGGTGGGCCACGAATTTGTGTACCGCGACGGCAGACGCGCCGAGATGAGGGTGCATCTGGGTGATACTTTCCCAAAACTTTCCGGCATCTATTCGGACAAAATGACGGCAGCCAAATACCTCGAACTCAAAAACTTGGCCGCTGCTTGGCCGGGGCCAAAGGCGGTATTGCCAATTTTTGGGCAGGCAGATTTTGTGCTCGACCAAGTGCCTGTGCTGCCGACAAACTGGCTCGTCAACCGCGAAACGGCCGGGCACAACGAACTGGTTTTCAAAACCTTAGCCGAAAAACGCCCCGTGCTTTTCATTGACAAAGCCTACGCCGACGTGCTATTTGCCGACCCCGAATACGCGGTGACAGCGGACATTTTGCGACGGCAAAAAATGGTCGGCGAGGCCGAGTTCTTCTGGATTTACGAATGGGTGCGGGACTGACGGCGCGGTCATTTTTTCTTGGGCTTGACGAAGCCGTGCAGCATGACCACCGTCTCGTTCGGGTTGGTATTTGCCGTGACGTACACCTTTTTGCGCTGGTTTTCGGACTTATTTTCGGTGTTGAACTTGGCGACGATTTCGCCCGTGCCGCCCGGCGGAATCGGTTCGCTGGGCCAAGTCGGGACGGTGCAACCACACGACGAGCGGCAGTTGCTGATGACGAGTGGCACCGCGCCCGTGTTTTTGAACTTGAAAGCGTGGGTCACGGTCTCGCCTTCGTTGACTTCCCCGAACTCAAATTCCTCTTCTTCAAATGCGATGCGGGCGATTTTCGTGGTGTCGAGCGGCTGGTCGGCACTGATGGGGTTGCGAATCATGTCGGCGTTCCCGCCAGCGGTTTCGCGGATTTCTTGGACGCGCTCGCCGTCCGAGCCGTTTTGGCAAGCAGTGAGCAGCAATGGAAAAAACAGGGCGATTGGAATCTGGACTTTCATGTTGGGTGAAATTTTTGTGTCGTTCGTGCCGCGAAATTAGCACGTTTGCGCCATGCGATATTTTCTAATTGGTTTCATGGGCAGTGGTAAAACCACGCTTGGCCGGGCATGGGCAGCCCGTTTGGCTGTGCCGTTCGTAGATTTGGACGCACAAATCGAGACTGCGGAGGGCCGGAAAATCCCACAAATTTTTGCGGAAGCGGGCGAGGCGGCGTTCCGGGAAATTGAACGGAAACACCTGCGCGACACCTCGCGGCACGCTGATGCTGTGGTCGCAACAGGCGGCGGGACACCATGTTTTTTTGACAACATGGATTGGATGAATGAGTCTGGCACGACGATTTACCTGCAAGTGCCGCCCCAAACCCTGTTCGAACGACTGAAAAAAGAGGCTGCCGGGAGGCCGCTTTTGACTGGGTTGGGTTCCGAAAGTTTGCTGCGGGTCATCGCCGAAACGCTCGAAAAGCGGGAGGGGTTTTACGCCCAAGCCCAATTCACAGTACCACAATCCGGGCATGACTTCGAGAGGATTTTGGAAAATCTGGAAGCAATCGTCCGCCTCAACCCTGAAAAATAGGTCAAAAACCGCCCCGAATCTTGTACGAAGAAATTTAGAACGGAATCGGCATAAGTAATTGACTGTCAAAAGGTTGCCTTGCGGTGTTTTTTTATTGGAAACGATTTTCAGTGTCACGCCAAGTCGGTGAAAACATTTGTCAAGGTTGGCCTATGCCTGCAACATTGCCTCGAACAACATCACTATCAAACACTTCTTCAGTCACTATGCAACACACACCGAACGGTAAGCCCGGCTTTTTCGTCGTGGCTCAAAGTACCCTTTTGAACGACCGCGCTTTCGACTTGGCCACCCGCACTTTCCTCAAATTTTTCCACTCTATCACACCCAAGCACCGCCGCCGCGTCCATTTTCTCGCCCTCGACGCAAGCCCCGAACGCACGGCACTTCTTGCTCGCCTCAACGAAAAATTGGAACAGCCGCACCCCGTGCTTTTCTCCATGAAATCTTCGCAAGTCAGCGAGTTGGATGCCATCCGCCGACAAGAAGCCGTGCTTTTTCACCCGCACACGGCAATCGGCGAGATTCCCCGGGTCGAGTTGCTGTCGCATTGCCTGCCAGTTCTCACATACGATGTTTGGGAAAAAGCCCATGCCTTTGAGCGCGCCTCCTGCCTTTTTGTGCCGACTTCTTTGGAAGAGCAGGCCTCGCGTGAGTTCCACAACTACATCCGCAATCTCTATTTCGACCCCGGCGCACTGAAATTGCTCCGCGACCGTGCCATCAAACACCGCCGCTCCGTAGGCAATCGGATAGCCGCAGCGGCCTGACCGCAAAAGCGCGAAACACGGAGACAAACACTTGAAAATCAGAATCTTGTCTCCGTGTTTCGCGTTCCTGTCCTTATGGGAAAGCCGGATTTTCCCAGAATCCTGCCGCCATCGTTTGGCCGCTCCAACAATGCAAATACCTTTGTTGCATCCAATCGGGCGACCGCCTTCCTTCGCCTGCAAATCCCCTGCTTCATTTTTTCTTCCCTTTCCCTCAGGGGTAATTCCCGCCACGCTTCTCGTTTTCATAAGCAAATTCCGCCGCCGCGCCAGTGCGCCGCCCGCGACACGATACACTCGTTCACCCCCCTCCCTCCCATCTTGGTTTAGAAAGTTTAGCGAGGTTTGGAAAGTTTGGTGAGGTTTAGGAGGCTTAGTTGGGTTCCAGAAGGCATGGATTGCCTTGCACGACCCTTCAAATCCATCTAAACCTCCCAAAACCGACCGAACCTCCTAAACTTCTACCTTTGGCCGCATGAAAAATCGCTTCGGCCTGTTCGTCTGCCTTGTCCTTTCTATGCCGGCCTTTGCCCAAATCGGCAACAAACCCGCCAAATACTGGGTCGAATTCACGGACAAAAACGATTCCCCGTTTTGCACTTGCCGCCCTGCCGAGTTCCTTTCGGCCCGCGCCATTGACCGCCGCGCCCGTGCGGGCATCGCCGTCGTCGAAAACGACTTGCCGGTCAATCCAGCCTACCTCGAAAAACTGAAAGCGACGGGCGCGAAAATCCACCACACTTCCCGCTGGCTCAACGCCGCTACCTTGCTGACTGACTCCACGACGGCGGCGCAAATCGCAACTTTCCCGTTCGTCAAAAAGGTGGAATACATCGGCTGGCACATCAAGCCGCGCAACAAGCCCAACCCGCCACTAAAAACACGCAAGCCCTTGGCTACCAGCCCAAAAGCCGAAGGTGGCGACCCTGTTTTCGGATATGCCACCATGCAAAACAGTATGTTGGGCACTCATTTTTTGTACCACTTGGGGTGTCGTGGTGAGGGGATTTGGGTGGCCGTCATGGACGGTGGCTTCACGAACGTGGACGCGCTGCCGTTTTTTGATAGTTCGGCCACGCACAACCGCCTGTTTTCGGGCTGGGATTTCGTGGAGCGCGACCAATATGTGTTCGAGGATGCGGCGCACGGCACATCGGTTTTGTCGGTCATGGCCGCCAACATTCCCGGTTATTTCGTCGGTACCGCGCCCGATGCGACTTATTTCTGTCTCAAAACGGAGGACGTTGGCGGCGAGCTCCCGGTCGAAGAAGCCAACTGGATTGCGGGCGCGGAGTGGGCCGATAGCATCGGCGTGGACATCATCAATGCCTCGCTTGGCTACACGGTTTTCAGTGATACTTCGCTGGGACACAGATACTTACAACTCGACGGACGCACGGCTATCGGTTCGCGTGGGGCCACAATCGCAGCCACCAAGGGCATGCTCATTTGCAACAGCGCGGGCAATTCCGGCGACGAGCCCTGGCACTACATCGGCGTGCCGGCAGACGCGCCGGGCGTGATTGCCGTCGGGGCCGCCGATTTCGAGGGCCGCCGCGCCTCGTTCAGTTCGTTCGGCCCGACCGCCGACGGACGCATCAAGCCCGACCTCGCCGCGCCGGGCGAAATGCTCATCACGGCCACGACCAATGGCACCGACCTCGGCTATTCGAGCGGCACTTCGGTGGCTTCGCCGATGTTGGTTGGTGGTTTGGCTGCGCTTTGGAGCGCGTTCCCGGAAAAAACGGCAGCGGAAATTTCGGACGCAGCCTTCGCTTCCGCCGACCAAATTTTCCGCCCCGACAACGCGCTCGGCTATGGCATACCGAATCTGGCGTTCGCCTATTTGCGGCTCGGAGGCTACTTTGATGGCCTGCTTTTGAACGATGCCAAAGCCGTCAACACTGTTTTTTCATTCGCCCGGTCGCGCGGCGAACTCTCGATTTTGGCTGTGGGCAACGATTTTAAAAACACACACGAGGTGGTTTTGCGAAACGCACTCGGCCAAGAATTTCGACCCAAGTCCTTGAAAATCAGCCAACAACGATTCCAAGTGCTCACTTTGTCGGGGCTTGAAAATCTGCCGCCCGGCGCGTATTCCGTCACCTTGCTCCGCGAGCAATCAGCGGCGCGTCTGTTCAGCATCGCCTTTTGAAGATGAAAATCTTGTTCGACCATCAAGTGTTTGCGTGGCAACGCTTCGGCGGCATCTCGCGCTACTTCGCAGAGCTCATCCGAGGGCTGCGGGCGCGTGGCGAACAGGCCGTGCTGCCCAGCCACTTTTACACGCAAAACATTCATTTACAGGAACTTGTCGGCGAAACCCTGCGCCCAATCGCGCAGCCTGAATTTCCCGGAAAAAAACTATTGCAAAACTTTTTGGGTCGCCGTTATTCTCTGCGAGCATTGCGCGAACTGCGCCCTGACGTGCTGCACCCGACATATTTCGACCCATATTTTTTGCCGACGGCGGAGCGGCTTGGCATCCCGTTCGTGCTGACGGTACATGACATGATTCATGAAAAATTCGGGCACGGCAGCGGCGGGCGATTTTCGATTGACGCAACGGTTGTGCCCGGCAAAAAACTTTTGGCCGAACGCGCCGCCGCTATCGTGGCTGTCTCGGAACACACCAAACGCGACCTGCTGGAAATTTACCCGCAGCTCCCGCCCGACAAAATCACGGTGATTTGGCATGGCAACTCGTTGAAAATCAATCCGAAAGCCCCGCTTCAACTGAACCTGCCGGAGCAATTCGTGCTGTTCGTCGGCAACCGGGGCGGCTACAAAAACTTCAGTTTTTTTATCCGCGAAATGGCTGAATTACTGCGCGAACGCACTGGGCTGTTCGCTGTTCTTGCCGGGTCGTCGCCGTTCTCAGAAACAGAAAAAGGCCAACTCAACGCATTGAAAATCAGCGACAAATGCCTGCATCAGCCGTTCCGTGACGATGCCGAGTTGGGCGAGATTTACCGTCGGGCGGCGTGTTTTGTGTTCCCGTCGCGGTACGAGGGTTTCGGGATTCCGGTGCTTGAAAGTTTTGCCGCAGGCTGCCCGGCGGTGCTGCACGAATCCAGTTCTTTGCCGGAAGTCGGCGGCGCGGCGGCACTTTATTTCCGCGAAAACGAGCCGGGTTCTCTCAAATTCGCCGTCCAAAATCTGCTCGACGCACCCGAAAAACAAGCCGCGCTGCGCGAGGCTGGCTTTTCCCAACTGCAAAAATTCACTTGGGAAAAGAGCGTAGCCGCACACTTGGAACTGTATAAAAAAGTCGCAAACAACTGAAAACCAACCGTTTGGCAAACTCATCACTCATCACTCATCATTCATCACTAAAAACCCCTGTGTTGTTTTTGGTGTTCAACCGCCCCGACCACACGGCGGCTGTGCTGGCTCGCCTGCGCGAAATCGCCCCGCAAAAACTTTACATCCATGCCGACGGGGCGCGGTCGGGTAGGGCAGGAGAAGCCGAAAAAGTGGCCGCCGTGCGGGCCGAACTTTCAAAAATTGATTGGCCTTGCGAAGTGAAGACCCTGTTCCGCGACAAAAACATGGGCCTGCGCGAGGGCGTGTCCGATGCACTGAACTGGTTTTTTGGGCAGGAAGAGCGCGGCATCGTGCTCGAAGATGACTGTGTGCCGGATGCCTCGTTTTTCAGTTTTTGCGAAGCTATGCTGTGCGAATACGCTGACGATGAACAAGTTATGCACATCAGCGGCTCCAATCTGGCGGAAGCCGCGACCCGTGATTTGCCCGAGAGCTTCCTGTTTTCAAAGTTCGCGCTCGTGTGGGGCTGGGCCAGCTGGCGGCGGGCTTGGCAAAAAATGTCGCTCGACCTCGACGGCCTCGAAGATTTTCTGCGGACGGAAAATTGGAGCGAGTTTTTGCCCGACCCGAAATCGCGGGCATATATGGCCGACAAATTTTGGGTAACAAAACGCCGGGAGAACCAGAGCTGGGCCTATGCTTGGCAGTATAGTGTGTTGAAAAACAATGGGTTGTGTTTGTTGCCGAAGGTCAATTTGGTCGAAAACGTGGGCATCGGGTCAGCCGATGCGACCAATACGAAGGCCAAGAATCGGAAGGCTGGCTTGCGGGCTGGGCATTTGGACGAGCCTTTTGTGTCGCCGATTGGGAAGTCGCGCGACCTTGATTTGGAGCAGCGCGTTTTCCACGTTTACCAAAAAAGCCGACCGCAACTTTGGCGTTGGCATTGGCTCAAAAAACTTGGTTTGAGATGAAAAAAATTTTGTTGGTACTTGTCGTTCAGGCACTTGTGTCAAACTGGACTTTGAGCCAAAATGCTTCGCCGTACCGCTGGCGGGCTGGCGTGGACGCGGGTTTGGCCCTCGGCGGCGGCACGACGTTGGCGATTGGCCGCGTGCTTTCCAGCAAAATGCGCCCGCTGACTGCCGATGAATTGGCTGCGGCAAACGCCTCGAACATCCGTCCAAAATTCGACCGCCGGGCCATGAAAAACTGGTCGGAAGGAAATGCCGAAACCAGCGATTGGCTGCTGCGAATCGGGGTGGCTGCGCCGGTCGGCTTGCTTTTTTCGCAGCCAATCCGGCAAAACGACCTGTTTTTGACTGGGGCCATGGCCGCTGAAACTTATTTGCTGACGCTGGGTTTGACGGAACTGACCAAAAACTTGGCGCGCCGCAGCCGACCATACATATATGATTTGGCCGCGCCGCTGGACGAAAAAATGGGGACCGATGCACGGCGTTCGTTCTTTTCGGGACATACTTCGATGAGTGCGGCGGGCTGTTTTTTTGCCGCGAAGGTCTGGTCGGATTTTCATCCGAGCTCGAAATGGCGGCCTGTGGTGTGGGGTGGGGCAGCGGCCCTGCCCGCGTTGACCGGGCTTTACAGGGTACTGGCCGGCAAACATTTCCCGACGGATGTTTTGGCAGGTTATGCCGTCGGCGGATTTTGCGGCTGGTTGGTGCCGCACTTGCACCGCAGAGAAAGAAGCACGACAGATGATGCTTTTTTGAGTGCTTATTCAGTTGGCAGTGCGTCGGTTCTGTCGTTTTCCCTGATTTTTTGACCACAATATGAACTACATCATCTACGACCTCGAAGCCACTTGCTGGGAAAATCCCCCGGCGGGCTATGTGCAGGAAACGATTGAGATTGGAGCTTTCCGAGTCAACCACTTTGGCGAGGTGCGCGGCAGATTCAGCCGTTTCGTGCGGCCTGTGGTGCATCCGAACTTGTCGCCGTTTTGCCGCCAACTGACAGGCATCGAGCAGGGCGACGTGAGCCGTGCGGACACGTTTCCCGTTGTGATTCAGGAGTTTATGGATTGGGCGCGCATCGAAGAGGAGGAATATGTGCTGTGCTCATGGGGCAGTTTTGACCGCAAGATGTTTGTGGCCGATTGCCAACTACACCGCTTGCCCGCTGCTTGGGCGGAGCACCACGTCAACTTGAAAGAACAGTACCGCCTGATGAAGCGCATGAAACAGGGCATTGGCCTCCGAAAGGCGGTGGAAAAGGAGGGCATCCTTTTCACCGGGATGCATCACCGGGGCATTTCGGACGCGGAGAATTTGACGAAACTTTTTTTGAAATATCTGGGGCATTGGAGTTTGTGATATCCCCCCCTTGCCCCCTGAAGGGGGATTATTTCCAGTAGGGCAACTCCCCATTCAGGGGGCAAGGAGGGGGTCAATATCCCAAGATTTTCAGCATCGAGTCCGAGCTCTGCTCCTCGAAAACCTGCCAATCCACGAATTCGCCGTAATAGTTTTTATTGACCAAAATGTGCTTCGGCGCGGGCAAAAGGCAGTGTTTCAGGCCGCCGTAACCGCTCAACGATTCTTGGTAAGCACCCGTGTGGAAGAAGCCGATATAAAGCGGATCGTCCTTTTTTTCGTCGTAAGTGGGCAGGTACACTTGGTTGATGTGCGCCTCGGAATTGTAATAATCGGCGTTGTCGCAGCTGATGCCACCGATGTTGACGCGCTGGTACTCGCGCTCCCAGTGGTTGATGGGCAGGAGGATGAACCGCTCTTTGATGCCCCAGCTATCGGGCAGGGTATTGATGAGCGAGTTGTCGAGCATGTACCATTCCTCCGCGTCGTTTTGCTGTTTTTTGCCCAGCACGGAGAAGATGGTCGCGCCGCTCTCGCCGACGGTGAATTTCCCGAATTCCGAGTAAATATCCGGCTCCGGCACGCCTTCGTCGTCGCAAGTCTCTTTTATCATCCGCACGATTTCGGAGACCATGTACGGGTAATCGTATTCAAAACTAAGCGAGTTGCGGATGGGCATACCGCCGCCGATGTTCAGCGCGGATAGGGTAGGGCAGATTTGGCGGAGTTTGCAGTAGGTTTTGATACCTTTTTTCAGTTCGCTCCAATAGTAGATGGTGTCTTTGATGCCTACGTCCACGAAAAAATGGAGCATTTTGAGCTGGAATTTTGGGTTGTTCGCAATCCGCTCCTTGTAAAAATTCAGCACCTCGCTTTGCCGGATGCCCAGCCGGGAAGTGTAAAACTCAAAGTTCGGCTCTTCTTCGGTGGCCATGCGGAGGCCGATTTGGTAGGTGCCGTTTTTGAGCATTGCGTCGTAGCGTTCGAGTTCCTCGGCGTTGTCGCAGACGGGCGTGACGTTGTGGAAACCTTCCTGAATCAGTCGCACAATCCGTTCGACATATTCCTTGGGCTTGTAGCCGTTGTGGATGATGGTCGTGCTTTTGTTGATTTTCCCTTGCCGGTAAAGCCTCAGAATCAGGTCAACATCGAAGGCTGACGAAGTTTCCAACTGGGTGCCATTTTCCAACACTTCGTTTAGAATAAAGGCGAAATGCGAGCTTTTGGTGCAGTAGCAGTAGATGTATTTTCCGTTGTAATTGTGCCGCTGGATGGCATCTCGGAAGAGCTTGCGGGCGAACTGGATTTTCTCGCCAATCTTGGGTAGGTAAGTGAGTTTGAGCGGCGTGCCGTATTTTTGGATAAGTTCGTGGATGTCTATCTCGTTGAACAGCAGGCGATTGTTTCGGAGGCTGAATCCGTCTTGCGGGAAATCGAAGGTTTGGGCTACGAGGTCATAGTATGTATTCTTCATTGAGTTGAGTCGCGGATGAGCGCAGTTTTTACAGATGAAAAGCAGGTG